>NZ_KI911559.1:458498-759397 GCF_000515255.1 Rhodovibrio salinarum DSM 9154 | reverse complement strand
TCGACGTCCGCCTGCTCCGGCACACGGGCATCCCCGATCGGGGCGCTCACGTCGTGAAACCGCAGCACCCAGTGCTGGCGCAGGGCAGCATATCCCTCGAACGCCTGTGGGACCGGCGCTTCCGGGTCCAGGATCGACAGCACGTGCGTGATCGGTGCCGTGCTGTGGTGGTGCAGTTCATCGATCCCGCAGATCGTAAGATCGAAATCGGCGATATCCGATGGCACGGCGCGCTGATCGACCATGAGCCGGCCTTTCCAAGGCAGTTGGTGTGCGAAGGGCGAACCTGCTGTTCCGCTCATATCGGTAGCCGTCCCCGGTTATGTAGGACAGCGACCGGCCGACCGCCAGCAGGCAGAAACTGCCCGGCGATTTCGACCGGGCAAACCGCACGCATGCCAGAGGTCGCGAGCCAATTCGCCCGGAACCCGTGGGCCTTGGGGATAACCGGCAAGCTGGCACGTCGCATGCATGGCGACTGCATTCGAGCGTGCCCGATGCCCAACCGGAAAAGACGAGGCGCCCATGACCGCAGCAACGATCTTCGACGGCGGCCGCCCCGGCAACCGCCGTCGTCCGTTCGCGGATCTGTTCACCGCCAGCGACCGCGAGCCCGAGGCAACCGCCCTGCCGAGGCCCGACCGGCCAGCCGAGCCGACGCTGTCGGACTATCTGCACGCCCTGGAACAGACCATCCAACGGGCCGAACGGACGCAAATCCGGGAAACGCTGGTCGAGGTCACCCCGCGCGAGGTGCAGAGGGTGATCGAAAAGGCCGCCAAGGCGAAGGCCCGCTACCTTGCCGCCACACTCGACCTCGCGGAGGTCGACGGGTTGCCGGAGTCCAAACAGATCGAGATGCTCGAGGCCGCCCGGACACGGCATGAGGCGATGCAGGCGGGCGTCCGCGACTTAATGGCGGCCCTGCGCACAGGCCATGTGAAGGTCGCCGGCGTCATGCCCGATGGCTGGCCATCCGCCGGCGACAGCTGACACGACGGGTCCCCGTACGCGGCTCACGGATGCACCTGTCCCCCTTCCTCGCCGTCAAACTCGTCACGTAGCGCCAGAATCGCGGCGCCGACGAGGTGGGCTGCGTGACGTTTCTCCGAGGTCTTCAACTCTCCATAGAGATAGGTCAGGAACCGCTCGATCGCGCGCGTCGTATCATCCGTGTCGCGGTGCTGGCCGTGTCCGTTTTCCGTCTCAGGTTCGACGACGCCAACCGGCCTGCCATTCGAGTAGACTAGTTCCAGCGTCCGGCGGCTGTTGCCCGACATATCGCTTCCCTTCTGCGCGCCGATGCGCGCGGCTTGCGGAGGAGCACCCCCTCGGCGCCACCCCGTCTTGTAGGCACCCGCCCGATATGCACCCCGCAGGCGCGCATCGGGCGTGCGGTCGGCCGACGCCAGGCGCCATGACCGCAGCAGAGCCGGACTGGGTCACGTCGACCGGGGGTCGGTCACAGCGCGTCCCAGTCCACGCGCTCTTTCGACTCCATTGACCCTATACGACGCTCAAGGCGGACTGTATTACCAAGTATTAGGTATTTCAGATCTTAATTCTTGGTAAACCGATGTGGGAAAGGCCAAGCATTCGCCATAAACCCACATTCTGTTGTTAACAGAAATCAAGCTAAGTCTCTTGCCGAAGGCTGGGCATTTTCACGCGACCACGACAGCCGGCGGCACAGCGCGCTAGACTGGCGAGACCCCTTCCCCGTTCACCCGTCGACCAAGCCGCCCCTCATGCCCGAAGCCGCCACCGACCTCGCCGCCGCCATGCGCGCGCTTGCCGAACAGCATCTGAGCGCCTCTGACCTCGCCGAGCAGGCGATCGCCGCACACGATCCCGCACTCAACGCCTATGCCGCCTGGACGCCCGAGACGACCCGCGCCCAGGCCGCGGCAGCCGACGCCGCGCGGCAGGCGGGCGCGACCACGGGGCCGTTGATGGGCGTGCCGGTTTCCCTCAAGGACATCTATGCGGCGGCCGGCTGGCGCACCTATGCCGGTTCGCCCAAGGCCCTACCGGCCGAGCCGTGGGAACGCGACGGCCCGCTGGTCGCCAAGCTGCGACGGCAGTTGGCCACGATCACGGGCAAGACCAACACGGTGGAGTTCGCGTTCTCGGGGCTGGGCACCAACCCGCACTGGGGCACCCCGCGCAACCCCTGGAACCGGGCGCGGGTCGCCGGTGGTTCGTCCAGCGGGGCGGCCGTGTCTGTGCGCGAAGGTAGCGCGCTGCTGGCACTCGGCACCGATACGGCGGGCTCGATCCGCGTCCCGGCGGCCATGAACGGATTGGCGGGCCTGAAGATGGGCGCCGGGCAATGGCCGACCGAGGGCATCGTGCCGCTCAGCCACCTGCTCGACACGCCGGGGCTGATCGCACGCACCGCCCAGGACCTGGCGATCGGCTATGGCGCCCTTAACGGCGACGCGCCGGGCGCGGCCCCGATGGCACGGCCGGATCTGACGGGCGTGCGCTTGTGCGTGCCGGCACAGGTGGTCTGGGACGACACCGCCCCTGGGATCGCCGAAGCTGTCGAGAGCGCGCTGCGCGAGCTGGAGGCGGCGGGCGCTAAGCTGCTGCGCCGGGACGTGCCGGAGGTCCTCGCGGCGGTCGAGGTCTTCCGCACCACCAATCTGGCGGGTCCCGACCTGTACCGTCTGTTGTCGACCGAGCTTACGGGGTGGCTCGACACGGTAGACCCATCGATTCGCCAACGCCTGGACAAGGCGACCGATGTGCCCGCCTGGCAGTGGCTGGCCGCCCGCGCCCGCGTGGCCGAGCTTTCGCGCGCGGCCGCCGAACGCTTGCGGGATTGCGATGCCCTGGTCGCGCCGACGGTCGCGCTCACCCCACCCGAAATCGATGCCGTGCAAGCGCCCGACGCGTTTGCGAGGGCAAACGGCTTCGCCCTGCGCAACACGGCCGTGGGCAACTACCTGACGATGGCCGGTGTGACGCTTCCGGCCGGGCTGGATGCCGCGGGCATGCCGGTCGGCCTGCAGTTGCTCGGCCAACCGGGCGGAGAGGCCGGTCTGCTGGCGCTTGCACAGACGGTCGAGCGCGTGTTGGGCACGAGCGACCAACGGCTGGGCACGCCGCCGGCCGCATAGGCCGGCAAGGTGGCTTGCCGGTGCCCGGTACGGCGGTTTCCCGCGCCCGGGGGAAGCCTTAACCTGGCGTGGCCGGCGAAAATCCGGCCACCTGCCCACCGCATCCGCGAGAGGCACGCGCCATGTTCCAGAACATCTTGGTACCGATCCGGCCGAACCGGCCCAGCACCTGGCGCAAGGCCCTGCCGCTGGCCATCGGCGAGGCGCGACGCCATGGCGCGACGCTACACGTCGTCACGGTGACCTCCGACGTTGCCTCGGAAGACGACAAGAAGACCGCGCACGACGTGGCGCGCGAGCTGCAGGACCTGGTCGACGCGCAGGTCCCACGCGACGTTAAGGTCGAAGCGGAAATCTACCGCGGTGCCTCGGTCCATCGGAACGTGCGCAAGGCGGCGGAGGAACGGAACTGCGACCTGATCGTCATGAACTCCCACCGCCCGGATCTACGCGACTACCTGATCGGCTCCAATGCCTCCCAGATCGTCCGGCACGCGACCTGCTCGGTGCTGGTGGTACGCTGACGCCGCCCCGTCCCTGGTCGCGTAGGCCAGGATACTCTTATCCAACTACAAGCCGGCAATCGCCGCCGTTTCTTTACGCCGGCAAAACGTCGCGGCCATCCTGCATCTGCCAGATGGCATCGAGGGGACGCAGCCGATCGCCGAAAGCGGCGGTGAGAATTTGTGCCAGATCGGCAGCGTCGGCCACCCCAGGTTCGCGGCTGAGACAGGCGAAATAGGCGTCGAGGTTGCCCATTGCCAACCGCGGGCCGACTGACGCGGGCGCACCGACCCCGCCGGCCTGTACCGCCTCGTACAACAAAGCCTGTTCGAGCTGCTCGGCCGCCAGCTCCTGCGCCTTGACCCCGTCGCGCAACCGTTCGGCCGCATCGGCCAACGGCGTAATGGCCGATGTTGCGTCCTGGGACTTCAGCCACCGGCGAACGGCACGCAGCGACTGCACCACCTCGCCCTGCCAGGCAGCGACCTTGTCCGCCAACAACGTGACATCGGCCCGGGACAGACGGGTGCCAGTTTGCCCCGCCCAGACGCACAACAGCAGCAGATTGACGTCGAGATCGTGCCGCCCCTGCAGGGACAGACAGGCCGCATCGACCCCCGGCCGACCGTAAAGGTCCAGCGAGAACCGCCAGAAGGGCGTGTCGAGCGCGGTGTCCATGACCCAATCTCTAGCAGGCACGCGTGACTTTTCGATTAAACCACGAAACGCCTTGCCGAGTCCTTCCCAGAAAATCGACCCCTTAGAGTACCGGATCCGTGTCCCCGAACGAGATCCCGAGACCACGCGCCGTACGCACCAGCGAGCTGTCGCGCTCGACCGCCTGGAACTGGTCGATCGCATCCTGTAACGGCACGTCGACGACCTGACGGTTCTGCCAGGCGACCATGCGGTCGTACTTGCCTTGCGCCACCAGGTCGACCGCGTGGACGCCGAACACGGACGCCATCAAACGATCCCGGCTGACCGGCATGCCGCCGCGCTGAACGTGGCCAAGGACGGTGACGCGCACCTCCGCACCGGTCGCCTCCGCGATGCGCCCGCCGATATAATGCCCAATCCCGCCGTAGGTCGTGCCGCCACCGGTATGCTGCTGGCGCACCGGTTCGCCACTTTCCGTCTGCACCGCCTCCGCGACGACGACCAGCGCGAAGTTGCGCCCGCTCTTGCGGATTGCCTCGATCTGCTGGGCCACCGCATCGATGCTGTAGGGGATCTCCGGGATCAGGATCACGTCGGCCCCGCCCGAGATACCGGCGGCGAGTGCGATGTGACCGGCGTCGCGGCCCATCACCTCCAGCACCATCACGCGGTTGTGGCTGGCCGCGGTCGGCTGCAGGTTGTCGAGCGCGTTGGTCGCGACATTGACGGCACTGGCGTAGCCGATCGACACCTCGGTCGCGCCGACGTCGTTGTCGATCGTCTTGGGCACGCCCACGAAGTTCCAGCCCCCGATCCCGGCGAGCCGGCGCAGGATCGCCATCGACCCATCACCGCCGATTCCGATCAACGCATCGAGACCCAGCTCATGGTACCCCTGCGCAACCTCGGGGGCGCGGTCGAGCCGGTTGCCATCGCTGTCGACATAGTGAAACGGGTCGTTGGAATTGTTGCTGCCGAGTACCGTGCCGCCCTTGCGCAGAAGCGTGCCATCGAAATCGTTCGGGTCCAGCCGCACGGCATCGACCGGGCGGTGCATCAACCCAACCGTGCCCGCGCGGATGCCGTAAACCTCGTAACCGTACGCCTGCGCACGCTTAGCCGCGGCCCGAATCGCCGCGTTCAGCCCGGCACAATCACCGCCGCTGGTCAGAATCCCCAGACGTTTACGTTCGGCCATGGCGTTGCGTGTATCGCTCCGATCCGTGCTGGTGACGAAGTGTCCTGAAAAGGCCCCGCTTTCGCAAGGCGACCGGACACGGAAAACCCCCTTTTCACACGCCGAAGTGGGTGAAAAATCCGCTCCTGGGAAGACAAAGACGACTCCCCGCACGCGTCTGCGAAGCGTATAGTCCGCCCATCATCGCGCTGCGCGCTGCCCTGTTGAACCCGACGAAAGCCGCTAAACCTGACGATGGACGACGAGACCTTCAGCGAGAACGACCCCGACAGCGAACTGCGCAACCGCCTGCAAGAGCTGGAGAGCGAGCACCGCGATCTGGACGACGTGATCGAGCGGCTGTCCGATGGCTCGATCAACGACCAGTTGCAGATCAAGCGGCTGAAGAAGCGCAAGCTGCAGCTGAAAGACGAGATCACCCGGATTCGCAGCCGTCTACTGCCCGACATCATCGCCTGATCCGGCAGCGCCCCTCGCTACCTCTGTCACCGTCATCCGTCCACCGGACGCGCCCTTGTCAGGCCGGCCTCGGGTGAGAATACTGCGCGCGCTGCGGCTCTGCCGCGCGCCCATCCAACAACCCGTATCCGTAGGGGACTCCGCATGGCCGAGCCCGTCGTCGGCATCATCATGGGCAGCCAGTCCGACTGGGAGACCATGCAGAACACCGCCGCCACGCTGGACCGGCTGGGCGTGGCCTACGAAACGCGCATCGTCTCCGCCCACCGCACGCCCGAACGCATGGTCGACTACGCCAAGACCGCCCGGACGCGCGGTCTGAAGGTGATCGTCGCCGGCGCGGGCGGGGCCGCGCACCTGCCGGGCATGGTGGCCTCGATGACGCCGCTGCCGGTGTTCGGCGTGCCGGTACAGTCGAAGGCGTTGAGCGGCTGGGACAGCCTGCTGTCGATCGCGCAGATGCCGGGCGGCGTGCCGGTCGGCACGCTCGCCATCGGCCGTTCCGGCGCGGTCAACGCGGGCCTGCTCGCCGCCAGCGTGATCGCCCTGATCGACGCGGACGTCGCCGAGGCGCTGGACGCCTACCGCGCCGAGCAGAGCGCCGGCGTTGCCGAGACGCCCAGCGACAGTGCCTGAGTCCCCGCCCACAACGTAGAGCCTGTTCCCATGTCTGACCCGCTCGCCCCCGGTTCCGTGATCGGCATTCTGGGGGGCGGCCAGCTTGGCCGCATGGCGGCCCTGGCCGCCTACCCGCTGGGCTACCGGGTGCATGTCTACACCCCCAAGGCCGACGATCCCGCGACCCAGGTGACCGACCGCACGACCATCGCGTCCTACGACGACGCCGAGGCGCTGGCCGCCTTCGCGCAAGCGGTCGACGTGGTGACCTACGAATTCGAGAACGTACCCGCGCGCACCGCAGAGATCCTGGGCGAGAGCGTCCCCTTGCGCCCGCGCCCCGGTGTGCTGGCGATCTGCCAGGACCGGCTGAAGGAAAAGGACTTCCTGCGCGACCACGGCATCCCCACGACCGACTATGCCGAAGTGACGAGCGCCCAGGAGCTGGCCGACGCGTTGGCCGACGGGGCAATCGGCCGGCCGGCCGTGTTGAAGACGGTGCGCGGCGGCTACGACGGCAAAGGCCAGCTGATGATCGCGCCCGACAGCGATGCCGAGGCAGCCTGGAGCGAAATGGCCGGGACGGATGCCCAGCCGGTGGGCATCCTGGAGGCGTTCGTCGATTACGCCCTGGAAGCTTCCGTGATCGTCGCCCGCGGGGTCGACGGGCAGATCGCGAGCTACGTGCCCGTCGAAAACCGGCACGAGCACCACATCCTGTCCCAGACGATCGCCCCGGCCGACCTAAACCCGACGACAGCACAGCGGGCGACCGACACGGCCGAGGCGGTGGCCCGCGCGATCGACCTGGTCGGCGTGATGGGGGTGGAACTGTTCGTCACCCACGACGGCGACGTGCTGGTCAACGAGCTGGCGCCACGCCCGCACAACTCCGGCCACTGGACGATCGACGCCTGCCCCGCCTCGCAGTTCGAGCAGTTCATCCGCGCGGTCGCCGGGCTGCCGCTCGCCCCCTGCACGCGGCATTCGGACGCAGTGATGGACAACCTGCTGGGGGACGAGGCCGGCCATTGGCTGGAGATCGCGCGGGAAGGCGACGCCCGCCTGCACCTCTACGGCAAGGCAGAGGCCCGCCCGGGCCGCAAGATGGGCCACGTCACCCGCCTGAAGCCGCGCAGCGGGACCTGATGCGCCGGCCGTGCCCGATCGTAACCTGACCCGGACATGAAAAGGCCCGGCCGCCGAAGCGACCGGGCCCTCCTCTCGGCAATCGACTCTGGCGTTAGTCCGGCATCTCGCCGGTGATCCAGAAGTTCACGAGATCGGGATGATTCTCGACGTACTGCTTGGCAGCCGTCGGGTAATCCTCACGCTCGCCGACGTCCATGCCCGCCTGCACGTCGTCCAGCGGGATCGAGATCCGGTCCAGCATCTCATAGACGTCCGGGAACTCGCGGTAGAAGCCCTCGCGCGCCAGGATATCGGCCCGCTCGATGCTGCCGAGGACGCCCTTCGGGTCTTCGAGGTAGTGCAGGTCCCAGCGCCCGAACTTCCAGTGCGGGCTCCAGCCGGTGACCACGATCCACTCCTCGTTCTTGATCGCGCGCTGAAGCGCGGCGGTCATGCCGCTGCCTGAGGAGACCACGAGACGGTAGCCCGCATCCTTCAGGCCGTATTCGTCCATGGCCTTCTTCGACAGGCGGGTCAGACCGGCGCCCGGGCCGATACCGATGATCTTGCCGTCGAGCTTCTCCCGGATCTCTTCGGACTTCAGGTCCTCAATCGAGCCGAGCTGATCCTCCGGCACGTAATCCGGAACGATCCAGCCAAGCCGGGCGCGACTGTAGATCGGACCGATGCTGACGGTGTCCTGTGCCACCTTGTCGTAGTAGTCGGAGTGCGTGTCCGGCAGCCAGGAATCCGTATGGAAGTCAATGTCACCCGACTGCACCGCCTGATAGACGGCGGCCGGATCGGCCTTGGTCATCTCGACTTCCTTGCCCATCTTCTCGCGCACGATGTACTCGACCACGTGCGAGGTGAAGAGCGCATCCGACCAGTTGAAGTAGCCGATCTCGACGACGCCGTTGTCTTCCGCCTGCGCCGCACCAGCCGTGCCGACGGCAACGGCCAGCGCCAGACATGTAGAGGTGATTTTCTGCATCACTCAGCCTCCCTGGTTGCGTATTGTTAACGCACGCGCAACGTGCAAAGGTTGTTTGCGCGCATTCTGACACCCCAATTAATAAGGGTTCTGAGTTTTGGGGTAAGGGTAGGGGCTCTTGCTTAAGCGTCAACCTCCCCCCAAAAACGCTGAATTATTCAACATTCGCAAGCAGTTATAGCCGGAACCCGTTTCTCTGCGCATAGCGAACACCGGGCATCAGAAAGGGTCGGGTCGGTGAAGAGGCCGTTTATCAAGCTGTACCCACGACGTTTTTCACGCAGGCATATCTTAGGCGAAATTCTGCGACGCACAGCGCGTTGCACCGCCGGCTTGGCGTGTGCTAGCTATCGCGCCGCTTGAACGGCGCTGACGAGGGCGGTTTGGCACGCACCCCGAAGATCCTGATCCTGAACGGACCGAACCTGAATCTCCTGGGCACCCGGCAGCCGTCGGTCTATGGCCGCGAGACGCTCGGCGATGTCGAGCGCGCGTGCACCAAGACCGCGGAAACGCTGGGCCTGGAGGTCGATTTCCGGCAATCCAACCGGGAAGGCGAACTGGTCGACTGGATCCAGGAAGCGCGGGACAGCCACGCCGGAATCGTGATCAACGCAGGCGCGTACAGCCACACCTCGGTTGCGATCCTGGACGCGCTCTTGGCCGTCGATTTGCCAGTGATCGAGGTGCACCTGTCGAACCTGTTCAAGCGTGAAACATTCCGCCACCACAGCTACATCAGTCAGGCGGCGCAGGGCGTTATCTGCGGCCTCGGCGCCGCCGGGTATCTCTACGCGCTGGATGCCCTTGGCCGACGCCTGAGCGCGCAAGGAGAGGCCTGATGGCCGACGACGAGAGCCGCGACGACTTCAACTTCGACGAGGAGGTGGTGCGCCGTTTGAGCCACCTGCTCAAGGAAACCGACCTGTCCGAGATCGAGGTCGAGACCGGCGGCCACCGCATCCGGGTCGCCCGACAGATCAATGTCCAGGCAAGCGCACCGGCCGCGCCGGCACCAGCACCGCAGCCGCAGGGCGGCGGCGAGGCGGCGAGCGCGCCCAAGCCCGGCCCGGAGGCGACGGCCGAGCAGGTGCCCCCCGGCGCTGTGACCTCACCGATGGTGGGCACGGTCTATACCGCGCCGGACCCGAACTCGGCCGCTTTCGTGCAAGTCGGCGACAAGGTGAGCGAGGGCCAGACCCTACTGATCATCGAGGCGATGAAGGTGATGAACCCGTTGCCCGCCCCGCGCGCAGGCACGGTGTCGCAGATCCTGATCAGCGACGGCCAGCCGGTCGAGTTCGGCGAGCCGTTGCTGGTCGTCGAGTAGGCCGGGCAAAGGGCCGAACCGATGTTCCACAAGGTGTTGATCGCCAACCGCGGCGAGATCGCGCTGCGCATTCACCGCGCCTGCCGCGAGATGGGCATTCACACGGTGGCGGTGCACTCCACCGCCGACGCCAACGCCATGCACGTGCGCCTGGCGGACGAAAGCGTGTGCATCGGCCCACCCGCCTCCAAGGACAGCTACCTGAACATGGCGGCGATCCTGACCGCCGCCACGATCACCGGAGCCGACGCGATCCACCCGGGCGTTGGCTTCCTGTCTGAGAACGCCGACTTCGCCAACATGGTGCGCGAGCACGGTATGGCCTTCATCGGCCCGGACCCCGAGCATCTGCGCTCGATGGGCGACAAGGTCACCGCCAAGCAGACCATGAAGGATCTGGGCGTGCCGGTCGTACCCGGCTCCGACGGCGCGGTGACGGATGACGACGAGGCCTGGGCGATCGCCGAGCGGATCGGCTATCCCGTGCTGGTCAAGGCGGCCGCCGGCGGCGGCGGCCGGGGCATGAAGGTCGCCTACAAGCGCGAGGAGATGCACGACGCGCTCAACATGGCGCGCACCGAGGCACGCAACGCCTTCGGCCACGACGCCGTCTACCTGGAGAAGTATCTGGGCCACCCGCGCCACATCGAGGTGCAGGTGGTGGGCGACAACCATGGTAACGCCGTGCATCTGGGCGAGCGCGACTGTTCCCTGCAGCGCCGCCACCAGAAACTGCTGGAGGAAGGCCCCTCGCCAGCGCTGACCGACGAGCAACGCACCTGGATCGGCCAGCGCGCCGTCGACGCGGTGCGGGGCATGGGCTACCGCTCGGTCGGCACCTTCGAGTTCCTGTTCGAGGACGGCGAGTTCTACTTCATCGAGATGAACACCCGCCTGCAGGTCGAGCACCCGGTGACCGAGGCGATCACCGGCGTCGACCTGGTGCGCGAGCAGATCCGGGTGGCCGCTGGCCTGCCACTCGGTTTCGGGCAGGACGACGTGGAGATTCGCGGCCACGCCATCGAATGTCGGATCAATGCGGAGGACCCGCGCACCTTCGCCCCCTCGCCCGGGCAGGTCACCAACTTCCACGCCCCCAGCGGGCTGGCGGTGCGCGTCGATAGCGGGCTGTACAGTGGCTACCGCATCCCGCCGTTCTACGACAGCTTGGTCGCCAAGCTGATCGTCTCCGGCACCACCCGCGCGGAATGCCTGCGCCGGCTCAACCGCGCGCTTGAAGAGTTCGTGATCGAGGGCATCTCGACCACCATCCCGCTCCACGCCGAGTTGATCCACGAACCCGACTTCGTTTCCGGGAACTACGACATCCACTGGCTGCAGCGCTACGTCGATGCGAAGAGCGGGTAGCGGGACAACGCGTATCTCTTTTCAGCACTCATAAAAAACCCCGATCCGCCTTGTAGGCTGATCGGGGTCTTCGAACCGCAGAACGCGGATACCGCCGCCTTTAGAAGTTAAAGCCAACGCCCACCAGGTGGTAGAACTGGCCGTCGTCCGCCGCTTCGTCGGCGTCCTCGGCGTTCGAGAAGGTGAACTGGTATTCGCTCTGGACAAAGATGAAGGTGTTGTTGTCCGCGTAGTACTTCAGACCCGCTTCCGGACCGGTGGCGAAGCTGTCGTTGACGTTGTCGCCGTAGATCCCGCCGAAGCTAGCGCCGATGTAGGGGCGGAACCGGCCCAGGTCGAACACGTAGTCGATGAAGCCGCGGGTGGCGGCGTTCACCTGGTCGTCATCTTCCAAATCGGCGAAGTTTATGCTTTGCCGGGCACCCAGCAGGATGTTGTCGGTCACGTAGTTGCCGACGCTGCCGGAGATACCGATCTGGTGGTTATCGAAGTCGTTGTTGCTGGTGCCGTTACCCGACAGGGTGATTTCCCAGTCGCCCTGCTTCGGCCCCGGCTCCTGATCGCCGGTCTGGGCCAACGCGGTGCCCGGCAGGGCCAAGGCGGCCACCAGAAGAGCCGCAATTTTGATGCGCATCGCTACAAGCCTTTCGTGTCCGAATGGTGATCACGCCGCCGGATTCGGGACAGAACGAATCTGGGCGCATCCCGTGGACCGAAAGCCCGGGCGCTTTATTCCGAAATTATTTCAGATTTTTTGCGGGGCAGTTTCATGCGCCTCGACCGGAACCCCATAAGAGACGCGGCTAGGGCATCCTAAGCCAGCGCCCGCAGCCCTCGTAGGTTTCCCCGTCCACCGTCAGCAACACGCTCGCAGGATAGGCGCGGCCATTCATCGAGTCCTGGCAGGGCACGTCGCGCGCACGCAAGCGGAGATCGCCCGGACGTGCGGTGCCACGCCAGCGGACCGCGCCCGTGCCGGTCGACGCGCGTTCGACCGGGGCGGTGACAATCCGGGCGCCATCGTCCAACGTCGCCTCGATCCGACCATGGGCCACCACGGCGTGCCAGCCAGGCTCCTGCCCTACTGCCCGGAACAGCGCCCCGCGCGCGGCTGCGGCGGCCCAGGGCGCAGACCCCTGCGGTTCAAGGTCACAGTCGACCGGCTCGCCCCCGGACGGGGTGAACGTGGCCTCGTCGCCACTGTCCCAGAAACTGAGGCCCGCGCCGGTGTAGCGCGCCCCGGAGGCGGTCCGCACGCGGTGCAGCGTGACTGCCGAGCGGCCTGGGGCCAGCAGCGTGAGCGTATCACCCTCCCGCACCAAGGCTTCCAGATGGCCGCCATCCTCGCAGGTATAAGCCAAAGTGCGACCGGGTTTGGACGTGCTCGTCTTCGGCGTGCTGGCGCAACCTGCCAGCAACAGCGCCGCGAGGGGGGCGACGAGCCAGGACCGGTAGTGCATGGGAGCCGATCCCTAAGCCGTTCTCAGGACGGCGGAACGACGCAAACGTGCCGTCTCCGCGATGGCGCGAGAAATGCCGCGCGGCGCCGTTCGGAGCAAGCGGCCATCGCGTGACAGCCAAATGACTCTTGTTGGACGTCGCCGCCCGAGCGGGTGAACAGCCGCTCGCCTCGTCCCGATTATCGCGCTAGACTGCGCAGGTGACGGGCACGCACGGACGTAACGCACAAGTGACGCGGCCGACGACAACGCAATGGAACTGACGCCGGATTTGTTGCTGCGCGCCTACGCCGTCGGGATCTTCCCGATGGCGGAAAGCCGCCGCGACCACGAAATCCACTGGATCGATCCGGAAGTGCGGGGCGTGATCCCGCTGGAGGATTTCCACGTACCGCGCCGGTTGCGGCGCACGGTGCGCAGGGGTGTTTTCGAGATCACCGCCGACCGTGCCTTCCGCGACGTCATCGCCGCCTGCGCGCAGCCGTCGGAAAACCGCCCGGACACCTGGATCAACCCGACGATCGAGCGGCTTTATCGCGATCTGCACCAGCTCGGCTTTGGCCATTCGGTGGAATGCTGGCAGGACGGCGAGCTGGTGGGCGGCCTGTACGGGGTGGCGCTGGGCGGTGCCTTCTTTGGCGAGAGCATGTTCTCCCGCCTTACGGATGCGAGCAAGGTGGCGCTCGTGCACCTGGTCGCTCGGCTGGAGATCGGCGGCTTCAAGCTGTTGGACACGCAGTTCACAACCCCGCACCTGAACCAATTCGGCGCGATCGACATCCGCCGGGAGCAATACCGCCAGCTATTGTCCGACGCGGTCCCCACGGCTGCCGAATTCCCGCCCCAGATCACGCGCCAGCAGCTTCACGCCTTCCTGGACCGCCACGGCCACGCAACCGCGCCGGTTGGCGACATGCAGGACGCCGGCAATGGCGAGGACACCGACGGCTAAAGGTAGCCAAACTGTCACCGCGGAAGCGGTCGCGGACCGACTTGGGTCCGCGACCGCTCCTCACAGGGTCAGTGGAAAAGCCAGCAACGATGAGGTCTCCACGCTAGATCAGGGCTTCCCAGACTTACCGGCGTGCGGCGTCCAGTAGACGGCCGGGCCGACCAGCCCCTGCAGGAAAGGCGACGGCGCGTCGGCACGCGGGCTATCCAGGCCGAGTTCGCGCCGCACCTCATCCGGCACGTTGGCCAGTTCGGCTTGCGTCATCCGCTGCGCCTTCCGGCGGGCTCGTTGTTCGGCCGCCCGGTCAACCCGCCGCGCCATCGCCGTCAGAAAATTGGCGGTGCGGGTTTTGAACCGGGTGTCTGGGTGGGAGGCGGTCGGCACGGCGGTGGCGCTGGGGCTCTGGAACGTCATGACGTCGTCTCCTTCTCCGCTCCGGCCTGCGCACAATCGCCCAGGCCTTTCAAATTTTCCTCAACCGAGGGCCTATCCCCTCCGTCTCTTGAAAGGCATAATTGGGGAAACTCCTGATGCCGACAAACGACGATGTCTTGCGTCAGGTTTAGGAAAATTTGAAAGGGTCCGAGATGCCGCGCGCCCTGCCCCCGCTCAACGGCCTGCGCGCCTTCGAAGCCGCCGGCCGCCACCTGTCGTTCTCCAAGGCCGCGCAGGAACTGAACGTCACGCCTGCGGCGATCAGTCACCAGATTAAAGGACTGGAGGAGCATCTACAGGTCCAACTGTTCCGCCGCGAGCCGCGCACCCTGCTGTTGACCGATGCCGGCCAGCGGGCGCTGCCGGAGATTCGGGCGGCCTTCGAGCACCTGGCCGAGGCGGTGGAGGGGCTGCGGGACGCCAGCGAAGCCAACCAGCACCTACTCACCGTCTCCGCCGTGCCGTCCTTGTCGTCGAAATGGCTGGTCCCGCGCCTCGACCGTTTCCGCCGACAGCATCCGGAAATCGACGTGCGCCTGGATGCGACCGGTACGGTCGTCGACTTCAGCCGGGATCAGGACATCGATCTCGGCCTGCGTTACGGTACGGGCGGCTATCCGGGGTTGGAGGCGATCCGGCTCGCATCCGGCGACGTCATCCCGGTGTGCAGCCCGGCCGTCGCGTACGCCGATCCGCCGCTCAAGCAGCCGGCGGACCTGGCCAACCGCACCCTGATCCACACCAGTTGGGGCAGCGGTGCGACCGATCCGGACTGGGGCGAGTGGCTCCGCAGCGCCGGCGTCTCGAACATCGACAGCCGCCGCGGTCCGCGTTTCAACCATACCGAATACGCCGTGCAAGCCGCTCTCCAGGACCAGGGCGTGGCGCTGGCGGCGCGCGTGCTGATGGAAGACGATCTGGCCGCCGGCCGGCTCGTCGCGCCGTTCGACGCGCACGAAGCGGGCGCCGGCAACACGGCTGGCACCGGCTTTTCCTACTGGATCGTAGCCCCCAAAGCGAAGCTGAAGCTGCGCCGCGTGCGCGCCTTCCGTGACTGGCTGCTTGACGAGATGGCGGCCACGCGCGAAGAGCGGGGTCAGGACCCGGCCGACGTGCCGGCCAAGCCATCCGACAGCGAGGCCCTCAGTTGAGCGAACAGCGCACCCCCGCCTGGCTCCGGCCGACGATCGACTACGGCCCCCTGGCCGTCTTCTTCGCCGCCTATGTGATCGACGGGCTGATGGCCGCCACGGCCGCCCTGATCGTGGCGACCGTGCTGGTGCTGGGCCTGTCGCTGGGCATCCAGCGGACCGTGCCCAAGCTGCCCCTGATCACCGCGGGGATCGTGACGGTGTTCGGCGGCCTGACGCTCGCCCTCAACGATCCGACGTTCATCAAGATGAAGCCGACAATCGTACAGGCGATCTTCGCGGTCGTCCTCCTGGGCGGCCTCGCGTTCGGCCGGGCGTTGCTCAAACCGGTCCTGGGCATGGCGATGCCCTGGACGATCACCGAACGCGGCTGGCGCCAGTTGACCTTCCGCTGGGGCGTATTCTTCGCCGCGATGGCGGTCCTGAACGAGGTGGTCTGGCGCACCCAGTCGACCGACTTCTGGGTCAGCTTCAAGGTGTTCGGCCTGCTCGGCCTGACCATTGTGTTCGCGATGGCCCAGATGCCGTTGATGACCCGCGAGAAGGTCGAGGAAGAGGCGGGCTAGATCACCAGACAAATGCTCATTATCTCGAAAAACTCACATGATAGAAATCATAGCTTTTATCAAAGAATTCCAAAACTTAATGACCGGAATCCTCGCGATTATCGGGGCATGCATAACAGCTTTTTTAATTTATAAATCAACACATATTTCTGTACGAGCTGAGAGACAAAAACAAGAGCGAGAGGAAGTACAGCTCGTGAACCTGAGATGCCTTGAACTCGCAGAAGATTTATCTCTCATCTCGAAGCGAGCTAAAAATGGCTGTGGGACCATTAGGGCAGCCAAAGCTGAAAACGCTCAAATTGGAGATAAAATCAAGGCAAGAATGAAACTTTCACCGCCTGACTCTACGAAAGATTGGAAATTTATGTCTTTGATAGATCAGGATTTAGCAAGGGCAGCATTAAAAATTAATAGTCTTATATATGATCACAACTTCGATTTAGATAGATCTGGCGGCGCTTTCGGCGATGATAATTTTGGCCGTCAAATGAGTGAGAGATTAAGCGATATCCAAGGAAAATCCCGACATCTGAGCCAGAAAATTCACGAAAACCGCCCCCAAACTAAAACCCCCGATTTATTCGAATAAGCAGTGGCAAGATGGATGTGCCTCAATTTGTGGCACCCCTACCACTGTACTGAGAGCACACTTCCGGTCAGTAATTTGCCTCGGAATCTGCGTCTTATCTGACCCTCACTCCGAACGTCCTGGCACCTCGTCCGGCTTGGGCGGCTGGTCTTCGTCTCCAGATGGCCCCGCCTGCATCTTACAGGTCTCCACCCAGACGTCGTAGACCGGGTGTTCCAGCGCGTTGAGCGCCGGGGAGGATGAGAACATCCATCCCGTGAAGACCGTCTTCGGCTCCCGGTCCGGGCGGATGTCGACGATCTCCAGGAACGCCTTGTTCTCCGGCGGCTCCTCCGGCGGCGCCTTCCAGCAGTGATCCACCGTGATCTCCAGCGTGCCGAAGCGGTGGGCGGACCCGACCGGCACCTCGAAGGTGTCGGTGCGCGCGGTTACCTTGTCCAGCCCCTGCAGGACGACGACCTTCGCTTCCGCCGCCGCGACGGGCCCGGCAAGCGCGAGGGTGCACAACGCGCTGGCGACGGCAACGCTTAGACAACGCACAACCCCGGCCATCACGATTGCTCCGTATCCGATCCGCCGGAAGTCTCACCGGCCGTGCTGGCGTAAGGGTTCTCCAACCCGTCCATCAACTGGTGCAGCACCTGACGGACCTGGCCCTCGTCACACCCCATCAGGATGGCATCCTCCAGCGCGTCCTGTGCCATCTCACGGACCTCCTCCAGGTTCTCGTTCAGAACCTTGATCTTGTCCCGACAGCCGACCGGTTGACCGTCCGGCTGCGTCCAGGTGGGGAACTGGCTGTCGCGGACCTGCGCCATCACAGGCGTTCTCCCGTTCGCATAAGGGCTTCTGCCCGGCAGAGGTAGGCGGATACGTCTACGGGCACAAGCGACGTCGATGCCCCGGCTATGTGGCGGCTTTATGGGCGCTGAACCGCAAGCGCACGTAGTCCGCCGCCCAGCGCCCGTCGGCTTGCTTCAGCGACGGTTCCAGCGCATCGCGGATATCGCCGACGAGTTGGTCGCGTTGCGATGCCGGAACCAGCGACAGGAAGCTCTCGGCGAAGGTTGCCAACCAGCCGGTGATGTCGGCCGGAAGATCGGTCGGACGGGCGAACCGTTCGATCGTGTCAACCGTAAAGCCGGCGGCCTCCAACTGCGCGCGGTACTGCGCCAGGGTCGGGAAATACCAGGGATAGGCGCGGGTCACCTCAATCCCACGCTGGGCCAACGCATTCGTGATCGCGCCCACGATCGCGGCGACGTTGCCTGCCCCGCCCATCTCGCCGACGAAACGGCCCCCGGGCTTGAGCACGCGGGCAACCTCGCCCAGTACCGGCTCCGGCGCGGTCATCCAGTGCAAGGCAGCGTTCGACAGCACCGCATCGAAACTGGCGTCGGGATAGGGCAGCGCGGCGGCGTCCGCGACCTGTACGTCGAGGCCGCGCCCCCGCGCGGTCGCCACCAGGTCGGGGCTGAGGTCAACGCCAGTGACCTGGGCGCCGCCGGCCGCGACCTCCAACGTCAAGCGTCCGTCGCCGCAACCGAGGTCGAGGACACGCGCGCCCGTCTGGGCGGCGAGTAGGGTCAGCAGCGGCCGGCCCAACTCCGCGACGAACCCGGCCTCCCGCTGGTAGCGCTCGGGATTCCAGTGCTGTGCAACCGGGCCATCGCCCAGGCTGTCGACCGAGTCGCCCATCACGCGGCGGCGGCTAGTTGCCGCCCGGAACGGCGCCGCCGCCCGGAACACTGCCGCTGCCACCGCTCCCGGAACCGCCAGAGTCCCCGCCGCTTGAGAACATAAAGCGGCCGATCAGGTCGATCAGGTTGACCGCGCCTTGCGTGTACTGGATCTGCCCACCGTCCGGGATCGTTGCCTCCGCCCCGCCGGGCTCCAGGTTGACGTAGTTGCCACCCAACAGACCCTCCGGAACGATCCGGGCGCTGGTATCCTGCGGCAGCCGGATATCCTCCTGGATCGCCAGCTCGACCTCGGCGAAGTAGGTCTCGGTGTTCAGCCGTTGCGCCACCACGGCGCCGATCTTGACGCCGGCCATCCGCACATCCGTGCCCGGGGTCACACCCTGCGCGTTATCGAAACGCGCGGTCACACGGTAGCCATCGACCGACGACCCGACACCGGTCGCGGAGAAGGCAAACACGACGAAGCCCACGGCGACCAGGATCACCGCGGCGCCCATGATGGTCTCGATAATGTTGCGGCGCATATGAGTAGGTGTCCTGAAGCCTGTAGAGCGAGTATTAACCCTGGATTTTAACTGCGAGCCCTTGAATTTAAACGAGCATCAGTAATTGTACGATTCACGCAAGGAACGCATTTTCGTGTTACCGTTGGGACGTCTACCCGAACCAGATAGCACCTCAGCATCGCAACCGTTAAGCTTAGCGTAAATCCTACCTTCAAGCCATTCGGTCACTCTGGAATCACCGCCAAGGGCTCGTCCCCAGTGAAATTCACCCACCTCAGCATCTTTTGGGGCACGGACAACAATTGCAACCCCATCAACTTCCCAGGCTTTGGCTTCAAACTCACTGACTTTCACTCTGCACCCCGAATCTTTTTTACGCTCTCACACTAAGTGGAATTTCTTAGGATGGCAGCCAGGGCTCATAATCGCCGGTGCCGCGCGCGCGCTTGCCACCGCGCAGCGTGTGCCCTGGGGGCCGATACGCCTCCGCGGTCATGGTGCGGTTCGGCGTATGCTCCTTTTCCCACGGCTTGCGGTCGGGCACGCCGCCCTGGGTCGGCGGTTCCTCGGTGATGTGATGCAGCCAGGCATGCCAAGCCGGCGGCACGCGCGAAGCCTCCGGGTCGCCGTTGTACAGCACCCAGCGCTTCTCGCTGGACGACAGCAGGCCCGGCGCCCGGTGGGCGTTCGGGTTGCGGTAGTACTGGTTGCCGAACTGGTCCTCGCCGACGTAGATGCCGTAGCGCCGGGTGTAGAGCCGGGTGACAAGACTGTTTCGCATGGGTCCGGGTCTGACTCTCGTGTCGCGCGCCCCGTTCGCACTCGCGACAGGGCGGGTCAGGTCGCCTGTTGATCTGGCGCGGACTATGGCACCCCGCCCGCGGCCCGTCTAGGGCAGGCAGCCTCTCACATAGCCGACCGCGACGGGTCGGCGGGATCGCCCTGCCGGCCCAACCGACTCAGAATCACCGGCCCGAGCAGCCCGCCCAGGCCCAGAACGACGAACGCCGCGCCCCAGGCCACCGGACGATCGGGCCCGCCTGCGATGTCCAGCGCGACCCCGCTGACGGCCGGACCGACCACGCCGGCCCCGAAGCCCAACAACGAATGCAGCGCCATCGTCGCGCCGCGTCGGTCGGACGCCGCGGCGGCCACCGTCCCGGCGGTGAGCGCCGCCGAATCGGCCATCATCAGCACGCCATAGAGCGCACACGCCGCGAGCAGCAACCACACCGGCCCGAGCGCGAACACCCCGAGCGCACAGGCCAGCAGCCCGGAACTCGCCATCACGCCCTTGAGCACCCGCCGGCGGCCGAATCGCACGGCTGCCTCGTTCCCCAGGATACTCGCCGGCATCCCGAGCAGCAGCAGCACGGTCGCGATCTGGGTCGGCGTCAGCCCAGCAAAGCTAGGGGCGTCCGCCTGCGCCCCGGCACGCACGAACGCGAAGCCAAGGAAGGCGACCAGCCAGGTGCGGAACCCGAACATCTCCCAGATGTGCGCGGCATAGCTCAGGATGTAGGCCATCGCCGGCGCGTTGCGCAGCACCGGACGGGGATCGAGGACGTCGCGCGGGTGGGCCCGGGGCGCGTGTGCGGGCGGACGGGGGCGCAAGCTCACCAACACCAAGACCGCGGCGAGGCCGTGCCCCACCGCCCCCAGCCAGAAGGCCGACGGCCAACCGGCGATCGTCGAGATTTCCCCGGCCGCGAACACGCTGACCGCCGTGGCGAACGAGAAGGTCGCGGTATAGAAAGCGAGCGCGCGCGACGACCCCGGCGCACGGTCGGACAGCATGCGCGCCCCGACCATGTAGGTGCCGGCCAGCGCGATTCCGTCGAAAAAGCGCAACGCCGAGGCGCTCCAGGGCCCCGCGGCGAACAGCGCGAAACCGGCGGCGGCGACCAGACCCAGCAACTGCGAGGTCAGATAGATCGCCCGCGCGTCCAGCCGATCGGTGTAGGCCACCAGAAGCGGCACCGCGGCGACGTAGCCGGCGTAGTACATCCCGGCCACCCACCCGGCCGTTGCCCCTGACAGGTCCCAGACATCGACGAAGGTCGGGATCAATGCGGGAAAGCTGGCGTTGGACAGCATGCCCAGGAGCTGAGCCACGCACATCACAGCCGTGATGCGGGCAACGCTCACCAGAGCCGCCCGGCCTGCCCGGCCAACGCCGTGCATATTCTGGCGCGTGCGGGGGAACTCAACGCCGCAGGTAGGCGCGCACGCGCTGGCGCAGGGCCTCCAACCGGCGGGCGGTATCCGGATAGCGGCGGGACAGCGTGCGGCGGACCAGCCGGGCGGTCGGCGACACCCGGATCAGCACGGCCAACGCCACGCCGACCATGATGCCACCGAACGGGATGGGCGTGACGAACACCACCAGCCCCGTGCCAAGCAACAGCGCCCCACCGACCGCAGCCAGCCGACGGCCCAGCGGGCGCGGCTTGCGCGCGCGTGTCCGGGAGGCAGCGGGACTGGACGTCGGATCGACCGGGGCCATGGGCCCTGCAGGCTAGCGCACCCCGGTTACAGATTCCGGTCGAACGACGCGGTATCATCGCCCGGCGTCGGAACCGGTCCCGTCCTTCGGCGGCTGCGACCTGGCCTCGCCGCTGACCTTGGCGTGCAGGTCGCGCAGCTTGCCTTCACCAGCCGCCAGCATCCGCGCGGCATCGGGGAAGCGCTTCTCCAGCTCCGCCCGGCGGCTGCGCACCCAGGGCTGCTCGAACGACAGCAGATAAAGGCCGAGCGCCAACAGCAACACGCCCTGCAGCAGGTCGTCGAACAGCGCCAGGGCGCCAAAAATCGTGAAGCCCCAACCAAGGACGAGCACGAGCGGGCGTTGCATCGGATCTGCTCCGTAGGACGTCGGCGACACGGCCGGTTAGCTGTGGATCGGCTTGCCGGTCACCGCCATGGCGGCTTCCTTGACCGCTTCGTTCAAGGTCGGGTGACCGTGGAAGGCGCGGGCCATGTCCTCGCTGGTGGCCTGGAACTCCATCGCCATCACCGCCTCGTGGATCAGGTTGCCCGCTTCCGGGCCCATGGCGTGAACACCCAGGACGCGGTCGGTCTTGGCGTCGGCCAGCACCTTGATGAAGCCTTCGGTGAAGCCATTGGCCCGGGCGCGGGAGTTGGCGGCATTATAGAACTTGCCGACCTTGTACTCGATCCCACGCTCCTTCAGCTCGTCCTCGCTGCGGCCGACGTAGGCGATCTCCGGCCAAGTATAGACGATGCCGGGGCAGGTCTCGTAGTTGACGTGGCCCGCATGGCCGGCGAGCTGCTCGGCCAGTGCCACTCCTTCCTCCTCGGCCTTGTGCGCCAGCATCGGGCCGGGGATCACGTCGCCGATCGCGTAGACGCCGGGGACGTTGGTGCGGAAGTGATCGTCGACCTGGATCACCCCGCGCTTGTCCATCTCGATGCCCATGTCTTCGGCGCCGAGCCCATCGGTAAAGGGCTTGCGGCCGATCGCGACCAGCACGACGTCGGCCTGGATCTCCTCGGAGTCACCGCCCTTGGCCGGCTCAACCGTCAGCGTCACGCCGGACTTGGTGGTCTTGGCGCCGGTCACCTTGGTGCCGAGCTTGAAGTTGAAGCCCTGCTTATCCAGGAAGCGCTTGAAATTCTTGCCCAGTTCGCCGTCCATGCCGGGCAGCAGGCGGTCCAGGTATTCCACGACCGTGACCTCGGCGCCCAGACGGTGCCAGACCGCGCCCATTTCCAGGCCGATGTAGCCACCGCCGATGACCACCATGTGCTTGGGCACCTTGGACAACGACAACGCCCCGGTGGAGGAGACGATCTTCTTCTCGTCAATCTCCACGCCCGGCAGATCGGCGTGGGTCGAGCCGGTAGCGATCACGATGTGCTTGGCGGCGAGCTTGTCCTTGCCGTCGACCGTGACCTCGCCCTGGCCGGTGATCTTCCCGGTCCCGGCGATGTAGGTGACCTTGTTCTTCTTGAACAGGCCCTCGACCCCCTGGGTCAGCGACTTCACCACCTCGTCCTTGCGACCCAGCATGGTCTTCAGGTCGAGCTCGGCCTTGGAGATCTTGATGCCATGATTGGCCAGTTCGCCCTGCGTCTCCTCGAACTTCTCGCTCGATTGCAGCAGCGCCTTGGACGGGATGCAGCCGACGTTCAGGCAGGTGCCGCCGAGGCTGCCGCGCTTTTCCACACAGGCCACCTTGAGGCCCAGCTGCGCGGCTTTGATGGCACAGACGTAACCACCGGGCCCGCCGCCGATGACGACGAGATCGTATTGCTGTTGCTCGCTCATGGCTGGGCTCACTGCTCCCTGGCTTTTGACGAGGCGCGCGGATGCGGGCGCCCTCACGCACGGAAATACTGGGCCGACAGGTGGGCGCGCGGCACCGAAAAGCGGCGGACTCGCGCGTCTTACGGCTTGATTGCGCCGCGGACAGTGCCCGAAACCGCCCCCCGGAACAAGGCCCCCCGCACGCACAGCAGACCTGCATTCTGCATCGCCCTTGACAGTCTAACCCTCTGCACTAGTTGGAAAAATGAACACGGAAGACGGGCAACGGCGGCAATCGCCGGCGGTTTCCCGTCTTCCGGTCGAGACCCGTTCAGACGGGCGGCGCAAGACGCGCTAAGGACAAGACGACAGGCTGTTCACTTTCAGGCAAACGGGAGGTGAGAGCCATGCGTCGGACCCTGTTCCCGGTAAGCAACAACGATCTGACGACCCGCAACGGCCGCAACGTGGCGCTGCGCGATCCGTTCGCGACGCTGCAGACCGAAATGAACCGGCTGTTCGACGACGTCTGGAATGGCTTCGGCACCCCGGCGGCAAATCTCGAGGGCACGATTGCCGCGCCGCGGATCAAGGTGAAAGACGACGACCGCAACTGGTACGTCACCGCCGAACTGCCGGGCCTGAGCGAGGACGACGTCGAGGTGACCTACGACGATGGCGTGCTGCGGATCGCCGGCGAGAAGAAACAGGAGCACGCGGACCAGAACCGCAATGTCCACGTGACCGAGCGGGCTTACGGCCGCTTCGAGCGCCAGCTACCGCTTGGGCACGGCATCAAGGAGGACGAGATCGACGCCGCTTTCAAGGATGGCGTGCTGACGATCACGGCGCCGAAAGCGGCCGAGAAGGAACAGACCAAGAAGATCAACGTGAAGCGCGCGGCCTAACTACCCGTTGCCTTCACAAGGGGATCGTAGAGGAAGCGCGGCTTCCAGCTGTCAAAGCTGGAAGCCGCTTTTTCATGGGCGCTTTTGGGCATCCGCGCCGCCCTGCACTCTTCTCCCTTAAGCCGCGGCCTTCACACCGGCGGCCTTGATATCCTCGTCGACCACGTCAGCGAACTGCTCGAAGTTCTCGGCGAACCGCAGGGTCAGGTCGCGGGCCACGCGGTCGTAGTCGGCGAGATCCGCCCAGGTATTGCGCGGGTTCAGCACCTCGCTCGGTACGCCCGGACACTGGGTGGGCATGTGCAGGCCGAAATGCGGATCGACCTCCATCTGCACCTTTTCCAGCTCGCCGTTCAGGGCGGCGGCGATCATCGCGCGGGTGTGCTTGATGTCCATGCGCTTGCCGACACCGTAGCCCCCGCCGGTCCAGCCGGTATTGACCAGCCAGCAGCGGCAGCCGTGCCGCTCGATCTTCTCGCCCAGCAGGCGTGCGTATTCGACCGGGTGCAGCGGCATGAACGGCGCACCGAAGCAGGTCGAGAAGGTAGCACTCGGCGTATTGCCCATGCCCTTCTCGGTTCCGGCAACGCGGGCGGTGTAGCCGGAGATGAAGTGGTACATCGCCTGCTCGGGCGAGAGCATGGAAATCGGCGGCAATACGCCGAAGGCATCCGCGGTCAGCATGATCAGGTTGGCCGGGTGGCCGCCCAGGCCGTCATCGCTCGCGTTCGGGATGAAGTTGAGCGGGTAGCTGGCGCGGGTGTTCTCCGTCTTGGCGTTGTCGTGCAGATCCAGCAGCCGCGTGTAGGGGTCGCAGGCAACGTTCTCCAGCAACGTGCCGAACCGCTGCGTGGTCGCATAGATCTCCGGCTCCGCCTCCTCGCTGAGGCGGATGACCTTGGCGTAGCAGCCGCCCTCGAAGTTGAAGGTGCCGTTATCCGACCAGCCATGCTCGTCGTCACCGATCAGGGTACGCGAACTGTCCGCCGAAAGGGTGGTTTTCCCGGTGCCGGACAGGCCGAAAAACAGCGCGGTATCGCCATTCGCGCCGATGTTGGCCGAGCAATGCATGGGCAGCACGTTGGATTCCGGCAGCAGGAAGTTGAGCACGGTGAAGATCGATTTCTTGATCTCCCCGGCGTACTCGCTGCCGCCGATGATCACGATCCGGCGGGTGAAGTCGACGCAGATGAAGGTCCCCGAGTTGACGCCATCCGGGTCCGGATCGGCTTCCAGCCCGGGGGCATGCAGCACCGTGAAGCCGGGCTCGAAGTCATGCAGATCCTCGACCGGCGGGCGGATAAACATGTTGCGCGCGAACAGCGCCTGCCAAGCGCGCTCGCACACCACCCGGACCGGCAGGCGATAATCCCGGTCGGCCCCGGCATAGAGATCCTGCACGAACAGCTCCTGGCCGTGCAGGTAAGCCAGCACCTTGGCGTGCAGCCGCTCGAACGCCTCCGGGGTGATCGCCCGGTTGACCTGGCCCCACCACACCCGTTCGCGGGTAACGTCATCCTCGACGATGAACTTGTCGTTGGGCGAGCGACCGGTGTGGTCACCAGTCTCGACCACCAGCGGGCCATCGGCTGCCAGCAGCCCTTCGCCGAGCCGCAGGGCATGTTCCGTCAACGCCGCCACCGGCAGGTTCCAATGTTCTGCCCGTGCGCTCTTGATGCCCTGGTGGCTCAGGTCGAAACGGCTTACGACAGGTCCCGTCACACTCACGTCGGCCTCCCTCGAGACGTTATGATATCGGTTTCGCCGCGCATGCCGCCCGGACTGGCACGCAGCGTCCGCGCGTGTCCGGCTCCCACTTTTCGCGCCGCGAAAGGGGTCCACGCCTTAGTCGCTTTCGAACCGGTGTTCAACAGCTACCAGACGATAAACCACACTTTGTTCTCGTCCAATTCTTGTCCTGTTTACGTGCTGGCCGGGTTATGCCGTCCGGGCCACACGGTGCCGAGGCACCTATCCAGATAGGCTATACCTGTGCTCGATGATGGCTGCCTCCCGAGCCTTAACGCCTCAGTATCGACAATGTTGCATTGCAGCGCTTGGCCGCCGCCCAGCTTACTTTTCCAGCCGGAAGACCAAATCCACGCGCGTTAATTCCAGTTGGCAAAGCCAAAACCCGAACGCCCCACTGAACGCGTCGGCGTCCAGATAGTCTGAGTGTAGCCGGTTCCGGCCAACCGCGCGTGCACCCCAAAGAAGGACCCCGAACGCGCCCGTCACGCATATGTCTACGCGACGCTGCAACAACCGGCGCCCGTCACCGATCTGCCCCAATCCCGCCGCATGACCGCCGGCTGCGCACCCCATAAGGGGCCATCTGCCCGATTTGCTGATTGCGGGCGCCGCGACACACGCGTCCGCGCACCCGCCGATGCACAGCCCATGTAGAATTCACGCCAAGGGGCAACCACATGTTGGAAGAGACGACCCACCAGACGCGCAGCGGCGCCCCCGCCGCGGGCATGATGACGAACGCCATGCAGAACACGATCGCCCTGGTCGATGACGACCGCAACATCCTGACCTCGGTCTCGATCGCGCTGGAAAGCGAGGGATTCAAGGTCCGCACCTATGCCGACGGGACAGAAGCCTTGCGGGGCATCCAGACGAGCCCGGTCGACGTCGCCGTCCTGGACATCAAGATGCCGCGCATGGACGGCATGGAACTGCTCAACCGGCTGCGGGAGAACTCCAACCTGCCGGTGATCTTCCTGACCTCCAAGGACGAGGAGGTCGACGAGGTGCTGGGCCTTCGGATGGGGGCGGACGACTACATCACCAAGCCGTTCTCCCAGCGCCTGCTGATCGAGCGCATCCGCGCCCTGCTGCGCCGCGAACGGCTGGCCGGCCGGATGGAGGAGGCGACGCCCGAGGAGCAGGCGATCCAGCGCGGCAACCTGATGCTGGATCCCAGCCGACACCTCTGCTCCTGGAAGGGACAGGAGGTCAACCTGACGGTCACCGAGTTCCTGATCCTGAAGACCCTCGCCCATCGCCCGGGCCACGTGAAATCGCGCGACCAGTTGATGGACGCGGCCTATGGCGAGAGCATCTACGTCGACGACCGGACGATCGACAGCCACATCAAGCGCCTGCGCAAGAAATTTCGGCAGGTCGACACGGAGTTTCAGCAGATCGAGACGCTGTACGGTGTCGGCTACCGCTACCGCGAAGCCTGATCAGCGAGGCTGAACCGTTTTGTCGAGGGGGGATAGGCCGGGGCGCGGGGCGCCACCGACCGGCATGGGGACCGACGACGAAGAGCAACCGGCCGACCGGCGACGCGACCGGCGTCGGCGTAAGCGCGGTGCCTGGCGGTCCCCCCTGACCCGGCGCATTCTGGCACTCAACGTGCTTGTGCTGGCGGTACCGGTATTGGGTCTGCTGCACCTGGAACAGTATCGCGACAGCTTGATCGAGGCGGAAGTGGAGGCGCTCGGCACGCAGACCCGTGCCTTCGCCACCACGCTGGCCGGGAGTTCGGTCGTCGTCACCCAGTCCGGCGAGGAAAAACTGCTGGCCGAAGGGACGCGCCATGCCATGCGCGTCCTGCTGTCTGGCAGCGATATCCGCGCCCGTTTGTTCGGCCCCGGCGGGAATCTGGTCGCCGACAGCTTCGTCCTGATGGGCCCAGGCGGGCAAGTGACGGTGGAAGAGCTGCCGCCCCCGGAACCCGGCAGCTGGCTGCCCAAGGGGGTTCAGCGCGCCTACAACTGGGTGCTCAACTATATCCCCAGCGACGACCTGCCGACGTATCGGGAAGCACGCCGGCAACGCGCCGCGCAGTACCTGGAAGCCGAACGGGCGCTGGCCGGCGACGCCGCCAGCCGGGTCTACCGAGACCCCAACGGGGGACTGGTGCTGTCGGTAGCGATGCCGGTACAGCGGTACCGGCAGGTGCTGGGCGCGCTGATGCTGACCAAGGACGGCTCGGAAATCGAGGCTGCGGTGCGCGACCGGCGGCTGGACATCCTGGTCGTGTTCGCGGTCGCGCTGGGCGTCACGGTGCTGCTCTCGTTCTATCTCGCGGGCGCGATCGCCCGGCCGTTGCACCGTCTGGCGGAAGCCGCCGACCGGGTCCGGCGCGCCCAAGGCCGGCAAGTCGAGATCCCGGACCTGTCCAAGCGCCGGGACGAAATCGGCGACCTATCGGTCTCGCTCAACGACATGACCCAAGCGCTGTGGGACCGGCTCGACGCGATCGAGCGTTTCGCCGCCGACGTCGCGCATGAGATCAAGAACCCCCTGACCAGCGTGCGCAGCGCCGTCGAGACGGTCGCGCGGGTGGACGATCCCGAGCAGCAGAAGAAGCTGATGGGGATCATCCTGGACGACGTGCAGCGTCTGGACCGGCTGATCTCCGACATCTCCGACGCCTCCCGCCTGGATGCCGAACTGTCGCGCGCCCAGAGCGAGCCGGTCGGCCTGAGTCGCCTGCTCGACGCGCTGGTCGAGGTCGAGGGGGCCACCTCGAAGGAGCGCGGCGGGCCAACCTACACGATCGAGCTGCCGAAAACGGTCGACGGCACTACGGACCCGCTCACCATCCAGGGCCTGGAAGGCCGGTTAGGCCAGGTGTTCCGCAATCTATTGTCGAACGCCGCCACCTTCTCTCCAGCCGACGGCACGATCCGGGTTACCGCGCGGCGTTGGGACGGCTGGGTGCAGGTGACCATCGACGACGACGGCCCGGGCATTCCGGAGAACAAGTTGAAGGCGATCTTCGATCGCTTCTACACCGAACGGCCGAAGGACGAGAAGTTCGGCACCCACTCCGGCTTGGGACTGTCGATCTCCAAGCAGATCGTGGATGCCCACAGTGGCGACATCCGTGCGGAAAACCGCCGGGACGCCAACAGCCAGATCGCCGGCGCCCGCTTCACCGTCTGGCTCCCGGCCGAGTGAACCAACCCCAAAATCATCGCATGCGCCGTCCATAAATGAACCTGCGCGGCGACCGAATTGATCGAGCCCCTCCCCCGCCTCAAACTCTTCGATCATCCTGATCAAAGGCGATGGGGCTGCGATCCGCGTGTATTTAATCACCTGACATGTATCACAGGTCGATGTTCGACCTTCTCTACTCCTAGCTCGAAGACTGCGCCCACCCATCCGCGCAAATGTTAATTGATTATCAATGCCGTATAAGGCGAAACTGGTGCTTCATCGGGATGGATGCCGATCGCGACAAACAAATTACTGGCCCTCACATGCGCGCCCGCTCGAAGTCAAAATTGCACTGGCTGGTCGGCGTGCTGATCGCCCTTCAGCTCATGATCATGGCTGCGGGCATGGCCGGGATTTATCTGGTCGACATCGGTCGCTCCTACCTGGAAGGGCAGAGCCACTACTCCAAGGCGAGCTACGAAGCCGCGTCAGCGCTGAAGACCTTCATACGCACCGGTGACATCGATTATTACATCGCTTTCCAGGCCGCGCTCAAAGTCCCCAAATCCTACGCGCTGGCCAAGGTCCTCATCGACAACCCGACGTTTGATGCCTCCCACGCCGTCAAGCTCCTGACCCCGGTCGGCATGCACCCGGACGATGCCGCGGCGTCCGTATGGATGTATCGGCTGCTGGTCCACACCGATCTGATGACGGAAGCGAAGGAGGCCTGGTCCGACGGCAACAGGATGGTCTTGGCATTGGACAACCTGGGAATGACCGCGCGCGCCTATCTTATAGGAAAAGACACCCTGGACCCGGCCAGACGCGCGCGGCTGAAGAGCCAGGTGATCGGAACCTCGGCCGCCCTCAGTCGGCACACCCGTCGTTTCGCCCGCGCCATCAGCGTCGCAGCACGCACGGTCGAGAGCTATGTGATCGCGGGCATGGCGGGGCTGACCGCCTTACTCGCGGCCAGCGGCGGGTTGCTCGGCCTGTACACGACCCGGCGCATGAGCGCCGGCGAACGCGAGCTGATCGCCGAGCAAGCCCGGCTGCGCGATATCACCG
Organism: Rhodovibrio salinarum DSM 9154; assembly: GCF_000515255.1. NCBI lineage: Bacteria > Pseudomonadati > Pseudomonadota > Alphaproteobacteria > Rhodospirillales > Rhodovibrionaceae > Rhodovibrio > Rhodovibrio salinarum. The sequence continues at coordinate 729,491 of NZ_KI911559.1, read as the reverse complement.
ACACGGCGGCCGACTGGGTCTGGGAACTCGACCGCGACCTGCGCTTCGCCTTCGTCTCCCGTCACTTCACCGAGGTGACCGGCCTGAGCACGGAGGCCGTGCTCGGACGCACGCCGGCCGAGCTGTTCGGCGACCGATTGAGCGGTAGCTGGCTGCGCATCGCCGCCCACATGCGCCGTGGCCAGGCATTTCGGAACCTCACCGCCAACGCAGCCGACGCCAACGGCAAACCGATCGTCCTGCGTCTTAGCGGTCGGCCGTTTTACAGCGATGACGGAACGTTCGCCGGCTATCGGGGGACCGCCAGCGACGTGACTGCGGAGACCACCGCACAACGCACCGCCGAGCGCCGTCGCGAAATTCTGGAGGCGACCTTTGAGAGCATGGCGGATGCCGTGCTCGCGCTCGATGCCGACTGGCGCGTGCTGGCCGCAAACGACCGTTATTGCGACATACTGGCCCTGCCGCGCGCACTGGTACAGCCGGGCACCCACTTAAACGACTTGATCCGCTACCGCGCCGCACGCGGCGACTATGGTCCCATGGACACGGATGAAGCCGTATTGACGCGCGCGGCTGTGGTGCGCGGGGGCGCCGGCGAGCATGTCCTGTATGACCATACCAGCGGGCGCAGCCTCTCGATTCGGAGCACCCACCTGGAAGGCGGCGGGGCGGTCCTGACCTATGCCGATATCACCGACCGCGAGCGCAAGGAGCGCGAGCTCGCCCGGGCCAAGGAGCAGGCGGAACTTGCCAGCCGGGCAAAGAGCGATTTCCTGGCCAACATGAGCCATGAACTGCGCACGCCGCTCAATGCCGTGATCGGCTTCTCGGAGGTGATGTCGACGGGCATGTTCGGCCCGATCGACAAGCGTTACGAGGACTACGCCCGGGACATTCACGACAGTGGCACCCACCTCCTGGAGCTGATCAACGACATCCTCGATCTCTCGCGCGTGGAAACGGGCCGAATGGATTTGCAGACCGAGGAGGTGGATGTCACCCGGATGGTCGAATCGGCGCTACGCATCGTGCACGATCGCGCCAGCAGCCATGAGATCGAATTGCTGTCCGAAATACCGGCCGATCTGCCCTTGCTGAACGCCGATCCCACGCGGGTGCGGCAAATGCTGGTCAACCTGCTGGTCAACGCGATCAAGTTCTCCAACGCCGGCGGACGCGTCGTCCTGCACGTGGACCACAACGCAGAGGGCCTGGCGCTCAGCGTGAGCGATCAGGGCGTAGGCATTCCCCCGGAAGATCAGGAACGAGTCTTCAAGCCGTTCCAGCAGTCGCCCAACGGCGTCAACCAGAAGCACAACCGCGACGGCGTCGGCCTGGGGCTCTCGTTGGTCCAGCATTTCGCCGATCTGCACAACGGTCGCGTCGAACTGCACAGCACCATCGGCCTGGGGACCCGCGTGACCATTCACCTCCCGACCGACCGGTTGCGCTCGTCCGGGCCGCAGTCCGAATCGGGCACCTCCCAAGAAGCTTTGCCCCCCCAACCGGCACAGCAGTCACAACCCGCTGACAAGCCTTCCACCTGAGCCGCTCTGGGTATGGTCGCCCACCCGACAACGGGCGTAGTCTGCCGGCTATGGAAGAGACCTTTGTTCATGCCAGTTGCGCCGTCCTGGACCACCAGGCCGTGCTGTTGCGCGGACCGTCCGGTGCGGGCAAGTCGGACCTGCTGCTGCGCCTGATCGTGGAGGCCGGCGCCGGCCTGCTTGCGGACGACCAAGTACGCTTGCGCGGAGACGGCGCCGCGGTGATGGCGTCCGCCCCCGAGGCCATCCTTGGGGCGATGGAGGTGCGCGGACTGGGGCTGGTACGCCTGCCGCCAGCGCCTCCGACGCCGGTCGTTCTGCTCGTCGATCTGACCGACCGCCCCCAACGTCTTCCGGAGCCACCGCGCGAGATACTGCTGGGCTGCACACTGACGCGGATGGAACTCGATGCCCGCAGCCCATCGGCTGTCGCAAAGCTGCAACTTGCCCTCGGGTCCAGGGGCGCGACTATACTCCCGCCCGATTGGCATCCGGAGGCGCCAGACGGTACGGCGCCCGGACGCAACGGATAGGGACGCGCCAGCCAAATGACCCATGAGGGCACCCCCACAGCAGAAGCGGCCCCACCGGAGGTCACCGGATCGCAAGATCCGAACGCGGACACCAGATCGGCCAACGTCCACCGGACGGGTGACGGCGGGCGCCAGCGCGTTGTCCTGGTCACCGGCATGTCCGGCGCCGGCCGATCGACCACGCTGAAGGCGCTGGAAGACGTCGGCTACGAGGCGATCGACAACCTGCCGCTGCATCTGGTTGCCACCATCGTCCACGAAGGCGGGCTGGATGCGCCGGTGGCGATCGGAGTCGACATCCGCACCCGGAACTTTGCCGTACAGCCGTTCATGGACGCCCTGCAGCGGCTTGAAAGCGATCCGACGCTGGCGGTGACGCTGCTGTTCGTCGACTGCGAAGAAGAGGTGCTGCGCCGGCGCTTCACCGAGACCCGGCGCCGTCATCCACTGGCCCAGGGTCGTCCGCTGACCGATGGCATCGCCGCGGAACGCCGCCTGGTGGCCCCGCTGCGCAAGCGCGCGGACATAACGATCGACACCTCCACCCTATCGACCCAGGACCTGCGGCGGGTGATCTCCGCCCAACTGGGTCTGGAAGAAGCTCAGGGCATGGCGGTGTTCGTCACCTCCTTCTCCTACAAGAACGGCCTGCCGCGCGAAGCGGACCTGGTGTTCGACGTGCGGTTCCTGCGCAACCCACACTATGACCCGCAGTTGAAGCCTCTTACCGGCCGCGACCAGGCGGTGGCGGACTACGTCGCCGCCGACCCGGACTTCGCGCCCTTCTTCGGCGGGCTGGTGCGCCTGCTGAAACGGCTGCTGCCGCGCTACGAACGCGAGGGCAAGAGCTACCTGACGATCGCCATCGGCTGCACCGGCGGCCGGCATCGCTCGGTGGCCCTGGCGGAGAAGCTGGCGGGCAAGCTCAAAAGCGTCGGCCGCAGCGTCACCCTCAACCACCGCGAACTCGGCGTCGGTGGGGACTCGGAAGACCCGAATAGTCCCGCCGCTGGCAAGATCGGCTGACCCGGTCTAGATACCCGCCAACCGGTTGATCCCTCTAGGCCCAGCGAATTCTGCTGCCCTGCGGACAACGCGACGCTTGCACACCCGCCCGATTCACGCGACAGATCGCGGTTACGGCGCACTGGCGCCCCCGCGCTCGCGCCGGGGAGCGACCATGACGGGCGCGATTTGGCGCGTGCAGGAGGACGCATGATCGGGATGGTCCTGGTAACCCACGGACGGCTCGCCTCGGAGTTCATCTCCGCCCTCGAGCATGTCGTGGGCCCACAGCAGCAGATTCAGGCGGTCTGCATTGGCCCGGACGATGACATGGAACGCCGCCGCCAGGATATCCTAAGCCACGTCGGCGCGGTCGACGACGGCGACGGGGTGGTCATCCTGACCGATATGTTCGGCGGCACCCCATCCAACCTGGCGATCTCGGTGCTCAGTCAGGGCAAGGTCGAGGTGATCGCCGGGGTCAATCTGCCGATGCTGATCAAGCTCGCCACCCTGCGCAAGAGCGAGCCGCTGAACGTCGTCGTTGCCAACGCGCAGGAAGCCGGACGCAAGTACATCAACGTCGCCTCGCAGTTGCTGCATGGCGGTGTCGAGCCGACCCGCGCCGGCCCGACGGGGGCTCAAGGGACCAAGGCCCCCAAGGAGAGCGGCAGCCCCAACAATACCGCCGGCGCGACCAAAAAATGACCGATGCCGCGAGCCAGGCGCGGCGTGTCACCATCCGCAACCAGCGTGGGCTGCACGCCCGGGCCGCCGCCAAGTTCGTCAAGACCGCTGAAGCATACGCGGCCGAGGTTCGGGTGGTGAAAGACGACACCGAGGTGCTCGGCACCTCGATCATGGGCCTGATGATGCTGGCCGCTGGCCCGGGGACCGAGATCGATCTGCACGCCACCGGCGCGGACGCGGAGAGCGCGCTGAATGCGCTGGCGCAGTTGATCGACCGTAAGTTCGACGAGGACTGATGTCCGAACGTTCCCGCCATGGACAAACGCCCGACGACGCCGCCCCGAACGGCGCGCCAACGGCTGGGGCTCAGGACCGGGGACCCCAGGGGCGGGACGAACGGGTGTTCACCGGCCTTGCCGTATCGCCCGGCGTGGCGATCGGTCCGTCGCACGTCCGCGACACCGGCGACCTCAAAGTCGTCGAATACTGCATCACCGAAAATCAGATCGATGCCGAAGTCGGGCGTTTCGACGCGGCCGTGCGCAAGGCGCGCAAGCAACTCGGCAAGGTGCGCGCGAAAGCGGAGAGCCTGCACGGCTCCGCCGCCGAAGAACTCGGCTACCTGCTGGACGCGCATCTGCAGATGCTGCGCTCGCAGTCGCTGATCACGGGCGTCGAACGGCGCATCCGCGAGCGGTGCATCAACGCCGAGTGCGCGGTCACCGGCGAGATCGAGCGGATCGCCCAGAACTTCGCGGAAATGGACGATCCTTATCTGAAGGCGCGCGCGGCGGAGTTTCGCGAGGTCGGCGCGCGGATCGTCCGCAACCTGATGGACGCGCCGTTCACAACCTTCGACACCCTGGAAACCAACTCGATCGTGATCGCCGAGGAGATCACCCCGGCCGACACCGCGTTGATGGACCCGCAACGGGTCGGCGGCTTCGCCACCGTGCTGGGCGGCGCCGAGGGCCACACCGCGATCATGGCACGCTCGCTCGGACTGCCGGCCGTGCTGGGCGTGCCCGACCTGCTGGGCCAGGTGCTGCCGGGCGAGCAGGTGATCGTCGACGGCTCGCGCGGGCGGGTGATCGTCAACCCGACGGAAGCCCGCCTGACGCGCTATCGCGCGCGGCTGGCGGAGATGAAGCGCGAGGCGCGGCAACTGGCGACGCTGCGCGATCTCCCGGCGGTGACCCGCGACCAGCATCGGATCACCCTGCAAGCGAACATCGAGTTGCCGCGCGAGAGCGACCAGGCGATCGCCGCAGGCGCGGAGGGCGTCGGTCTCCTGCGCACCGAATTCCTCTATATGAACCGGGAGGATCTGCCCGGCGAGGAGGAACAATACCAGGCGATCCGCCAGATCCTGGAGACCATGAAGGGCCACCCCGTGACCGTGCGCACGCTCGACGTGGGCGGGGAAAAGCTGGCCTGGTCGCTGGGCAACCAACTGGGCGAGTCCGTAAACCCGGCGCTCGGGCTGCGCGCGATCCGGCTCAGCTTGAAGCAGCGCGACCTACTGGATACGCAGTTGGCCGCGATGCTCCGCGCGGCCCGACATGGGCCGGTGCGAATCCTGCTGCCGATGGTATCCAGCACCAACGAGATGCGCGAGGCCCGCAAGGCCTTGCACGAGGTCGCCCGTGAGTTGGTCCGCCGCGGCGAACAAGTGCCGGATCCCCTGCCCCCCTTGGGCGCGATGATCGAGGTACCGGGCGCGGCGCTGTCGGCGGACGCGCTGGCTGGCGTGTCCGACTTCTTTGCCATCGGCACCAACGACCTGACGATGTACACACTCGCCATCGATCGCGGCGAGGAACGGGTCGCACACCTCTACAACCCGCTGCATCCGGCCGTATTGCGATTGATCCAGTTCGCCGTGGAAGCGGCACTGCGCGCCGGCATTCCAGTCTCGGTGTGCGGGGAGATGGCAGGCGATCCACGCTACACCCCACTGTTCCTGGGGCTGGGGGTGCGCGACCTGTCGATGTCCTCCGCATCGCTGCCGCGGGTGAAGCAGCGCGTGCGACAACTCGAGATGCGCGCGGCCAGCCACCGCGCCATGGCGATCATGGATCAGCACGACACCGGTCGGATCGCCGCCCTGTTGGACGACTTCGCCGGATAACCGCCTGTCCCGCCCGGATAACCGCACACCGTACGGCAGCTTGCCGGCATCGCGGCAGCCTGCTATTTCAGCCTCGCAAATGCCGCCCCGCGTGCCGCGGTATCGCGCCCCCGTCCCGAACGGCCGCGCGATACCGCGCCGGACCGGCGGCGCCGTCCAACACGGCAGCCGATACTCAATCGAACGGGAAGGAGTCGCCCCGATCATGGCCGACCAGCAGGACTACAAGGTAGCGGACATCAAGCTTGCGGAGTGGGGTCGCAAGGAGATCGAGATCGCGCAGACGGAGATGCCGGGTTTGATGGCGCTGCGCGAGGAGTACGGGGCGTCGAAGCCGCTGCAGGGGGCGCGGATTGCGGGCTGCCTGCACATGACGGTGCAGACGGCGGTGTTGATCGAGACGCTGACGGCGTTGGGCGCGGAAGTGCGCTGGTCGTCGTGCAACATCTTCTCGACCCAGGACCAGGCGGCGGCGGCGGTGGCCGCGGCCGGGGTGCCGGTGTTCGCCTGGAAGGGGATGGACGAGGACAGCTTCTGGTGGGCGATCGAGCAGACGATCGTGGGTCCGGACGGCTGGCGTCCGAACATGATCCTGGACGACGGCGGCGACCTGACCGCGATGATGCACGAGAAGTTCCCGGAGCTGCTGAAGGAGCAGGTCAAGGGGCTGTCGGAGGAGACCACGACGGGCGTGGCACGCCTGTACCAGATGGCGCGCAAGGGCGAGCTGCTGTGCCCGGCGATCAACGTCAACGACAGCGTGACCAAGAGTAAGTTCGACAACATCTACGGCTGCCGTGAGAGCCTGGTCGACGGCATCCGCCGGGGCACCGACGTGATGATGGCCGGCAAGCGGGCGCTGGTGGCCGGCTTCGGCGACGTCGGCAAGGGCTCGGCGCAGAGCCTGCGCAATGCCGGCTGCCGGGTGATGGTGACCGAGGTTGACCCGATCTGCGCGCTGCAGGCGGCGATGGAAGGCTACGAGGTGACGACGATGGAGGAGGCGGCGCCGCTGGCCGACATCTTCGTCACCGCGACGGGCAACGTCGACGTGATCACGGTCGACCACATGCGGGCGATGAAGGACCGGGCGATCGTCTGCAACATCGGCCACTTCGACAACGAGATCCAGATCGACGGGCTGAAGAACTTCAAGTGGGACAACATCAAGCCGCAGGTCGACGAGGTCGAGTTCCCGGACGGCAAGCGGCTGATCGTGCTGTCGGAGGGCCGCCTGGTGAACCTGGGTAACGCCACCGGCCACCCGAGTTTCGTGATGTCGGCGAGCTTCACCAACCAGGTGATGGCGCAGATGGAGCTTTGGCACAACGCCAAGGACTACAAGCACGACGTCTACGTGCTGCCCAAGCACCTGGACGAGAAGGTCGCCTCGCTGCACCTGTCCAAGATCGGCGTCAAGCTGGAGCAGATGACCGAGCAGCAGGCCGAGTACCTCGGCGTGCCCAAGACCGGTCCCTTCAAGCCCGACCACTACCGCTACTAGACGTCGACACCCACGTCGGGGCCGGTTGGATGATCACGGTCCAGCCGGCCCTAGCCGCCTCATCGTCAGAACTCGCCAGTCGTGGGGCCTTTTTCGCTATCCAGCCCCCCTTGTACCTATCCCTGGCCGGCGTCACACTCGCCACGGGAAACGCGGGGGCCTCGTTTTGACGGAAACTGGGGGACGCGCCCGGAACGGCCAAGTCCGAGCGCCACAGATAAACAACCGCAGGTACGCTTTGACCAGTATCAGTCAACCGGTCGTTCGACGTTCGCGATGACCGGAATTTGGGTTGCCATCACGCTGGGCTTACTGACCGTGATTGCGGTCGCGCTGGTGGCAATCGGCTACCGACTGCGCTGGCAGGCCGAGGAACAGCGTCGCGCGCGCATCGAGGCGGACCGCAACGCGCTCAGTGCGCTGGTGGCGAATGCCCCAAACGGCTTCTACGCCTTCGACGGACCACGCGCAGGCCTTTCCGCCAGCATGGCGAACCTGCTTGATATCAAGACGGCCGGTGCCGGCCTCGATACCGTGCTCGGGGCCTTGAGCGCCTCTGATGGCGAACGGCTGCACATGGCCGCCAAGGCCCTACGCGCCGACAGCACACCGTTTGTCCTGACCCTCACGACTGCCGACGGAAGCCGCACGCTGCGCGCCGAAGGCCGGGCACATACCCCCGGACCGGCGATCTGGTTTTCCGACGTCACCGACAGCGCGCACCGTGCCAGCGACGCCGCGGCCACCCGGGACCTGCTTGTCCAGATCCTGAATGCCGTGCCGATCCCGATCTGGCGACGCGGCAATGACCTCCGGCTGGTCGACTGCAACGATCCCTACGCCCGCGCGGTCGAGCGTCCGCGCAGCCAGGCGGTCGCGGAGAACGCCGAGCTGCTGGGCGATTCCCTGTCCGAGATCGGCCGGGCGCTCGCGGAACGCGCGCGTAGCAGCGGGCGAATGGAAAGCGAGCACCACCATGTCGTGGTCGCCGGCAAGCGTCGGCTGATGGAGCTGATCGAAGTGCCGCTGAGCGGCACGGACGGCACGGCCAACGGCCTGGTTGGGCTGGCGATCGACCGCACCGAGACGGAAGAGCTGCAGGACGAGCTGTCGCGCACGGTCTCCGCCCAGGCCGAAGTGTTGGAGACCCTATCGACCGCGATCGCGATCTACGGCTCTGACCTGCGAATCAAGTTCTACAATGGCGCCTATGCCGAACTGTGGGGCCTGGACGACGCCTTCCTGGATGGCGAGCCCCACCTGAACGACTTGCTGGAAGCCTTGCGCGAAAAGCGCCAGCTCCCGGAGCAGCCGAACTTCCCCGCTTTCAAGCGCGAGCAGGTGGAGGCGATGCGCTCGGTGGTGCAGACGGAAGAAGAGCTGCTGCATCGTCCCGACGGCACCACGCTGAAGTACACAATCTCCCCGCACCCGTTCGGCGGCGTGCTGACCATGCTGGAGGACGTCACCGACCGCCTGGCGCTCGAACGCGGCTTCAACACCCTGATCGACGTCCAGCGCGAGACGATCGAGAACCTGTACGAGGCGGTCGCCGTGTTCGGATCGGACGGCCGACTGGCTCTGTACAACAAGGCGTTTGTCCAGTTGTGGCACATGCCGATGGAGCAGCTGGGCGAACGTCCGCACGTGCGCGCCGTCGCCGAGGCCGCCCGGCCACAGTTCAACATCGCCGATGAAGACTGGCCGCAGGTCCTGGAAAAATTGGTCGGCCGGGCCACCGAGCCGGACAGCCAGACCGGCCGGATCGAACGCCCGGACGGCGCGGTGATCGACTGGGCGCAGGTGCCGCTGCCCGACGGACAGAGCCTGTTCACCTATCTCGACATCAGCGATTCGATCCGCGTCCAGCGCGCACTGCGCGAGCAGGCGGAAGCGCTGGAGACCGCCGACCGGCTGAAGTCCGAGTTCATCGCCAACATTTCCTACGAACTGCGCACGCCGCTCAACGCCATCGTCGGTTTCGCGGAGATATTGGAGAACCAGTACTTCGGCGAATTGAACGACCGACAGCACGACTACGCCGGGGCGATCGTCCAGTCTTCCCAGCGCCTGATCGGCCTCATCAACGACATCCTGGACCTCGCCTCGATCGAGGCGGGCTACCTGGAACTCGAAACCCAGGAGATCGACCCGCGCCAGCTGCTCGCCGACCTGCAGGCGATCGCCCGCGAGCGCGCACACAGCCGTGGCATCGAGCTGGCAATCGACTGTCCGGAGGGAATCGGCACGATTACAGGCGATCCACGCCGCCTCAAGCAGGCGCTGTTCAACCTGGTCTCCAACGCCTTCAACTTCACCCCCGACAAGGGCAAGGTCACGCTGCGCGCCGCGCGGGACGGCGAAACACTGGATCTATCGGTGATCGATACCGGTGTCGGCATTCCGCAGGAGGATCAGGCGAACGTCTTCCACAAGTTCGTTCGCGGCCAACCGCGCAAGACCGGTGCCGGGCTCGGCCTGTCGCTGGTGAAGAGCCTGATCGAACTGCACGGCGGTTGGGTGGAACTGACCAGCGCCCCAGATAGGGGCACCCGCGTTACCTGCCACCTCCCGGTGGCGGGGGTGGCTCAGATCACCGACGACTCCACCTCCGAATCCGCTCCGCCCCCGGGCTCGTCAACGAAGTAGAGCTGCCTACGCACCGAAGCCAGGCACGCCCTTGGTGGTGGAATGCTCCCAGTGCAGCGGCGTATCCGGGTTGAGACGGGCGTAGATCGCATGCGCGGCCAGCGCCGCTTCGGAAAAGCCGCTCAGGATCAGCTTCAGCTTGCCGGGATAGCTCGCAATATCGCCGATCGCGTAGATGCCGGGCGTTGAGGTCTCGCAGGCCGCAGGGTCCACCTTCAGGCTGCCGCGCTCCAAGTCCAAGCCCCATTCGGCGATCGGACCCAAATTCATCGACAGGCCGAAGAAAGGCAGCAGCGCGTCCGCTTCCAGCCGGCGGACCTCACCCTCCAGCGTGGCGACGTCGACACCGGACAGACGGCCAGCCTCGCCGCTCAGCCCGTGCAGCTGGTAAGGCACGACGAGTTCCACCGGGCTCGCCGGATCGTCGGCCAGCCGCCGCATCTCGCGCACGCTTTCCGGCGCGGCGCGGAACTTGTCCCGGCGGTGGACGACATAGATCTTCGCCGCGAGGTCCGACAACGACAGCGTCCAGTCCAGCGCGCTGTCGCCGCCGCCGGCGATCACCAGCCGTTTGTCGCGGAAATCCTCCCGCCGGCTGACAAGGTAATGCACCCCGGCTCCAGGGCCCTGGCCCTCATAGTCGTACAAACCGTCCAAGGGCGGCCGGTTCGGACCGAACGCGCCAACCCCTGCGGCGACGATCACCGCGCCGCAATCGATCTCCGTGCCCGCACTGGAGACTACGCGCCAGCGGCCCGCCTCGGTCGGCTGCACCGTTTCGACGCGTTGCTCCAAGTGATAGCCGGGCTGGAAGGGCGCCGCCTGCTCGGCCAGCCGTTCGATCAATTCGCCGGCCAGAATCTTGGGATAACCGGGGATGTCGTAGATCGGTTTCTCGGGATAAAGCGCCTGGCACTGCCCACCCAGGCCGGCGAGCGAATCCACCAGCTGGGCGCGCAGGCCAAGCATGCCAAGCTCGAACACCGCGAACAGGCCGACCGGCCCCGCGCCCACGATCACCACGTCCGTCTCGATCCGGCTGTCGCTCATCGTCTCTCGCGTCCAAGGCGTTTGTTGAGGCGCCACCGCCCCGCGTCCGGCTGCGCAAGATGGCGAGGCGGTTCCGGCTTGGCAAGGCGCACCGCCGACATAGCCACACAGGGTTCAGACACGCGAGGTACGCAGGTTGCCGGGCTGGCGACGGGGCGGTACAACCGGGCGCGTGATGGCCGAATCATCCGGTGCCGAAGCGCTTTCGATCCCCCTGCCACAGCCGGCCGACACCCAGGCGTTGGGCCGGCGGCTGGCCGGGATCGTACATCCTGGCGACCTGATCGCGTTGACCGGCGATCTGGGCGCGGGCAAGACCGCGCTCGCCCGTGCACTGATCGGTGCGCTCCGCGACCACCAGGGCACCGACGCTTCGGACGAAGAGGTGCCGAGCCCGACCTTCACGCTGGTGCAGACCTACGACCGCCAAAGCGCCGATGGCGCGCCGCTCACCGTCTGGCACTTCGACCTCTACCGGTTGGGCGACCCGGACGAGGTCGACGAACTGGGATGGGAAGAGGCCCTGGCCGAAGGACTGGTGCTGGTCGAGTGGCCGGACCGGCTGGGCGCGCGGCTGCCCAGCACGCGCCTGGACGCCACCCTGGTCTATGATCAGGCCGGCACCGGCCGGGTTGCGGTGTTGCAGGGCGGCGCGGGTTGGCAGGAGCGGATCGACACACTGGCCGACAGCGACGAGGCCCAGGGTCAGACGCGGGACGGCCGGACCGGCTGACCCGACCTTCGAACGCGGTAAGCAGGGGACCAGACGATGAGCGCGCGCGAGAAGGCGATCGCCGCCTTTCTTGACCACGCCGGTTGGGGCGCGGCCGAGCGGACGATGCTCGCCGGCGACGCGTCGTTCCGGCGCTACGAACGGCTGCACGCGGTGAACGGCACGCAGGCCGTGCTGATGGACGCACCGCCCCCGCAGGAGAACGTCACCGCCTTCCGCGATGTGGCCCAGTTGCTGCAGTCGCTTGGACTGTCCGCGCCCCGGGTCCTGGCAAGCGATCTGGACGCCGGTCTGCTGCTGCTGGAGGATTTCGGCGACCAGACGTTTAGCAAGCAGCTTGAGGGAACGACGCAGCAGGAGCCGCTGTATCGCTTGGCCACCGACACGCTGATTGATCTGCAGCGCGCCTGGCGCGAGGCCGGGCCGCATCTGGAGGCGCACCTGCCCCTCTACGACGACGCCCTGTTGATCGACCGGGAAGCCAACCTGCTGCTCGACTGGTACATGCCGGCCATCGGCCTGACACCGGACGCGAGCCAACGCGAAGCCTACCGCAACGCCTGGCAAGAAGCGTTGGCACGCGTGCACGCTCATCCGAACACCCTGGTGCTGCGCGATTTCTTCCCTGAGAATCTGATGCTCCTGGACGGCCGCGAAGGCACGGCCGCCTGCGGCTTGCTGGATTTCCAGGATGCGGTGATCGGCAGCCCGCTGTATGACCTTGCCTCCCTGCTGCAGGACGCCCGGCGCGACGTACCGCCGGAGATCGAGGAGAGCATGCTGCAGCGCTACCTCGCCGCCTTCCCGGAGCTGGATGCGCAGGATGCGCGCATCGCCTATACCGTGATCGCCGCGCAACGCCACGCCAAGGTGATCGGCATCTTCACCCGGCTCGCGCGGCGCGACGGCAAGAGCGGCTATCTTGCGCACATCCCACGGCTTTGGCGCCTCTTGAACCGGGCGCTGAGCGCGCCGGCGCTTGAGCCTGTATATGCCTGGTTCAACGTCAATCTGCCCCGGACCCAACGGGTGATCCCCCCGGAGACAGCCGAATGAGTGAGCCGACCTCCGCCGCGCCCCAGTCCACCGTCGACGCGACCGCAGCGCCGAAAACAGCGATGGTCCTGGCTGCGGGCTATGGCAAGCGCATGCGCCCGATCACCGACGAAACGCCCAAGCCGATGGTGGAGGTGATGGGGCGGCCGATGATCGATCGCACCCTCGACCGTCTGGCGGACGCGGGCGTCGAGCGGGTCGTGGTCAACAGCCACCATCTGGCGGACAAGCTCGAATCCCATCTCGCCGCGCGGTCCGGACCGCCAGCGATCGAGATCAGCCGCGAGGCGGACACGCCGCTCGACACCGGGGCGGGCGTGCTGAACGCGCTCGACAAGCTGGGCGAGGAGCACTTTTACGTGCTCAACGGCGATATCTTCTGGCTCGACGGCTGCGTGCCGGCGCTGATAAGACTGGCTCAGCACTGGGCCCCGGAGAAGATGGACGCGCTCGTGCTGCTGAGCGCAACGGCGGAAGCGATCGGCTACGCCGGGCCGGGCGACTTCCAGATGGACATCCAGGGTCGGGTGCGCCGCCGACAGGAGTTCGAGGTCGCCCCCTTCTGCTTCGCCGGGGTGCAGATCCTGCACCGCCGTCTGTTCGACTACGCTCCGGAGGGGAGCTTCTCGCTTAACCTACTGTTCGACCAGGCCGAGGGCAGCGAACGCCTGTTCGGCCTGCGCCACGATGGCCTGTGGTTCCACATCGGCACGCCCCACGACATCGAGACCGCCGAGGAGGTGCTGTACGACCTCGGCTTCCGCACCAACCGGCCCGAGGAGCGGGTGTCTTAGCGCCCATCATGCGCTTGCCTAGGTAATGCAAACGCATTACCATAAGCGGTTCAATCGCTGAGGACGGCAGCCATGGGCACCAAGGATTCAGTCACCTCCACGCTGACGGACCGCTATCAGACCACCGTTCCAGAGGCGGTACGGCGCGCCTTGAAGCTGTCGAAGCGCGACCAGATCGCCTACACGATCCGCCCGGACGGGAGCGTCGAGTTGCGCCGAGCCGACGCAGAAGCCGCCGACCCGGTCCTCGAAACGTTCCTAACATTCCTGGCGCGCGACATGCAGAATCACCCGGAGCGTCTGCAACAGATCGATACGGACCTCGCCGAACGGGTCAACGGTTTGGTCGGGAACATCGAAGTCGATCTGGACCAGCCGCTGCCGGCTGAGGAGGAATGAGCGAGGGGGCCGACAGACCGCTCGTCGTCAACGGTTGGCGGCTTTACGCCCATCCGCTGTTCCTGGACCAACTGGATGCGCTGATCGCCCAGGTCGACCGCCTGAAGACCAAGGACCCGACGGGCTATCGCGGCAAGAATGCAACCAAGCGCCTGGCGGCGATCAACAAGCTGGCGTTTCACGACATCCCAACAGACCCCGGGCATCCAGCCTATCGCCAGGGCCGAACCCTAGGCGATGACCGTAAGCACTGGTTCTGCACCAAGTTCTTCCAACAGTACCGCCTGTTCTTTCGCTATCATGCGGCGAGCCGGATCATTGTCTACGCCTGGGTGAACGACACCGGCAGCAAGCGCGCCTATGACAGCGGCGACGATGCCTACCGGGTGTTCGCGAAGATGCTGGATCGTGGCCACCCGCCTGAAGATTGGGACACACTGCTGACCGAAGCTGCGTCGGAGAGCGTCCGCTTCCGACAGATCGGCGACGAGGATGCCCCAGACACTCGTTAATGCGCGTGTCTGCTGATTGGAAAGAATAGCCTACCTGCATGGTTGCCCTCGCCCCATCCCCCACCGTCGCCACGATCCCGCCGGAGGTGTCGTTCGCCGACGCGCTGGCGCGCGGGCTCAAGGACCGGGCGGGGGACGATCCCCTCGCCCTGGCGTCGACCACCGTGCTACTGCCCACCCGCCGGGCCTGCCGGACGCTGCACGAGGCGTTCCTGCGCCTGTCCGATGGCGCGGCGCTGCTGCTGCCGCGGATGCTGCCGCTGGGCGATCTGGATGCCGACGAGCTGCTGATGGGTGGGGAGGACGCGCTCGCCGCGGCCGGGCTGGGCGACCCGTCGAAGCCGCTGCAACTGCCACCCACGATCTCCGGCGTGCGCCGGCAGTTCGTGCTGACGCAGTTGATCCAGAAGTTCGGCGAGGTGGCGCCCGGCGCCGGCGTGCCCACGGTCGATCAGGCCGCGCGCCTGGCCGAGGAACTCGGCCGGCTGCTCGACCAGGTGGAGACGGAAGGGCTGGAGTTCGCGCGCCTGAAGGAGCTGGCGCCGGAGCAGTACGCCGAACACTGGC
Source organism: Rhodovibrio salinarum DSM 9154 (assembly GCF_000515255.1). NCBI lineage: Bacteria > Pseudomonadati > Pseudomonadota > Alphaproteobacteria > Rhodospirillales > Rhodovibrionaceae > Rhodovibrio > Rhodovibrio salinarum. Next base: position 714,318 of record NZ_KI911559.1, on the reverse strand, counting down.
AGATCACCCTCGACTTCCTGAAGATCGTCACCGACTGGTGGCCCGACTGGCTGGACCAGGAGGGCGCGATCGGCCCGGCGGAACGCCGGCGCCGGCTGATGCAGGCGCAGGCACGGGCCTGGGCCGACGACCCGCCCGACCGGCCAATCATCGCCGCCGGTTCCACCGGTTCGATCCCCGCAACCGCCGAACTCTTACGCACGATCGCCCACATCCCCAAGGGCGAGGTCGTACTGCCCGGCCTGGACCGGCGCGCAGACGCCGAGAGCTGGGCGGCGGTGACCGAGGACCCGACGCACCCGCAACACAACCTGGCCCGGCTGCTCGCCAGCTTCGGCATCGACCGCGATCAAGTGCGCGACTGGCCGGTCGACCGCCCCACACAGGCCGCGCCCCTGAGCCGCAACGCGGTGGTCAACGAAGCCCTGAAACCCGCGAGCACGACGCCTGAATGGCGCAACCTCGCCCTCGACGGTGGGGCGGAAGGTCTGCGCCAGGCGCTCGCCGACGTCCGGCTGGTCGCGGCGCCAGGCCCGGTCGAGGAGGCAACGTCGATCGCGCTGCTGCTGCGCCAGGCGTTGGAAGTGCCGGGCAAGACGGCCGCGCTGGTCACCCCCGACCGCGCGCTCGCCCGGCGCGTCGCGGCGGAACTGCGCCGCTTCGATCTGGCGATCGACGATTCCGCCGGCGTGCCGATGGCCGATACCGCGCCCGGCACCTTCCTGCGCCTGACCGCGCAGATGCTGGGGGAGAAGCTGGCGCCCGTACCGCTGCTCTCCGCGCTCAAGCATCCGTTGGCCGCAGGCGGCGAGGACCCGGGCGCGTTCAAGGCGCGGGTGCGCGAGCTGGAGGAACGGGTATTGCGCGGCGTGCGGCCGGCGGAAGGCTTCGACGGCCTGCGCGCGCAACTGGGCGACCAGCCGGTCGACCGGCGGCTCGCCCCCTGGCTGGACCGGCTGCAGGAGATGGCGGCCGACGCCTTGGCGGCGATGCGCGACAGTTCGGTCGACCTCGCCCAGGTGGTCGAGGCGCACATGCGCTTCGCCGAGACGCTGGCGGACAGCGACCAGGAACCGGGGGCCGCACGCCTGTGGGCCGGAGAGGCGGGCGAGAGCGCGGCCGATTTTGCCGCCGAGTTGGCCCGCCACGCCGACGCCGCACCCACGATCGATGGGCGGCGCTATCCGGCCCTTTTGGACGGACTGATGGCCGGGCAGGTGGTGCGGCCGCGCTACGGCGGGCATCCACGTCTGGCGATCCTGGGGCCGCTGGAAGCGCGCCTGCAGCGCGCCGACCTGACCATCCTGGGCGGCTTGAACGAAGGCACCTGGCCGGCCGAGACCGACCCTGGCCCCTGGATGTCCCGGCCGATGCGCGACGACTTCGGCCTACCGCCGGTGGAACGGCGGATCGGGCTTATGGCGCACGACTTCACCCAGGCGTTCGCCGCGCCGGAGGTCGTGCTCACCCGCGCCACCCGGATCGAGGGAACGCCGACCGTGCCCTCGCGCTGGCTACTGCGGCTGGAAGCATTGCAGGCGGCCTATGGGGTCAAGGGCCTGCTGACCCCCGATCCCCGCTGGGTGCAGTGGGCGAAGGCGCTGGACGATCCCGGGCCGCCCCGGCCCTGCATACCGCCCGCCCCGACCCCGCCGCGCGCGGCCCGGCCGGCCCGCCTGTCGGTGACGGCGGTCGAGACCTGGATGCGCGATCCCTACGACCTCTACGCCCGCTATGTCCTGCGGCTGCGGGCGCTGGAGCCGCTGGACCAGGACCCTGGCGCGGCGGAGCATGGCACGCTGATCCACGCGGTGCTGGAGGCGTTCGCGCGGGACGCGGATACGCACGGCCTGCCCGACGACGTGGCGGCTGGCCTACGCCGGATTGGCGTGCAGAAGTTCGACGAATTGAAAGTACGCCCGGGCATGCGCGCTTTCTGGTGGCCCCGCTTCGAGCGGATCGCCGACTGGCTGGCGGAACGCGAACGCACCCGCCGCGCCGATGGCCGGCGCGTGCTGGCGGAACGCAAGGGCGAGATCCCGGTCGAGGGCAAGCAGGCCAGCCTGACGCTGAGCGCCAAGGCCGACCGGATCGAGCTGCTGCCCGACGGCAGGCTGGCGGTAATCGACTATAAGACCGGTACGCCGCCCAGCGAGAAACAGGTCGCGCTCGGCTTCGCCCCGCAACTGCCGTTGGAGGCCGCGATCGCCGCGCATGGCGGCTTCCCGGATGTCGCGGCGGCCGGGGCGGGCGAACTGGCCTACTGGCGCCTGACCGGCGGACGGGAGGCCGGCCAGGAACTGACCCTGAAGAGAACCGATCCGGACGAGCTGGCGGCGGCGGCGCTGGATGGTCTCACCGCGCTGATCGACCGGTTCGCCGACCCCGACCAGCCGTACCACGCACGGCCGCGCCCCGGCTTCGCGCCGCGCTACACCGATTACGACCATCTGGCCCGTGTGCAGGAATGGTCCGCCGGCATCGGCGGGGAGGACTAGATGGCCCCCGACGACCGTCCGAAGACCACCTCGCCTGGATCGGGCGACCTGCTGGATCACGATCCCGTGGCCGCCAGCCAGCGCAAGATCGCGGAGGCGGCGGACAGCCAGCGCCGGGCCGCCGATCCCGAGGCCAGCGTCTGGGTCGCCGCCTCAGCCGGCACCGGCAAGACCAAGGTGCTGACCGATCGCGTGCTGTCGCTGATGCTGGCGGGCACGCCGCCGGCGAAGATCCTGTGCCTGACCTTCACCAAGGCCGCGGCGGCGGAAATGGCGAACCGCCTGTCCGACCGCTTGAGCGACTGGGCGACCGCGGCGGACGACGAGCTCGCCGGCTGGCTGGAAAACCTGACCGGTCAGGCGCCGGACGCTGCCACGATGCGCCGGGCGCGGCAGTTGTTCGCGCAGGTGCTGGACGCCCCCGGCGGCATGAAGGTCCAGACCATCCACGCCTTCTGCCAGCACCTGCTGGCGCGCTTCCCGCTGGAAGCGGGCGTGGCGCCACACGCCCAGGTGCTGGACGAGCGCAGCGCCCAGGAGATGCTGCGCGAATCGCGCGAGGAGGTTTTGGCGCGCGCCGGCGCTGGCGAGGACCCTGAACTCGCCGGCGCCCTGGCGGACGTCACCGCCCGGGTGAACGAGCAGGAATTCGCCGAGCTGATCCAGCACCTGATCGCCGAGCGCGGACGCCTGACCCGGCTGATCGATGCCGCCGGCGGGATCGATTCGCTGATCGCGCGGACCTACCGCGCCCTTGGCCTGGCGCGCGAAACGACGACGGACGACGTGCTGCAGGAGGCCTGCGCGCCCGAGGCGTTGGATGCCCTCGGCCTCAAGGTCGCCGAGGATGCGATGCGTCAGGGCACCAAGACCGAAGCGAAGAACGCGCAGACGCTGAAGGCCTTCCTGGACACCGACACGCCCGGGCGCGTGCGGCTGTGGGACAGCTATACCGCGCTGTTCTTCACCACGGCCGGCGACCTGCGCAAAAAGCTCCTGAACAAGGACGCCGCCGCCGTTCCGGGCGCGTTGGGGGCGATGGAAGTCGAGGCCGCGCGTCTCCAGGACGTGCGCGAACGCCTGAACGCCGCGACCACGGCGACCGCGACCGCCAGCCTGCTGCGCCTGGGCGCGGCGATCGTGCAGGCCTACGCCCGGCACAAGGCGCAACGGGCGCTGCTCGACTACGACGACCTGATCCTGACCGCGCGCAAACTGCTGCATGCGGAGGGCCGCGCGGCCTGGGTGCTGTACAAGCTGGACGGCGGTCTGGACCACGTGCTGATCGACGAAGCGCAGGACACCAACCCCGAGCAGTGGGACGTCGTGCAGGCGCTGACCCAGGAGTTCTTCGCCGGCGAAGGCGCGGCGGAAGCGCGGGACGCGCCGCAGCGCACCGTCTTCGCGGTCGGCGACGGCAAGCAGTCGATCTACTCCTTCCAGCGCGCCGAACCAGCCGCTTTCGCGCGCATGCGCAAGCACTTCGAGAGCCGCGCCCAGGCCGCCCGGCGGACCTTCCGTCCCGTGGCGCTCGGCCACTCCTTCCGCTCCACGGACGCCGTGCTGCAGGCGGTCGACACAGTGTTCCGCACGCCGGCGGCGCACGATGGCGTGCTGTTCGAGGGCGACGCACCGCTGCACCACGACCCCGTGCGCGTCGGCCACAGCGGCCGGGTCGAGCTGTGGCCGCCGGTTGATCCGTCGGACACGCAGGAGCCCGATCCCTGGGCCCCGCCGACCGAGCGCCACGGCGACGCGCCACCGCGCCAGCGCCTGGCCCGCCTGATCGCCGCGCGGATCGAACGCTGGACCCGGACGGACGATCCCGAAGGCTGGCTGCCGTCCAAGGGGCGGCAGATGCGCCCGGGCGACGTGCTGGTGCTGGTGCGCCGACGCAACGACTTCGTCGAGGAGCTGGTCCGCGAGCTCAAGCTGCGCAACGTGCCTGTCGCCGGTGTCGACCGCATGGTGCTGACCGAGCAGCTGGCGGTCCGGGACCTGGTCGCGCTCGGGCGCTTCCTGCTGCTGCCGGAGGACTCGCTGACACTCGCCTGCGTGCTCAAGGGCCCGTTGATCGGACTGAGCGAGGAGCGGCTGTTCGAACTCGCCTGGAATCGCGGCGAGGCCAGCCTGTGGGACGCCCTGCGCGACCGCACGGGCGAGAATGCGGATTTCGAGCGCGCCTATACCCGCCTTGCCGATTGGCTGGCGCGCGCGGACTACGTCCCGCCCTACGAGCTCTACGCCCAGCTGCTGGGCGCTGAAGGCGGCCGGCGCGACTTGGTCGCCCGGCTGGGGCCGGAGGCGAACGATCCGGTCGACGAGTTCCAGGCGCTCGCGCTCGCCTACGAGCGCGAACACGTGCCCTCGCTGCAGGGCTTCCTGCACTGGCTCGAGGCCGGCGAGCAGGAGGTCAAGCGCGACGCCGAGCACGGCGGCAACGCCGTGCGGGTGATGACGGTGCACGGCGCGAAGGGCTTGCAGGCGCCGGTCGTGTTCTTGCCGGACACGCTGCAGGTGCCGACCCAGGGCGCGAAGCTGCTGTGGGACGAGGGCCAGGGTCTGGCGCTCTGGCCGCCGCGGACCGCCGATCTGGAAGCGGTCGGCCGCGGCCTGCGCGAGGCGGCCGGGCACGCGCAAAGCCAGGAGTACCGCCGGCTGCTCTACGTCGCGATGACCCGGGCGGAGGACCGGCTCTACGTCTGCGGCTACAACACCAAGCGCAGCGCACCGCCGGGCTGCTGGTACGAGCTGGTCCAGCAAGGCTTGGCCGAGCTCGCCGAAGAACGGGCGTTCGACGCGACCCGCGACCTGCCGCACGACGGTTGGCAGGGCACCGCGCACGTCCTGGAAAGCCCGCAGCGGACCGAGACCAAGCCGGATACGGGCGACGCCGGTGCCGCGCCCGACGCTGGGCCCCTCCCCGATTGGGCGGTGGCGCCGCCCGCGCCGGAACCCGCACCGCCGCGCCCGCTTGCCCCGTCGCGCGCGCCCGAGTCGGAACCGCCGGTGCGCTCCCCGCTCGGCGGCGATTCGGGCGCGGCCTACCAGCGCGGCAGGCTGGTGCACCGCCTGCTGCAGACCTTGCCCGACCTGCCCGCCAGTGAGCGGCGCGAGGCCGGGCTGCGCTATCTGGATAGCCCCAGCCACCAGCTGGATGCGGCGCAGGCCGAAGCGATCCTGGAGGAGACGTTGCGAATCGTGGAGGCCCCGGAGTTCCAGCAGCTGTTCGGCCCCGCCAGCCGGCCGGAGGTGCCGGTGGTCGGCCTGCTCGACCGTGGCCTGGGACCGGAAGCGGCGAGCGGCCAGATCGACCGTCTGGCGATCACCGAGGAGACGGTCGTGATCGTTGACTACAAGACCAACCGCCCACCGCCGCAAACACCCGAGCAGGTGCCGCAGGTTTACCGCGACCAGTTGGCTACCTATCGCCGGCTGGTGCAGCGGATTTGGCCGGAACGACGAGTCGAAACCTGGCTGCTGTGGACAGACGGGCCGCACCTGATGCAGATCACCGATGCTTGAGCGCATAGCCATACCAGCTTGACCCGGCCGCCGACGCCTCCTACCTACGTTTGCGGACGCGGCCCGCAGCGCGCACGCTGGCGCGCCGAGATGCCGCACACGAGACACGCCAAGGGGATCACCTCGATGAGCATGACAAACACCAGCGACGGTAGTTTCGATCAGGACGTTCTCAAGGCCAGCAAGCCGGTGCTGGTCGACTTCTGGGCCGAATGGTGTGGCCCCTGCAAGACCATCGCCCCGGCGCTGGAAGAAGTTGCCAGCGAACTCGACGAACAGATGGACGTCGCCAAGCTGAACATCGACGACAACCCGGGCACGCCGCAGAAGTATGGCGTGCGCGGCATCCCGACCCTGATGCTGTTCAAGGATGGTCAGGTCGCGGCGACCAAGGTCGGCGCGGTCTCCAAGAACGAGCTGAAGAGCTGGGTCGAACAGTCGATCTAACCCCGCCGAAACCCAAGCCGGACGGCGCATCGCCCCGTGGGCCCTGGCCCACGGGGCGTTTTCGTATGCGTATTAGAGGGTCAGGCGCATTCGCCAGCGGGTGAAGCGCACGCCGGCGTAGTCGGGCCGCTCTTCGGCCTCCACGATGAAGCCGTGACGGGCGGCCAGGCGGGCGGAGAAGTAGCTGGCGTCGATCGTGAGCGCTACCGCGCCCTGGCGCCGGGCATGGTCGGTCAGTTGGACCAGCAGCTGGGCGCCGTGGCCCTGGCGGGTGAACGCGCCGTGGACGTACAGCAGGCCGATGTGGCCGCCGTGACTCACCTGCCCCAGCGCCGCCGGCCGGCCATTGACCGTGCGCAGAAGCGCGAGGCCGCTTGCCATCACCTGCCCCAAAACCGTCGGCTTGTCCGCCGCCCGGGCCCAGGCGGCGACCTGCTCGGCGCCGTAGTACGCCGGCCCGACCGTCCCCACGGCGGAGCGGTAGATGTCCGCAACTTCCCCCATGACATCGTCGATCCGCGCCATCGGATCCTGGATGTCACGGCCATCTAGAAAGCGGCGGTCGCGGATCATGGGCAGGGCGAAGCTCCGCTTCCAAGTGTGGAGGCGCTTGCATGAAGGCGGCGGGCGCCGACGCCCAAGCCCCACACGAAAAAAGGCGCCGGAAATTTTCCGGCGCCCTTGCTCAATCATCCATCGCCAGCCGGGCGCTAGACCCGCCGCTCGACCATCTTCTTCTTGATCTCCGCGATCGCCTTCGCCGGGTTCAGGCCCTTCGGGCAGGTGCGGGTACAGTTCAGGATGGTGTGACAGCGGTACAAGCGGAACGGGTCCTCAAGCTGGTCGAGCCGTTCGCCGGTGAACTCGTCGCGGCTGTCGTTGATGAAGCGGTAGGCCTGGAGCAGCACAGCCGGACCCAGGTAGCGGTCGCCGTTCCACCAGTAGCTGGGGCAACTGGTGGTGCAGCAGAAGCACAGGATGCACTCCCACAGCCCGTCCAGCTGCGCACGTTCTTCCGGGCTCTGCAGCCGCTCGCGTTCGGGCGCGGGGGTGCGGGTTTTCAGCCACGGTTCGATCGAGGCGTACTGCGCGTAGGCTTGGTTGAGGTCCGGCACCAGGTCCTTGACCACCTCCATGTGCGGCAGCGGGTAGACCTTCACGTCGCCGTCGGTTTCCTCGATGAAGGTCGTGCAGGCCAGCGTGTTGCGCCCGTTGACGTTGAAGGCGCAGGAGCCGCAGACGCCCTCGCGGCAGGAACGGCGGAAGGTCAGGGTGCTGTCGATCTCGTTCTTGATCTTGATCAGGCCATCCAGAACCATCGGCCCACAGTCGTCGAGGTCGATGGTGAACTGGTCGACCCGCGGGTTCTCGCCCGCGTCCGGATCCCAACGGTAGACGTGGAAGGTCTTGGGCCGCTTGGCGCCCTGCGGCGCCGGATGGACCTTGCCCTGACGGATCTTCGAGTTGCGCGGCAGCGCGAATTCAACCATGGACGCCTCTTGATGCCTCGAAACTCCGCCCCCGCCCGCGGGCGGGGGCGCAGGCTCGCCGCTGTTAGTACACCCGCGCCTTGGGCGGGAAGGACTGCACTTCGTTGGTCAGCGGGTTCATGTGGACCGGGCGCCAGTCGATCGTGACCTTGCCGTCCTGGTCCAGCCAGCTGACCGTATGCTTCATGAACTTCTCGTCGTCGCGGTCCGGGTAGTCCTCGCGGGCGTGGGCGCCGCGGCTTTCCTCCCGGTTGGCCGCGGACCAGACGGTGGTCATCGCCTGGCCGAGCAGATTATCCAGCTCCAGCGTCTCGACGAGGTCGGAGTTCCAGATCATCGAGCGGTCGTTGACCTGCAGGTCGTCGCGCTTCGAGTAGGCCTCCGACATCTTCTGCTTGCCTTCCTCCAGGATCTCGCCGGTACGGAAGACCGCGCAGTTGGTCTGCATGATCTTCTGCATGTCGAGCCGGAGTTCGGCCGTCGGCGTCGAGCCGTTGGCGTTGCGCAGCCGGTCGAAGCGCTGCAGCGCCGGTTCCGCGCTATCCGCGGGCAGCGGCTTGTGCGTCTCGCCCGGGGTGATGATTTCCGCCGTGCGCTTGGCCGCCGCGCGACCGAACACGACGAGGTCGAGCAGCGAGTTGGAGCCCAGGCGGTTGGCGCCGTGGACGGAGACGCAGGCCGCCTCGCCGACCGCCATCAGGCCGGGCACAACCGAGTCCGGCTTGCCGTCCTGCAGGGTCACCACCTCACCGGTATAGAGGGTCGGGATGCCGCCCATGTTGTAGTGGCAGGTCGGCAGCACCGGGATCGGCGCCTTGGTCACGTCGACGTTGGCGAAGATCCGCGCCGTCTCAGAAATGCCCGGCAGGCGCTGGTGGATGACGTCGGGGTCCAGGTGCTCCAGGTGCAGGTTGATGTGGTCCTTGTTCGGCCCCACACCCCGGCCCTCGCGGATCTCGATGGTCATCGAGCGGGAGACCACGTCGCGGCTTGCGAGGTCCTTGGCGCTGGGCGCGTAGCGCTCCATGAAACGCTCCCCCTCGCTGTTGGTGAGGTAGCCGCCCTCGCCGCGCACGCCCTCGGTGATCAGGCAGCCCGCGCCGTAGACGCCGGTCGGGTGGAACTGCACGAATTCCATGTCCTGCAGCGGCAAGCCGGCACGCAGCACCATGCCATTGCCGTCGCCGGTGCAGGTGTGCGCGCTTGTGCAGGAGAAGTACGCCCGGCCGTAGCCGCCGGTCGCCAGGATCACGTTGTGGGCGCGGAAGCGGTGGATCGTCCCGTCTTCAAGCGACCAGGCGACCACGCCGCGGCACTGCCCCTCGTCCATGATCAGGTCGAGCGCGAAGTACTCGATGAAGAACTCGGCGTTCTGGCGCAGCGACTGCTGGTAGAGGGTGTGCAGCATGGCGTGACCGGTCCGGTCGGCCGCCGCGCAGGTGCGCTGGGCGGTACCATCGCCGAAGTTGGTGGTCATGCCGCCGAACGGACGCTGGTAGATCTTGCCCTCCTCGGTGCGGGAGAAGGGAACGCCGTAGTGTTCCAGCTCGACGATCGCCGGCACGGCCTCCTTGGTCATGTACTCGATCGCGTCCTGGTCGCCGAGCCAGTCGGAGCCCTTGACGGTGTCGTACATGTGCCAGCGCCAGTCGTCGTCGCCCATGTTGCCGAGCGCGGCGGAAATACCGCCCTGGGCGGCGACCGTATGACTGCGGGTCGGGAAGACCTTGGAGATACAGGCCGTCTTCAGGCCCGCCTCGACACAGCCGAGCGTCGCGCGCAGGCCGGAGCCACCGGCGCCGACGACAACGACGTCGTAGGTGTGATCCTGGATCGGGTAGGTCTCGCCAGCCAGGTTCGGCGCCCCGCCACCGTTGGTGCGGCCGTTGGCGCCGTTCGCCTTGCCGTTGCCCTTACCGTTCGTGGTGCCGTTGGTCTTGCTCATGGCTTGCCTTAGCCCTGGAAGAGAATGGTTAGCACGGCGAGCACGCCGGTCAGGCCGAGGACGATGTGCAGCCCCTTGAGCCCGATCAACAGCGCGAACTTCGCCACCTCGTGATCGACGTAATCCTCGACCACCGCCTGCACACCGAACAGCCCGTGATAAAAGGTCGCGATCACCAGCAGAATCATCAGCCCGGCGGCAAGCGGGTTGCCGAGCCACGCAGTCACCGTGGCATGGTCGGCACCGGCCAGCGAAATCACGCTGGCGGCGAACCAGATCACAAGCGGGATCAGTGCCAGCGACAGTAGCTTCTGCAGCCACCAGTGGCCGGTGCCGTCCTTCGCCGCGCCCAGCCCCCGCGCGCGGGCCATTGGGGTGCGCATCGTCCGCATCGCGCCTATCTCCTTACCCTTCACGTTCCAAGGCCAGCATCCTTACGTCCGGCGCGCTACAGCGCCGCCAAGCCGAGAATCCAGGCCAGCACGGTGAGCGTGGCGGTCGCCGCAACCATGACCCAGCCGCTCTTGTAGATGGTCTCCAGTTCGAAGCCGTAGCCAGCATCCCAGACCAGGTGCCGGATACCGGCACAGAGGTGATAGAACAGCGCGACCGACCAGCCGAACAGCAGCAGATAGCCGATCCAACTGCCGATCCAGCCCTGGACGTAGGCGAAGTACTCGGCCCCGCTGGCCGCCGCGACCACCCACCAGATCAGGACGAGGCTGCCGACCGACAGCGCAACGCCGGTGATGCGGTGCAAAATCGACAGAACGGACGTCAGCTGCGGGCGATAAACCTGAAGGTGCGGAGAAAGCGGGCGCTGGGTATCACTCACGGAAATCACCCTTGCGTTGACAACAGGCCGGATGCGGCGGCGGATGTGCCGGCTGAACGACCGCGACCGATCTCGAACCCGTCATCGCGGTCTATGCTGCGACACAACGTAACGCATCAGGCATTGGTGAAATAGACCCCCGGGCGAGGGCCGTCAATCGCTCTCAATTTTGGACTCAAAAACATTAACAAAACACCATCATTCGCACGATTCCAGGTCATTCCACTTGAGCCAGCTGCGCACGAAGGTGTTGGGAGGGGCTATAAGCTAGCGTGCCCAGAACGCCTGACGCGGATATTGGGCCGTCACCGCGCGCGCGTCGACTTCACCGTGCGCAGCGGCGGACGGCCGTCGGCGATTGGCTCGCCCCAGCGGCGTACCGAACCGACGTCGATCTCGAACAGATCCAGCACCCGGCCGACCGACTGATCGACCATTTCCTCCAGGCTCTGCGGCTGGGCATAGAAGGCCGGCACCGGCGGGGCCAGGATGGCGCCCATCTCGCTGACCGCCAGCATATTGCGCAGATGACCGTGGTGCAGCGGCGTTTCGCGCAGCATCAGCACCAAACGGCGGCGCTCCTTCAGTACGACATCGGCCGCGCGGGTCAGCAGCGACCCCGCCTGCCCGCCGGCGATTTCCGCCAGCGAGCGCGCGGAGCAGGGCGCCACCACCATGCCGAGCGTCCGGAACGAACCGGAGGAGATCGCCGCCGCCATGTCGCCGTGCGCGTGCACAACGTCGGCCAGCGCGTGCACATCGGCGACTTTCAGGTCGGTTTCGTGGGCGAGCGTGACCTCCGCCGGGCGCGACATCACCAGATGCGTCTCGATCTCGGTCGCCTGCAGTTGCTGGAGCAGGCGGACACCATAGATCACCCCGCTGGCGCCACTGATGGCGACGATCAGACGGCGCGGCACGGCTCCCGACGACGGGCTGGAGGCGGCATCAGACGGGGCGGTCATGACGGAACTCGACTCGGCTGTGGCAAGTTGGTCACACGCGGACGCGTTTGCTTGGCAAAGCTCTGACGAGGGCGTTACGCTCACCAGATCAGATGGTGGTCAAGGAGGTCCGGATGACGGTCGACGCACGTCTTGAATCCCTGCGGTCCCGCCACGCCAAGCTGGAAGAGGAACTGCACCAGGAACTCAACCGCCCGCATGGCGACGATAACCACGTCGCGGAACTTAAACGCGAAAAACTGCGGCTCAAGGACGAAATCGAACGACTGGGATATCAGGTCGACGCCTAATCCAGGCGGTCGACCTTTTTTCTCTCCGGTCTGTCGTCGCCCGGCCGTCGGTGATCACTCCGGCGGCCTGGGCACTTTCATACACATGTCTACCGATTGCATCCTGCTGGCTCGCCGCCGTTAGGGCCGGCGAGCCATTGAAAACAGGGGAACGGGCGCATGCTGACCGTGGACGGATGCCGCAGCATGGCCGCCTACAACGAGGTGGCCAATAGACGCCTCTACGCAGCCTGCGCCGAGCTGTCGGAAGATGACCGCACCCGTGACCGCGGCACGTTCTTCGGCAGCATCCATGGCACCCTGAACCATCTGCTCGTCGGCGACCGAATTTGGATGGCGCGCTTTCAGGGCATGACGGTGCCATCAACCGGGCTCGACGCGATTCTGTACGCCGACTTCGCCGCCTTGCGCTCGGCCCGGACCGAGATGGATGCCAAGATCCGCGCCTTCATGGCAGGGCTGGACGACAGCTTCCTCACCGGCACCATCGCCTACCGGAACAATACGGGCCGAGACATCCGGGACCCTGTCCCTGTATTGCTGGCGCACTTCTTCAATCACCAGACGCATCATCGCGGTCAGGTCCACGCAATGCTGACCCAGGCGGGCCACGCCGGCCCCGTATTGGACCTGCACCGCGTTCTGGAAGAAGCCGGGCGAGACTCCTAGCCGTGCCCGCGTCCTGCCGTAGCGGGCAAGGGCACTAACGCAAAGCCTGTGATCGCAGGCCGCCACGTCCCATAACGATCGTGCAAGGAGCTTTACGATGTGCGCACCCGGATGCCTGGAAACCGTCCATCACCGGCTGAGCCGGCGCAACTTCTTCAAGGGCGCCGGTGCGACCGCCGCGGCCGGCGCGCTGGCCGCCGCCTACCCGCCCAGGCCGGCCGCGGCCCAGCCGCGTAGCTTCGAGCGGGTGGTCGACATGACCCACACGATGAGCCCGGAGTTCCCGACCTTCTTCAACAAGCCGGGCATCGAGCTGGAGCGGATGGCCCGGATCGAGAACGACGGCTACAACATGTACCGCTGGTCGCTGATCGAACACGCCGGGACGCATCTCGATGCTCCGATCCACTTCTCGCGCGAAGACCAGCATACGGCCGAACAGATTCCGGCTGAACAGCTGGTCGCCCCCCTGGTGGTCGTCGACATCAAGGCGCGGGCGGCCGAGAGCCCGGACGCCCGCCTGACCCCCGACGATCTCAAGGCCTGGGAAGCCCAATACGGGCCGATCCCGGACGGCGCGGCCGTGGCGATGAACAGCGGCTGGGACCAGCACGCCTATACCGAGAAGTTCGTCGGGCGCGACGACGATGGCGGCATGCACTTCCCCGGCATCCACGCCGAAGCGACGCAATACCTGCTGGAAGAAACCGGCGCACAGGGCCTGATGGTCGATACGCTGTCACTGGACTACGGGCAGTCGACCAGCTTCGACACCCACTACGCCTGGCTCCCGACCAACCGCTGGGGCCTGGAGAACCTCAAGAACCTGGATCAGGTGCCCGCGAGCGGCGCCACGGTCGTGATCGGCGCGCCCAAGGTGCAGGACGCCACCGGCGGCCTGACCCGCGTGTTGGCCCTGGTCTAAAGGCGACAGTCCGGGCGACGCCCGCAGGGGCAAACCAGCAACGAAAAAGGCCCGTGCCGCTCACTTGCCGACACGGGCCTTTTTAGCTGTCGTCCACGCGCCGTGCGGCTCACCGCACGTAGACGTGCACCTCGTTGACGTTGGCGCGCGCACTGGTGGTTGCGGACAAGGACACGCGGCTGGGCGGCAAGCCCATTTCGTTCAGCGCCCGCAGAACCCGCTCCGCCTGGCGGCGTGCCCGGGACAACCCGAGCGCGGACTGCTGGCCGCCCTGCGGCGCCACCGCGACCACGTCGAATCCGGCTTCCGGCCGGCGGTCGAGTACCCGGCGCACGGCGGAATAGAGCGGCTGCTCGTAATCGACATTGTCCTGGTCGAATCGAATCACGACCAGCGGCTGGTCGCGGCCGACCCGGTCCGAACTGCCGGTGCTGCTCGCCGGCGTCGGCGTGCCGTAAGCCTGATTGCTCAGGCTTTCGCCGTAGAACTCGCCGTTCTTGATCGCCAACGACAGGGTCGAAAGGTCCGCACGCTCGCGCTGCAGGTAGCGATTCTGCCGGGCGATATCGGAAGACAGCTCGTTCGCCAACCGGTCGATCAAGACCACCGTGCGGTTGGTCGAATCCTCAAGGATCGCCAACTGGTCGTGGTCCTTTTCCACCGCGCCCGACAGACCGTAGGCCGCCTGCACCGATTCCAGCAGGTAGGACGCCAGCCGCGTGGTCGAGGAGACCTCGTTGGACAGCTGGTTCATATCGTCGACCGTCTGCTCGACAGTGCCCAGACGCTGACGCGCCTGGTTCCACATCTCCACCAGCTCCGGATTGCCGGGCGTGGTGCCGAGCTGCAGGCGGGTATTAATCTGCCCGACATTGCCGTGATAGCCGCGAGCCGCCGAACGGGTCCGCTGGCGCAGCTCCTGCAGGCGCTGGTTATGATCGCTGATCTGGGTCTTCAGGTCTTCCAGATCGCCACGCAGCTCCTGCACCTTCTGCCCGACATAGGTGCCGGTGGTTTCGAACTGCGGCAGCTGCTGCGGCTCGAACACGGTGGTACCGAGCGAAGGGATCGCGCCGCTGGCGGCCAGCTGCGTGGCGCGCATCTCCTGTCGGTTGCTGCCGCTGCCACCGCTCGATTGGGCACCGGCTGTCTGACTGCGGGAATCGGACCGGCCCCCCGGGCCCGGTCCCTGGTCGGTCATCGAGCAGCCGCCGAGGACAACGACGGCGGCAATCGCGGCCGCCGTTCGACGGATGGCTAGCATGCGCGTCTCGCCATTTGGAACATCCATGATACTTCGGTCGTGCCGTGTGTCGTCTTCGGGTTATCCGACACCAATGGTTAAGAGAAACCTTAACGCACCTTGGGCCGTTGCGGAGTCGACCGGCACGCCGCCCCCCGTAAATCTCGCTGCGCGATCCTACTTTATGGGGATGCGCCGAACAAGCCGGAGTTTCCCTGAGATTCAAGGTAGTTGCGCGCCTGCGTTGCGATCCCGGGTGGCGCTGGCCGATCAATCATCACAGCGATGCACTTCGCCCCTTGCCAAGCCACGCCGGCTTGAGTAGGGTCCGCGCCGCCGTCGGGGACGCTGCGGCTCACGGCCCTTTGCTAGAGAGCCGCCCGCGCGCCTAAAGTGACGGACACGACGGCCTCACAAGCTGTCGACGCGGCCAACGCGCCGCGATCTGCCCGCTGGTAGCTCAATCGGATAGAGCACCTGACTACGGATCAGGAGGTTGGGGGTTCGAATCCTCCCCAGCGGGCCAGTTTCCCTTCCGCAGAATCCCGCGCTTTTCCGGCTTTGCATGTAGAGCCACGTTACCCAGTCGAATCGATCTGGGGTAACGCCACGGGTAACAGCGAAGCCGAAAGGGTTGCGCCACGCCCCTTACGCGGCAGCACCTCCTTGATCACCTACCACTCGAAGTCCATGAGATCGTAGCGACTGCTCGCCGTGGAAAGCCTCCTTTCCACGGCTTACGGGAATCAAAGCCACACGGCCAACGGCAAGATCATAAATGAGGACACAGCCGAGTCCCCCAGCGATCGTCAGGCCGGGGGTCAGAAACGCGCGTCCAGTCCTCACGTGCCCCACAAAGGACGCGCTTAGTAGTCCAGATCGAAGCTAGGACATCTCGGTGCGAGAGCTTCGCGATATAATTTGTTGGCTTCCTGAAACTCACCAGTCGCCATCGGGTGCGCAGGGTCGCCTACCTCGATTCCTTGCGCGGATTCCGCCACCGCGACCAGCTCATCGACGCGCGTGGAGACGTTTTCCGGCAGGGTCGATTGCAGCCCGGCCAGCTCCGCCCGGGCGTCCGCGAGCGGCACCTTGCCCACCATTGCCAGTTCGAGCTTCGACATCGCCATGATCACCGCGAGGCACTGGTCCTCGCTCATCGTGTCTTGTGCTGCCAAGGCAGGGGCCCCAGCGGCAAGAGTGACCGAAATGGCTGACGCAAGAAGGGTCCGGCGCATCGCTCATCTCCTCTTCAATATAACAATGCTGCCCTCATAAGGGGGCGTGAGCCGGACTTCGAGGGAGAAATCAAACTTTCCCGAAAATAAACACCGACTTGCCAGCTCATCTCTTCCATTCGTCGTCTCGTGCGGTAGCTCAATACGCCACCCGGGCGGGACCGCGTCCTCGTCGTCCCGTTGGTCCTCCACGAGTCTTTCCGTCCCGGTCTCCCTGCGACCCAGGTGCGCCGGCGTCCGTCTCGTTCCGAGCCGTCCGCCGTCGCGCCGCATGGCCGCGCGGGCCGGAATGTCTCGGCCCATTCGGGTGACGGTCGCTCGTGCGACGCCGCTGGACAGCACCGCGTCGGTCTGCCGCAGGACATTCGACATCTTCCGTTTTTCTGTATTTTCGCATGCCGCACTCATGCCAGCATGACGCACTTGCGGGCTACCTGTCGCGCTCGCGCTGCATCGGGGCGCAGGGCCAGGTATCCGGGCGCGTCAGACCGGCGGGCAGTTTGGTGCCGGTGTCGCCGCAGGCGCGTGCGAGTTCCGCCGCGCCGAGACCGGTCACCTGCGACAGATCGGTGCCCGAGAACTCGACGTCGCGCAGCAAGGCGCCGGTGAGGTCGGCTCCCTTAAGCCTGGCCCCGCGCAGGTCCGCCAGGATCAGGTGCGCATCGGTCAAATCGGTGCCGGTCAGATCAGCCCCGCGCAGGTCGGCGCGAATCAGCGCGGCCTTGGTCGCATTGGCGTCGACCAACGTGGCGTCGCGCAGATCGGCGCGCGACAGATCCGCCTTGGTCAGATTGGCGCGGGTCAGGATCGCGCCCCGCAAAACGGCGCGCCCGGCATCCACCTTGTGCAGGTTGGCGTCCTGCAGCCGCGCCCCCGTCAGATTCGCGCGCGCCAGCACGGTCTTGACCAGTTCCGCCGCCGTCAGGTCGGCCCGGGCGAATTCGCCGCGGTACGCCTCGGCACGGCTCAGGTCGGCGCCCTTTAGGTTCGCCCCGCTCAAGAGCGCGCGGTTGAGATAGGAGCCTTCGAGCACCGCGCCCGTCAGGTTCGCCCTACGCAGGTCGCTGCGCGCAAGCGAGCTGCCCACGATTCGCGCACCGGCCAGATCGCTGCCGTTCAAGCGCAAGCTGGTCTTGTGGCAGGTCTCCCAGACCACGCCAGGGCCCGGTGGGTCGTCGCACGCCGCCCGCACCGGGCCCGTCGGCAGCCCGAACGCGAGGACGATCAGGCTCGCTGCCAGCAGACGCAAGGACACGGTCGGTCGGCAACGCACGGGGATTGTCCTCCTCTGGCATGGTCCCGATCGGACCACGCACGTGGGGATGCGGCGTCGGCGCACCACCCTTCGGCCATAGGCGATACGCACCCGCCTCTCCCCTAACGTAGGCCGGCGAGCCGGCATTGGAAACGCAAGGGCAGACCTCGCCCCTCATTCCCCATAACAGCAGCCTTAGACATCGGGCACGAAGGTCGGTGTGCCGTACTGCTTTTCGTAGTGCCGCTTCTGCAATTCCGCCGCCTTGGCCACGTTGCGCATCAGGATCGACACGGTGACCGGCCCGACGCCGCCCGGCACCGGGGTCAGCCAGCCCGCAACCTCGCGGCAGCTGGCATAGTCGGCGTCGCCAACCACCCGCGTGCCGCCCGCACCATCGTCGATCTGGTTGATGCCAATATCGATCACGGCCGCGCCGGGCTTGAGCATCGAACCGTCGATCAGGCCCGGCTTGCCGACCGCGACGAACACCGCGTCCGCCCGGCGCAGATGAACCGAGAGATCGCGGGTCATGTGGTGGCAGACGGTCACGGTCGCCCCCTCGCTCATCAGCAGGAAGGCGATCGGCTTGCCGACAATCTCCGAATGGCCGACCACCACGACCTCCAGCCCTTCCAGCGCCAAGTCGGTCGCGCGCAGCATCTCCACCGCCGCGACGGCCGTGCAGGGACCGAGGATAAGATCGTTATAGACGATGTTGCCGATCGAGGCGGGGTGCATGCCCTCGACGTCCTTCAGCGGATGGACGGCGGCCTGCAACTCCTTCATCGGGATGTGCCCCGGTACTGGGCGTTGGATCAAAATGCCGGTGACGCGCGGGTCGGCGTTGAGCGCCTGCACGGCCGCCAGCATCTCCTCGCGCGTTGTTCCCTCGGGATAGTGCCGGTCCTCGAAGGCGATGCCGAGCTTGTCCGCCACGCGCTTCTGGTTGCGGATGTAAAGCGCGGCCGGCTCCGCCGCGCCGACGGCGATCGACACCAGCCGCGGCGGCCAGTTGGCGGCGGTCAAGCCGGCCACCTTCTGCCCGACCTTCTCGCGAATCCGCGCGGAGACGATCCGGCCGTCCAGACGTTTGTGATCGCGCGGCGCGCGCTCGGCAGGCGGGGCCTCGGCGGTTGAAGGCTGCGGGGTAGCGGACTGTTGGGCGGTCACGGCAGCGGCGCTCCTGGGTGATCCGAAAAGGACGTGGCGGGTGTGACAAAACCAGCATGCGCCACCCCCGGCCTGCGCGCGTGCGCCGCTGTTCCGCCCTGGAGCGTCGCGTCGCGCCAGACTCCCTACAGGCTAGTGGTCGAAACCGGCCGCGCGTGCGTATGCCCTTCAGGAAACCAGGAACCCCCCAACCGGAGAGACCCCGATGCTGCTGCGCCGGATGCTGCTGATCGCGCTTACCATCGTGCCGCTGGCCGCCTGTGGCTCCATGCGCGTCCAGGACTTCCAGAACAACGAACCCAGGCTGAGACTGGAGGACTACTTCGCCGGCCAGACCAAAGCGTATGGCCTGTTCCGCGACCGCTTCGGCGACGTACGCCGGCAGTTCGTCGTGACGATCCACGGCGACTGGGACCCACAGACACGCACCCTGACCCTGGACGAACGGTTCCGCTACCAGGACGGCGAAACCGACCGGCGTGTTTGGACGATCCGGAAAACCGGCCCGCACAGCTACCAGGGCACCGCCGGCGATGTCCCCGGCACCGCCCGGGGCGAAGCCTACGGCAACGCGTTCACCTGGACCTACCAGGTCGATCTCGAAGTCGACGGGTCGAGCTACCGCGTCACCTTCGACGATTGGATGTTCCTGCAGGAAGATGGCGTCCTGCTGAACACCGCCGACGTCACCAAGTGGGGTTTCGAGGTCGGCACCGTCACGATCGCCTTCCGGCAGGTCGACGGCACGGACGTCGATGCCGACGCGCAGGCGCAGGTGCTGACAGGGGAGTAAACCGCCGCTGGAGAGGCCGGCCCGCACACCGGGCGCGACCTCACAGCGGCACGAAGTGCGGTACGTGCGACGGCTGGGCGTGGGCCTGCAGTTGGCGGATGCGCTGCATCCGGGTGTCGGGGTCCGCGATGGCGTGCAGGATGAAGGTATCGAGGTCGCCCGCCCCGGAGAGCTTGTGGCGCACGAGTTCCTGAACGCCCGGCTGATCGAGCACCCGATGGGAGCGGCCCTGTGCCCGCACCGCCTGGATGCCGACCGGCGCACCGTCATCGAGCAGGCATCCGTGATCGGATAGGTACATGTGGACGTCGGTGTCCGCGGCCTCCGGACCGGCGTCTGTCTGGATATCCACGCCATCCAGCCGGCCGAAGGCGTAGGAGCCCTCCGTCTCGTGCATGCGCACCAACTGCCGGTCGGTCAGCCAGGTGAGCGCGACGCGCACGCGGCATCCGGGCGCATACGTCAGGTTGGAGGCGATCGCTCCGTACGCGGTGACGTGGGCGGAATAGACCACGTCGTAACCGTCCAGCCAGACATAGGTGACCGGGATCTCGGAGTCCGTACCCTGGAAATGCGCGAACTTGCGCGCGAGCTGCCCCGGTGCCCGGTTGGAGCCGTGCCCCAGCACGGCCCAGCGACCGGCCCACAGATCGCTGCCCTGGGCATCCGATAGCGGCTGCGCCCGCCCGTCACGGAACAGGTAGGAATTGGCCGGCGCGTCGTACGGATAGCCCTTGGCGATCGCCAACCGGTGCACGGGATCGCTCGGCAGCGTCCAGGGCGGCCCGGTCATGCCAGAGTCTGCTGGGGTCCAGCAGCTGAGCGCGCAACCACCGACTGCTAGTCCGTGCAGCGCGGGGGCTCGTCCGGGTCGATGCGTTCGATCCGGTAGCGCGTGGTGGCGTGGTCCACCGTGTTCCAGGCCTTGCGCTGCCAGACCTGACGGGCGTCCTCATAGTCGTCGTACGGACCGAACCACTCTTCGGCGCCCGTCACCGTGATGTCGAAGTTGGTGTCGGCGTATTCCCCGCCAACGACCCAGAAGCGTGCCATCATTGCCCTCGTCTCAAGCTCTCAAATGCGCTCTGGCCTCATGCGGTCATAAACGCATGCAGGCGCGCTGCGATCCATCTTTTCTGCAACCGCGCGTGTTGCCGCCGCGTTAACCCTGCGCTTTTTCCGTCCCCAAGTCCAAGCGCACGCGGTCTAGCGCCACCCGCGACGACGCGCATCAGCGGCCGGCACCAAGCGGCGGCTTGCGGTCATCGGCTGCAAGCGGCTACAGCCTGCCGCAGCACGCGCACGTGCGACAACAGCCAGCCGTGTCATAACGGACTTTCGGGAACGTCATGCCCTTCGCCTCCCTACGCGACTTCCGCGATCTACTGCAACGCCGCGGCGACTTCCAGCGGGTCTCCACCCCGGTCTCGCCTGACCTGGAGATGACCGAGATCCACACCCGCCTGCTGGCCGAAAGCGGTCCGGCGGTACAGTTCGACCGGCCCGAGGCCGCTGATGGCCGGCGCTGGGATATACCGGTGCTGGTCAACCTGTTCGGCACGGTCGAGCGGGTCGCGCTCGGCATGGACCGCACACCCGACCAACTCCGCGAGGTCGGCGAGACACTTGCCTTCCTGCGCCAGCCGGAACCGCCCGGCGGGCTGAAGGAGGCGTGGGACAAGCTGCCCCTGCTGCGCCAGGTGCTGTCGATGCGTCCGCGCAGCGTTTCCCGTGCGCCCTGCCAGGAAGTCGTGCTCAAGGGCGACGACATCGACCTCGGCCAGCTGCCGGTACAGGGCTGCTGGCCGGGCGAGCCGGCGCCGCTGATCACCTGGCCGCTGGTGGTCACCAAGGGGCCGCAGAAGGGCAAGCGCGAAGACGCCTTCAACCTCGGCATCTACCGCATGCAGGTGACCGGCAAGGACACCACGCTGATGCGCTGGCTGAAGCATCGTGGCGGCGCGCAGCACTATCAGCGCTGGAAGCAGGCCGGCAAGCGCGAGCCCCTGCCGGCCGCCGCGGTCATCGGCGCCGACCCGGGAACCATCCTGGCCGCGGTCACGCCGGTGCCGGACACCCTCAGCGAATACCAGTTCGCCGGCCTGCTGCGCGGCCAGCGGGTCGAGCTGGTCGACTGCAAGACCGTCCCGCTCAAAGTCCCGGCGGAAGCAGAGATCGTGATCGAGGGCTATGTCAGCCTGGACGAGCAGGGCGACGAGGGCCCCTACGGCGACCACACCGGCTACTACAACGCGGTCGAGTCCTTCCCGGTGTTCCACGTCTCCGCGATCACGATGCGCTCGCAGCCAATCTACCTCTCCACCTTCACCGGCCGACCGCCGGACGAGCCGAGCGTGCTGGGCGAGGCCCTGAACGAGGTATTCATCCCACTATTGCAGCAGCAGTTCCCGGAGATCGTCGACTTCTGGCTGCCGCCGGAAGGCTGCAGCTACCGGGTAGCGGTGGTGTCGATGAAGAAGGCCTATCCGGGCCACGCCAAGCGGGTGATGATGGGCGCCTGGAGCTACCTGCGCCAGTTCATGTACACTAAGTTCGTGATCGTGGTAGACGACGACATCGACGCCCGCGACTGGACGGACGTCATCTGGGCGATGTCGACCCGCATGGACCCCGCGCGCGACACCACGACGATCGAAAACACCCCGATCGACTACCTGGACTTCGCGAGCCCCGACAGCGGACTCGGCTCCAAAATCGGCTTCGACGCCACCAACAAGTGGCCGCCGGAAACCAAGCGCGAGTGGGGCGAGAAGCTACGCATGGACGACGCCACGATCGAGTCCGTCGACCGCAAGTGGGCCGAGATGGGCCTACCCGGCACCGGCAAGGCGATCTGGCGGCGGTGAATGCGGGTAAATCATAGCTGATCGCGATGGGCTGTCGGCTTGCACGTGGGAATCGCGCGGCCCATGGAAAATGGGCAGCCACTTATTACAGGATAATGCAACCCAAGCTCAGTTAAGGCGTTTTCGCGTTAACTGAGCTTCGGCCGAAAGGGACACAGATGGGGGCCATCGTTCTAGGGGTATGCGCCTTCGCGCTTGCCGGCTTTGTCGCCGGGCGCGGTCTGGCCAACGTGATGGACATCGGCGGCGAAGGATTGCGGCACGTCTACATCTGTGTCGGCACAGCCGTGGTCTGCGCGATCATCGGGATACTCGTCATGACAGCCGTCTGGGTGTAGTCCACCGACGGAGCGCCCCTACCCGACGACCGTGTGTCTGAACGAAACGCTCCGGATATCCGGATACCGGTCGTCTCTGACCCTGCCCCTAGCTCACCAAAACGAAAACGGCGGCTACCCGTCATCCGGGTAGCCGCCGTTTTGAATTCCGGGCCGGCCAGCACCCGGACGCCGCCTTATGGCGACATCCGGGGCCTCGGCAGTCGAACGGGGGGAACCGTCCGAAGCGGCAGGCTTACGCCTGCTTCAGGTTACCGGCAGCGGGCTTGCCGCGCTCGGTGATCACCTCGAACGACAGCTTCTGGCCCTCAGCCAGGGAATCCATGCCGGCGTTCTGGACAGCCGTGATGTGCACGAACACGTCCTTGCTGCCGTCATCCGGCTGGATAAAGCCGAAACCCTTGGTGGTATTGAAAAACTTAACTGTACCGGTCGCCATGATGCGCATCTCCTTGAGAATCCGGTTTGACTGGCGCGATCACCCCGTATGAGTGGTCGCGGTCTCACTTGTCAGTCTCTCCGGTCTCCAGGAGCTCGGCGCGGCCCTGCACACCATCTAGGCTAGGGCGAAACGTGACGTCGTAGACCCGATCTTTACTACGCGTATACCACGCGGAACGCAAGCGGATTCGTAGGTTTGGCGGGGGTTTCACGGACGGCTGCGCAAGCGGTCCCCCTGCGCCTCAGCCCTGCCCGCGCAAGCGCTTGAGCGTGGCCGTCGTGGAGTGCCCTTCGGACAGCGCCGCCAGCACGACGCGCCCGCCATAGCCCTCCACCAAATCGGCACCGACCACCGTGTCGCGGGTATAGTCCGCGCCCTTGACCAGCACGTCCGGGCGCAGCGCCGCCAACAGCTCGAGCGGCGTATCCTCCTCGAACAGCACCACCAGATCGACACTGGCGAGCGAGGCGAGCACGGCCGCACGCGCCGCCTCCCCCTGGACCGGGCGATCAGCGCCCTTCAGACGGCGCACGGAGCTGTCGGCGTTAAGCCCGACGACCAGCCGGTCGGCGCTGGCCCGCGCCTGCTCCAGCAGGGACACGTGCCCGGGATGCAGCAGGTCGAAGCAGCCATTGGTGAACGCGACCTTCAACCCGGACCGGTGCCAAGCCGCGACCCGCTCCAACGCGGTCTCCCGGCTGGCGACCTTGGTTTCCGTCTGCAGCAGCCGTTGCGCGTGCAGAACGCGCAACAGCTCGTCCGGCCGGGCCACCGCGGTCCCCACCTTGCCGACCACGATCCCGGCGGCGACGTTGGCGATCCGCGCGGCATCCGCAAGCGTAAGTCCGCCCGCCCACGCCGCCGCGAGCGCCGCCACCACCGTGTCGCCCGCACCGGAAACGTCGTAAACCGCGCGCGCCGCCGCGGGCAGATGGCGGGCCTCGGCCTCCGCGTGCTCGACGAGTGTCATGCCGTGCGCGCTGCGGGTGGCCAGCACCCCCGCGATTCCGGACTGCCGCGCGAGGGCGCGGGCGGCCGCCGCAACCTGCGCGTCGGCTTCGGGGCCGGTCGCGTCCGGCACGCCGTGACCGGTGGCCCGCGCCAGCTCCGCCCGGTTGGGCGTCACCAGATCGGCGCCGGCATAGACGGCGTAGTCACGCGCCTTCGGATCGACGACGACCGGCACGCCACGCCGGCGGGCCGCCTGGATCAGGGATCCAATCGTCTCGGCGGTCAGCACGCCCTTGCCGTAATCCGATAGCACCAGCACCTGGGCGTCATCCAGCGCCGCCTCCGTGCACTCGAGCAGGCGTTGCGCAGCATCCGCCGGGAGAGCGGACGTGTCCTCCCAATCGGTGCGCAACAACTGCTGCCCGCCGGCCAGATAACGCACCTTCACCGAGGTCGGCCGAGCGGGGAGCGTAACCAGCCGGGCCGCGCCCGGCGCGGCCTGTTCGGCCAGTTCCGCAACCTCCCTTCCCGGCGCGTCGTCGCCAACCGCCGCGACCAACCGGCCCTGGGCGCCAAGCGCCGCCAGGTTGCGCAGAACGTTGCCGGCGCCGCCCAGCATCGCGGTCGTTTCCCCGACCTTCAGCACTGGAATCGGGGCCTCGGGAGAAACCCGTTCGACCGTTCCGTTTACGAAACGATCTAGCATGATGTCGCCGACGACCGCCACCCGTGCGCCGGCGAGCGCGTCCAGCTTGCCGACAAGATCGGCATCATCGACCGTCATCCGGCCCTCCACGCGGCGGGAGCGGGGATACTAGGAGATCGGAATGGGGCAAGCGGGGTCGCCAAAGGACGCTCCGGGGCGGTCTAGCTGCGCAGCCGGTTTCGCTTTCGGGAGCTAAAGCATCCCGCTCCGGCTCGCAAGCACCCACACGCAAGCACACGTGTGAGGGTCAGGTCTGCAAAATGCTGATCTCCGCGCCGTCGATCACCAACGCAGTCAGCCGACCAGTGGCATAAGCGCCGGTATCGAGAGCAATCCGGTTGTCGTGCACCTGCGGGGTATTCACGATCGTGTGGCCATGCACCACGAGCGCACCGTCGAACCGCGACTGGCTGGCTAGAAACGGTTGGCGAATGTTGATCAGGTCGTCCGGGTCCTGACGCGCCAACGGCACGCCAGGGCGCACACCGGCGTGCACGAACAGGTAGTCACCTTCCCGCCAGGTCAGCTGGAGACCGTCCAGGAAATCCCGGTGCGCTGCCGGCATTGCGGCGCCCAGATCGGCGCGCAAACGCCGGAGTTCGCGCAACGAGGGATCCGTGCTCACACTCGGGATACCGTAGCTGGCGAGCGTCTCCCGCCCGCCGTTGACCAGCCAGCCCCGCCCAGCTTCCGGGTCATCCAGGAAGGCGCGCATCCAGGCATCATGGTTGCCGCACAGGAAGGCCGTCTGCAGCCCAGGCAACGGATCGTCGGTCAGACGGTCGAGCACCGCCCGGCTCTCCCGCCCGCGGTCGACATAGTCACCCAGGTGGACCGCCACCGCCGCCCGTCGCCCGCGCCGCGCAGCGTCGCTCAGGATCATGCCGTGCAAGCGGGCCAGCAAATCTGCCCGACCGTGTATATCACCGATCGCGTAGACCACCCGGTCGGTCGGGCCAGGTAACGGGGCCGGCTGGGGCGTGTGCAGTGGACCGCTGGAACTCTCCGATGCCCCCGCCAACTGAGCAAATCTGCCGCCGAAAAAACGCGCGACCCAGAAGATCGACCGAGCGGCATGGCCGGAAGCGCTGACGGTCGAAAACGGGCGGTAAGGCGGACAGGGCATGATGCTCGGTCGTTCGGAGGCCGGCGAAGCTGCGCGGCACAGCCGTTGGAAGCTAGAAGAGGCGTTCGGGCACACGCACACCGTCCCCAGGGAGCAACGGCGTGGACGGCATGCCTGAGAATTCCTGCGGCATGCCGGTGCGGTCGGAACGCACGATCGTGACCCAGGAGGTGCGGGCACGATAGGTGTAGCCCCCGGCAAGCGCGACGGCCTCAAGCACCGTCATCCCCGGCCGGTAGGCGAACCGGCCGGGCCGATGCACCTCGCCCAGCACGAAGACCGGCGCGTGATCCAGCAATTCCACGCCAACCGAGGCCTGGCGCACCCAATGTCCTTCCAGCACGCCGGCGATGCGCGTTTCGGCGTTCCGCACGCTCAGACCTGCAAGTCCGACGGTTCCAGCCATTGGCAGCCGCACCAGCCCGGTCGAATCCAGACTCATCTCACCCGACAGCTCGGGGTGCGCATGTACCGTAACGGCAATCCGGTCTCCCGGACGCAGGCTATATCGCGGTAAGTCCTCCGGCGCCCGCCGGCGCGGCGCGCAGCCGACCGGCCCCGCCGCCATGACCATACAGGCGAGCCCCGCGTGCAGCAGCGATCGGCGCCCCAAGGCGAACCGGGGCAAGCGGGTTGGCGAACCGGTCAATAGCGCAGCTCCAGGCTGGCTTCGATCCGGTTACGCCGAAACTCCCGCGCCGTCGCGCCATGGGTCTCACGCCGGGCGTGACCATACGCCAGGCGGGCATGCAGATACCGACTGGCCAGATAGGTGAGCGTCACCCCCACGCTGACATGCACGTCCCGGCGGCTTGTGCCATCATAATCGTCGACGGCGTAGCGGCCATGCAGCCCGGCCAACAGATTGCGGCGCAGTTCGTGATCGATCCGCCCCGTCAGGGCCGTAACCAGCCGACCGCGCGCGGCCGGTTCGGTCGTCTCGCGCACCTCCTGCTCAAGCTCCAGACGAACGCTCGTCAGTTGGGTGGGGCTGCTGGTGATGCTGGCGCCCGCGGTGGGCATCAACAGCGGGGCGAAACGCGGATCCGCGTAGATTTGCTGGCGCACGCCGGCATAGGCTTCCAACGTGGTCAGGCCGGTCGCCCGCCAGGTGACCCCGCTGACGCTGGCATGACCGCAGGAATCCCGGACGTACCCCTGATCGTCCGGCCCGTTGGCGTAGCGGCGCACATTGATCCGGCTGCGCAGAAACCCGTCAACATCCAGGCCCAAGCGGGTACGTTCGGCGAGCGTCAGTTCCCCGACCCAGCGGTCGCGATCGTCATTGTTGATGACCCCGCCATCCAGCCGGGCCACATCATCGTAGTCGATCGCCCGCACCCGCGCCCGCGCACTCCAGTCGCTCAGATCGCCACGCCGTTTCAGCACGATCTCCCCGCTACGCGCGTGGTAGACGGTGGGCTCGACCGCGTCGGCCGGACTTTCCGCCGAGTGACGTGGGGCGTGCCCTCGCGCCCAGCGCGCCGTCGCACTGCTATGCAGATGGCGGGTCGCCTGGATGCGGAGATACGCCTTGGCCCGAAGGTCGAGATAGTCCTCGCTGGACTGGTCCAGATAGGCCCCACGCTCGGCAGCGACGCTCACGGCGGCGGTATGGCCACGCCAATCAGTCTGCGCCGTCACGGCGGGCACCGTGCGCAGCAGGACGCCAGCCTTCCGCCGCGCATCGTTGGCATAAACATTGTCATCGAAGGCCAGTGCCGTGGTCACGGCCGGCCGCACCCAGATCTGCCCAATCCGGCCGCCATGCACGGTGACCTCGGGGCGCGGACGGTCCAGAACCGTCTCGCCCGCATGTAACGGGCGCGCCTGTGCAAAACCGGCATGAACCGTGGCTGTGATTACACAGGCGCTCAGCGCTGCGACGCCCACCCGGCGACCGGCCAGCGGATGTGCTGTCGTGTCACCCGCACGCCGCCCCCAGCACGCTCCCCCTGCCACGGTGTGCTACATCCTTCCTGCCTCGGAAGCGCCGCGCCCCACACCGCGCTTCTTCTGGCCACCCTCTGACGTGCCCGCGGACTCGCCCGCGAACACGATGAGCTAAACACACCTGATGATTGCAAACTTGCGACACTGACACAAGCACATTTACCAGCACATCGCCTTAGAAGCGCACGCGCTCCGCGTACACCCCCTGGCAGTGTAGACGCTGATACTTGGCGGAAAACTTGCCACTGACGCCTTAATATTGGGAGCTTCCAACAGGCGCCGCTACGCCATGATCTCCTTCAGAAGAGCAGGCTACTCGCTTTCCGGACTCGCCTCGGACGGCTCGGAATGAGGCCCTCGGGGCCCACTTTGCCCCGGTGCATCCCGATCAGTCTGACAGTCGGCTTGATGGTCCGCGCACGCTTCTTCATAGCTGCGCAAACGCCGCTGCAAATAAGGACTCGTTGGACGTGATCGCCGGTTCGTCATGGGTGTGCTCGCCTTGCTGCTGCCGGCATACCGCCAACCGCTGGCTGAACGGCTATTCAACATGCGCGCACACAATCACACTTAACAA
Source organism: Rhodovibrio salinarum DSM 9154 (assembly GCF_000515255.1). Taxonomy (NCBI): domain Bacteria; kingdom Pseudomonadati; phylum Pseudomonadota; class Alphaproteobacteria; order Rhodospirillales; family Rhodovibrionaceae; genus Rhodovibrio; species Rhodovibrio salinarum. The sequence continues at coordinate 686,067 of NZ_KI911559.1, read as the reverse complement.
GTGCAAAAAAGGCTCAGCGTAATACCTCAGATTGGGGAGGGCCTCCCGGTACGCGACGTACCGCGAACGACTCGCTTGCCGACGGCCAGCTTCCGGTTGCGCCGGATCACGCGTCGTCCGGCGCGCTCAAGGTGTGACGGGCGCCAAACAGCGCGCGTTCCAGACGTCCGAGCACCGCATCCCGGTCAAGCTGCTCCACAGCGCGTTCGCGCGCCGAACGGGCCAAACTCCGGCATAACACGGGATCTTCCGACAATCGGATCAGGGCCTGGGCGAACGCATCGCCCTCATTGCTGCTGAGACACACACCGCAATCTTCCACCAGGTCCGCCAGATTGGTGCCTGGCGACGCAGCGGCGACGACGGGACGCCCACTCGCCAACATGTGCGTCAGCTTCGACGGCAGAACCAGATCCTGCACCCCCACCGCCTGCGGCAGCAGGTGGACGTCGGCGCAGTTCAGGAGATCGTTGAGCCGCGACGCGGGCACCAGGGAAGCGACGGTCAGGTTGGGCAGTTGCGCCGCGGCATCGAGCAATCGTTGCCGGACCGGCCCGTCACCGAATACCGCGATGTGCAGATCGCGCCGGTGCACCAGACGGGCCGCGGCATCGATCAGTACCTCCACCCCCTGCTTTTCGCCAAGACTGCCGGAATAAAGCGCCACAAACGCATCAGCCGGCAGGCCGAAGGAAGCACGGGACACCTCGCGCTCCGGCAAGGGGCGGATTTGCGTGCAGTCGACCCAATTGGCGAGCACACCCAGATGCATCGGATCGACCCCCTTGGAGGCCAACCGCTGCGCCATTCCATCGCCGATCGTTGTCACCCGGTCGAACCGCCGTAGCAGCCACCCCTCCACAGCTTCCGCCCAGCCGCGCCGCCGACCGCCTGGGAGCAGGCCAAGTTCCAACGCGGCATCGAGTTCCAGATCCTGGACGTGCAGCCACACCTCAGCCCCGCTCAGCCGGGCGGCAAGCCAGGCATTTGGCGCGGCGATCAAGGACGGCGCAACGGTCAGGACGACATCCGGCCCCCCGGCAAGCGCCCGACTCACCACGGCGGGCAAACTGCTGAGTGCGAAGGACAAATGCTGCAGCAGGCGGCGGAGGCCGGTCGGCTTCCGCGGCACATATACCGGACAGCGCAGCGTCTCGACGCCGTCGCTCGTCTCATGACGGTAGACGCTGGCGCGATACCCTTCGGCGACCCGCCATCCAGGATAATAGGGCGCCGCCGAGACCACCTGCACCTGGTGGCCGCGAGCGGCGAGCCAGGCAGCCATCTCACCGGTGCATTTGCCGGCACCGACGGGATCCGGCGCGCTGTTCAACGCCAGAATCAGGATCTTGAGCGCCTGCCCATGGCGGCGTTCGGGCGCGTCTCGACTCTCCCCATCGGCTGCCGCCGACCGGTGTGTATCCGCTGCCGAGGCTCCGTTCAAAGACGCCTGCGGTGCATGCATCTGCCGGCTCATGCCCATCCTGGTCATGTCCGCCTCTGTGGATTGGCGTTGCTGCGCACACGTTGGTCCGCCTCTCCACCCTTCCTGGGCGGCTCCGGACTTCGCGCGTTTGAACCAGTCTTCGCGCATTTAATTAAAAGCCCCTAAATGCTCGGAACTTTGTTGCCGCGGCCGGGAGTCGTGCCGCCCATCGCACACCGCTGGCGATGTGCCCGCGCGATCTCGAACGCCGCGAGATGATGGGCCGCACAAGCTTCGGGGGCACACACGGCCTGCGCCGCTGCGCGGGCGGCCGCGCCGAGCGTCCGGCGACGATCCAGATCGGCCAGCAGCCCCGCCGTCGCCGTCACCAGCCCTGAGATATCCCCGGGCGGCACCAGCAGACCGGTCCGCCCATGCGTGACCAGCGCATCGAGCGCCCCGACCCGGAAGCCGACCAGCGGTAGGCCGAGTGCCATTGCCTCGCCGGCAGCGGTGGGGATGCCTTCGCTCCGCGGGGCAGAGGTCAGCCAGGCGACGTCGATGGCTTGCGCCAACGCAGCCACGCGCTGGCCCGGCGCCCGCACGACCAGGTCGTTCAGCCCCAGCCGACGCGCGCGCTGGACGAGCCGCTCGGCATACGCCGCTTGCCCGGCAAAGCGCTCGCCCAGCCACAGGAAGGCAACGTCGGGGCGCACGCGGCGCAACGCTATCGCCGCGTCGAGGAAGGCGTCGTGCCCCTTCTGCGGGGTCAGGTTGGCGATCATGCCGACGACCGGGCGCCCCGCCACGCCGAGCTCGCCCCGCACCGCGGCACGGATCGCCGGATCGGGGCGGAAGCACCCGGCATCGACCGGCGGGGCGAACGGCACGACCCGGCCCGCCAACGGTCCAGCCGTTGCCGCTGGATCGACGCCCAGCTGCGCGACGGCCAGCGCCGGACCGGTCGTCATCACGCAATCCGCCCAGGCCTGTACAACCGGCCGCAGCAGACGGATCAGGCCGGGAGGCGGACGTGTATCGAGGAGCTGCCAGACCAGCGCCACCCCCGCGCGCCGGGCGGCAACCGCCCCCTGGGCATTCACCAGGCCGTTCAACAGCACCACGTCCGCGCCCGTCGACCGAATCAGCCCGCCAAGGCGCGCGACGTCCCCCGGCCAACCCGCGAGATAACGGAGCTGCGTGCGCGGATCGGCTGTCGCCCGCAAACGGCCAAGCGGCAGCGAGCGCACCTCCACACCGCCCGCACTCAGGACCTCGGCCGCGGGACCGTCGGGCAGCGCCACGGTCAGATGCGCCGTCCCATCCGCGGCGAAACGCTGGGCGAGCGCGAGGTTGCGCCGCTGCGGACCTCCCAGGTGGGGAGCGTGGATAACCGACAGAACGCGCGGCGGGCTCACGTCAACCGCTCCGCCAGCCACCCCACGCCATCGACGAAGCCCCCCACGTCAGCACGCGGCGCCAGCGCGGCCGAGCCAGCCGCGAGCCGGGCGCGGTATTCGGGCGCCGCCGTCAGCCGTGCCATCGCTTGCGCCCAACCCGCCGGATCGTCGGGCGCCAGCAGATGCCCGCTGACGCCGTCGCGCACCAGGGTCTCCGCCGCGCCGACACGGGTCGACGCCAGCACCGGCACCCCGAGCGCGACCGCCTCATTCACGACGAGCCCCCAGGGCTCGCGCCAACTGGGCAACAGCAGCGCCTGCGCGCGGGCCAACGTCCGGGCCACCGCATCCGAGGCCACGAAGCCGGCGAAGCGGACGCCGGGCAGACCTGCGGCAGAAGTCTCCAGCTCCGCTCGCAAGGGGCCGTCACCCAGGATCGTCAGCGCCGCCGGAACACGTCCCGCCGCCTGGCACAAAACGCGGTAGTGGGCGTAGGCCGAGAGCGCGCCCGCAACGTTCTTCTCCGGCGCCAGCCGCGCAATCACGACGAAACCCGGCTCCGGTGCATCCTCCGTCGGGGCAGCCGCAAGCGTGCGCAGACGGGCCACCGACAGACGGTCGTAACCGGTCGCGATGGCCGATGCAGGCACGCCCAGGGCCGCGAGGTAAGCGGCCGACCGGTCCGCCGCAGCCAACCCGCCGCAATAGGAAGCGAGCAGGGCGCGCTTAATCCGGGTGCGCCAGCGCCTCTGCGGGCGGTCGTCAGCGGTGCTGTCGCACATCACGACCGAGGGAATCCCGGCCCGCCGCGCCCAGAGCGCCGCTGCCAGCACGTGCGGGCGCGGCCAGTTGCACAGGAACAAGAGATCCGGGCGAACGGCACGCAAGGTAGCCAGGAGTTCCCGGGTCCGCATGCGCTCCGACACCGCTTCCAGCGGCATGCCGGGAACGAGTGTATGGCGGTCCCAGCCCGACCCCTCTTGCCCCGGCCGCCAGGGATAACGGTGGCTGGTCTGTGCAACCGCCACCCCCGTAACCTTGAACCCAACGCACGCGAGCGCATCCAACCGATCAAGGTGGTAGGGCGCCAACTGGGCCCAGACGAAGGCGAGCCGGCGGGCCGTCACGAGACCACCCTCCCCGGCGGTCCGGACGCTTGCTCCCGCGCGCCGGCCAGCCGGCGGAACAAGGCCGCAAGCGCCCAACACGCCACCACCGGGAACGCCATCCACATGCCAAAGCGCGCCAGCGACAAGAGCGCGCCGTCGCGGAACAGCTGGATCGTGGCCGGCAACACGGCGGCGTAGGCCAGCCAGCCATAAATCCCCGTCCGTGGCTGCCACAGCCAGCGGTGCGCCAGTCCGAGCAACGCGCCCACTACAGCCGACGTCGCGACCACCCCCAACCAGCCCAGGCTCATCCAGCCGTCGCCCGGCAACGCGCGGGTCCGGCCGTAGAAGCGTCCGTAGTCGTTCAGATTGAACAGCGTGACCGGCGAGCCGACCGGCTTGTCTGGCCAGAGCACACGCGGCACCGGCCGGGTGAGCAGTTCGAGATGCTGGCTGAAATAGCTGTAGGTACCGGTTTGCGCCGGTACCCGGTCGATGATGAAGGCCAGATAGTCGAAGTTCGCGAAATCGGGGGTGTCGAGCAGATGGCGAGGCGCAGTGTACGCGCGGGTGACTGGGGCATGCGTCGGTGGCTCGGCCCCCAACGTCCGCAGACCATCCCGATCCAGCCCGACCCAGACGAACAGAACGACCACAGGCAGTACCGCCAAGCTGGCCTTGAGTGGCGGCCATCGCCGTCCCGCGTGCGCGAGCTGGATCAGCAGCAGCATGACAAGTGCCAGCACCACGCCCCAGCGACTGCCGAGGTAGAGACGATACCCGACGAACAAGGCAAACGGGACGTACGCCCACCAACGAAAGCGCCCGGCAACCACACACAGGACAGAGAAAGGTGCGAGCAGATTGTGTGCCTTCACGAGATAGGCCGTCGTCCCGGCGAACACCGTGAAACCAGTCGCCACGTCGCGCAGCATGCTGGGGTGGTCCGAGAGCTGCCCGGGGCGTGTCGCGGGCTCGCCGAACAGCCGCAGGTCGAGGTGGGCGGCATAGACCGCGACCGGCAACAACACAGCTGCCACGCAGGCCAATGCCAATCGATCCGCCCGCTCGAAGCGCCACCCCGCCCCGACAAAAACGGGCCGCGCCGCGCCGGCGGTGAGGCACCCCGCGGCGAAGCAGATCAGCGCCAGACTGGACACGGCCAGGGTCAGCACGAACCCGGCGTCGCTCGGCTGGAAGCCCATGTAGCGCCACTGCCCGTCGAACCCGGCCAGATGCACCAGCAACGGCCGGATAACGAACGCGAGCAGGTGGAACAGCAGATAGTACAGCAGCGGGTGAAAGGCGCTCGCCCCCCGGTGCGCGAGAAAAGCCACGCCGACACCGACGAACACGGCGATCTGCAAGGTCAGCGCCAGGGCGATCACGCCGCGGCCTCCCTGCTTTCGGGCACCTGGGCCGCCGCCAGACCCAGAACCTGCCGCACCTCGGCCCGGTAATCCGCCCAGCAGCGCGGCTGGGCCGCGGCAGCCGCCGTCTGCATGGCCGCCAGCCGATCCGGATCGTGCGCCAGGGCCAGGACAGCCGTCCGGATCGCCGCCGCGCTCACGTCCGGCAGGATCAGACCGGTGCGATCCTGCTCGGCGATCCACCCGGTGCTCGCGGATTGGATCAAGGCCAGCCCCGCCGCCTGCGCCTCGTACGCGACCACAGCGCTACCCTCGAACAGGCTGGGTAGGATCAGGACGTCGGCCCTGGCCATCACGGCAGCGACCTCGCGGCGCGGGACCGGCGGACGATGGACAACACGATCAGCGACGGGCGCGAGCGCGTTGGCCGGCAGGTCCATCCGGCCAAGCAGCGTCAACCGCGCGACGCGCGGGTCGATGCGGGTGAAGGCCTGCAACAGCGCCCCCAAGCCCTTGCGCGGCTGCACGGCGCCGACGAACAGCACCTCCAGCGGCCGACCACGCAGCGGCGGGCGAGGACCCGGCTGGCTCCACAGCGTCTCGTCAAAGCCGTAGGGCACCAGACGGATCTTGTCCCCCGGCACGCCCCGGGCGGTCAGGCTATCGCGCGCGAACGCCGAGCCGACCAGCACGGTATCGGCCAAGTCCAACTCGCGCTCCGCCCGTGCGATCTCGTGTCCGCTTGGGAGCGGCGGCGCACGCTCGTACAGTTCCGGGTAGCGGGCCCGATCGCTCTCCAGGATCTCGGCCAGGGCGGCTGGATGGCCGATCGACTGGTCGAGCACGCAGCGGATGCCGCGCGGCTTCGCCCAGGTGAAACTCTCCAGCGCGCTATCGTTGTGGGTCCAGATCAGATCAACCGGTTCGGCGCGCGCCTGTGCGATCACGTGCCGGGCAAAGCAGGCGTTGCCCCAGCGGTTCACCGCAGCCGCCGTCTGCATCCAGCCGGCCCGACGCAACGCGATCTCGGCAAGCTCGCTGATCCCCGCGCGACGCAGCATGCGCGGGTCGAGGGCGCGGCAGCAGCGCCGCTCCAACTCCCGCCGCAGCCAACGCCCGGCAGCACCAGGCACGCTCGCGGCGGTGCGCATCGCAGGGCCGTCAGCGCGGACCTGTACGCTCGACAGGTACCAGGCGAGCACGCCCGCCTCCTGCGCCGCCAGTGCACGTTGCCAGCTGTTCTGCGCGCCGGGGTGAAAGACACCGACCCTCACCGCGACTCTCCGGACACACGCACATTGGCAGAAAGCGCGCAGTCCGAGATCTTATCGGATAAAGTGCACGCGTCGCTACCTGTCGCCGGAGACCGTGCCCCGTGCTGCGCCCTGCGCTCCTCGCCCTCGTGCTGCTGGCTCCGATCGCGCTGGGCGCCGCACCCGCGTGGGCGTGGAGCAGTCTGGCATGCCTGATCGCGGTATTGGCGATCCTGCAGGGCGGACTGTTGCTGCTGGTCGCCCCACAGCCCGTGCGGCCGTGGCCCCTGCCAGCCTGGGCCGTGGTGCCATTGCTCGGGATCGCCGGGCTCGCGCTCTGGCAACTGACGGCCAGCCTGCCAGTCCATCCGCTGCGCATCGCGCTGGCCGACACGCTGCGCCCGGGCGCCAGTCTGCTGGCCACGCCGATCCTGCACCGGGCCGAAGCGTTGGATGCCGTCGTGCGGTTGGGCAGCGTTTTGTTGCTCGGCTGGCTGGTTGCGCAGGCGTGGACTGGCGCGCCCGTGCGCCCGGCGCTGTCGGCGCTCGCCCTTGCCGGAACGCTCGTGGCCGGCAGCGCCCTGAGCTCTCATGCCCTGGGCGTCGAGAACGTTCTGTGGCTGCAGGGCCCATTCCATCCAACCCCGACAGGCCCGTTCGTCGCCCGTGGCGCGTTCGCGTGCTACCTGACGCTGACGATGCTGGCGGGCGCCGCGCTGTGGCTGACCCGCGAGGGGGACACCCCCGGAACACTGCTGGCATTTGCCTGGACTTTGATGGCCGCCGGCCTGGTCGCGAGCCAGTCGCGCACCGCAGTCATCGCGGCCCTGGCCGCGCATCTTCTGCTGCTGGCCCTGGCCGCCCGCGGGCACTGGCTGGACCGGCGGCAAGCCCTGGTGGGAAGCGCCGGGATGCTGGCGCTCGCGGCGCTTGCGCTCCTGGCCGCCGGGCTGGACGGACGATTGGCCGATTTGCCCGGCGATCTCGCCCACCGCGCGGTCATTTGGCAGGCCGCGCTGGCCGCGATCGCGGAGCAGCCCTGGACAGGCCACGGCCTGGGCAGCTTTCCCGAGTTGTACCCGCTGTACCGCCTGCCGAGCGCCACGCAGCCGGTAATAAGCGCCCACAGCGGACCATTGGAATGGGCAACGGAACTGGGGCTGCCGGCAGCCGGCGCCTGGCTCGCACTCCTGCTGGGCTTCGCCGTGGCCCTGCTGCGTGCGCCCGCGCGCAGCGCTGGTGTTCTGGCAGCCGTGCCCGCGCTGACCGTCGTCGCCCTGCAGGGCGCGGTCGACCCCGGCCCACAGATTCCGGCCGTCGCCCTGACCGCTGCCTTGCTCGTAGGACTGGGGCTGTCGCGGACGCCAAGTGAAATCAACCATCGGGCGCCGCCGGAAACTTCGCCCTGAGGGCTTGCTGGATGGCCTTTAAGCGCGTGCTGTTCGGGCCCGTCGTACAAGCCGCATTCAGCGCCGCGCGGATCGACTCCGCCGGCCGGCCAAGCTGCCAGCGGACCAAGGCCAGCCGCGTCCAGCCGTAGGGATCGGCCGGCGCCGCCCGCAGCGCGGCGGTCACTGTTTGCTCGGCGGCGAGAAGGTGCGCGGGATCGCCAGCCGGGCGCTCCGCCAGCAACAGGTATGCCAGGACCAGATCGCCCAGATCGCGCGGATCCTCGCGCCAGCGCCCAGCCATTTGCCGGCTGTCGATGAGTCGGTTCAAGGCACGCACGCCCACAGCCTTGTCGGCGCGCAGATCGCGCAGCACGGCATCGCCCGGCAAACGGCTCAGCGCCGCACCCGTAATCGGCACGGCGAGGGCAAGCAAACCGACGCCCAGCAGCAGGGCCGCCAGCCCGGTGCGACGCGCGCGGCCCCGGGCGCCCCGAGCGTCAGGCACCGGCATAATATCCCCGCCGGGAGGTTAGACCGGTACCGTACACACCGGCATTGCGGGCATGATGACGTGCATTCACCAACGTCAGGGCCACCCCCGCCGGCGCCACGCCGGAATCGCGCAGCACCGCAACCGCGCGGCGAACGCGCGTGCGTGGGGTGGCGGACCACCGCACCGCGAGAACGGTCTTATCGACCCGCGTGGCCAAACTGCGCGGGTCGGCAACGGTGAGCACAGGCGGGCTATCGATCAGGACGAGATCGTACGCTTCGGACCACGCCTCAATCAGCGCGCCCAGCGCTTGGGAGTCGAGCAGGCCGCCCGGATCGCCGGCCCGGCCGGCTGGCAGCACGGATAGCCGGCCGTCGAGTGCCCGATCGGGATCGACGCGGACAGCGGACCTTGCGCTGCATTGACGTGCCAGCACCTCCGCCAGTCCCGGACCTGGCGGCAGGCCCAACGTGGCGGCCACGCCTGGATGCCGCAGATCGGCGTCGATCAGCAGAACGCGGCTGCCGGCACGCGCCAGCACACGGGCAAGCGCGCAGGCCAGCCCGGTCTTTCCCTCCCCCGGCAAGGCGGAGGTGATGAGGAGGGTGCGCGGCGGCCGATCCACGTCACTGAGCAAGACACTGGTATGAAGCGCCCGCAGCGCCTCCGCCAACGCGCCGGTCGGCTGCGCCAGCACCTGCCGGGCCGGCGCGCGCGGCACACGCGGCAACGTGCCCAGGACGCGCAGGCCCGAGACGCGTTCCAGTTGCTCCGGCTCCCGAACCCCGCGATCGACCGCTTCCCGCAGCAACGCGAGCGCGACCGCCAGAGCGAACGCGGCGACCGCCCCGAAGCCCGCCAGCAAGGGCCGATTCGGCGCGGACGGCTCAGCCGGCGGATGGGCGCGGGTAACCAGCTCCGCCTTGCCGCCGGGGGGATCGGCTGCGAGGCGGGTTTCCTTCAGTCGAGCCAGGAAGGTATCGAATAGCGCCCGCTCCGCTGCGGCTTCACGCTCCAACTGCGCAAGCTTGACCTGCGCCCGGCCGAGCGCGCCCGCCTCGGTGTGCAGTTGCTGCAAATCGGCTTGCAGGTCCGCCGCACGCTGACGTGCCAGCTCAGCCTCCTGGCGCAATCCGGCGACCAGCCGATCTTTCTCCCGGTCGATCTCGATCCGCAGGTCGAGCAGTTCGGCGTTCGCCGCGCGCAAACGCGGGTGGCGCGGTCCGTAGCTGGTGGCAAGCTGTGCGCGCTGATGCGCGAGTTCCGCCTCCGCGCGCCGCAGTTCCTGAAGCAATTGCGACTCCAGCGCCTGATCGAGGCGACCGGTCGACGTACCCTGCGGCCTTGTCGATACCCTCGTAGGTGATACCCCCTCCCCTGGTGGCGATCCAGCACCTGTCGAAGCGTGCTGCGCCGTTACCTGCTGCACGCGTGCACGGGCAGCCGCGGCCGCGACCCGGGCCTCGGTGAGGGCGCGATTGAGCGCGCGAACCCGGTCCTGAGCCCCCGCGCTGTCGGGGCCGCGTTCCGCCAGGCCCGACTCGATCCGGAAATCGGCGACCGCAGCCTCGGCGGCCTGGACTCGCTGGCGCAGCTTCGCCACCCGCCGGTCGAGCCAGGCCGTCGCCGCAGACCGCCGCGCGCGGGCACGCGCCGCGCTGCGGGCGAGATAGGTGTCGGCAACGGCGTTCGCGACGCGCGCGGCGACCTCCGCAGCCGGCGCGGCCACCGTGATCGACAGCGCGCGCGCCTGCCCGACCGGTCGGACCTGCAAGCGTTCCCGCAAGGTGGCCAGCGTGGCCGCCCGCTGACGACTGAGCCGCAAGGCCTCGGGCGGCGGTGGAGCTTGCAGACCGAGGCGCTCAAGCAGTCCAGGCGTGCGCCCCAACACCGGGTTGAACGCCGGTGCGTACAGCAAGCCCGCATCCTGCACGACCCGGCTCAGCAAACTGTGCGAGCGGATCAGCTCGATCTCACTTGCCAGATCGCGCAACTCGGCGTCCGGCGCGCCCGACGGAGCCGCCGTCGTCGGATCCACCGGTGCGAAGGGTGGCTGAAATAACAGCACCGCCTCGGCCTGGTAGCTGGGCGGCAAGCGCATCACGAGCGCGGCCACCGCCAGCGTGCCGATCAATGTGAGCAACAGAATCAGCGTCCGGCGCCGCCACAGCACCCACAGCAGCTGGGCAACCTCGTTGTTCTCGTCTTCTGGCCCGGGCGAGCTGGACGCCGATGCCGGAGCGGACGGGCGAACCGGCGATGGCAGTGGCGACAGATTCCCGTGCATCGCGCGCCCTTACTTTACTGCCCCGCCGCTAACGCAGTTGCGGCGTTGCGAGGTCGTCGGGGGCGGGTCGAAACGTCTGGCGAGCCGAGATCGGGGCCGGATAGCCGGGCGCACTGCCGAGCGCTGCACCGCCCCCTGCACCCCCGCTCCCGCCGCGTGTCCGGCCACCACCCCCGCCGCCAAGATCCCTGGTCCCGACCGCCGCCCCAGGAACGGCACGCACGCCATCACCTCCCGGGACGCCGCTCAGCACAGGCGATGCATGGGCGCTACGCGTTTTTGCCGCCAGCCCGGCGCCCAATGGCGCGAAACCGGCCAGTTCCAACGCCCGCGCCACCTCGGGGGCGGCGTTGGGCACGCGGTCGACCACCCATTTGGCCATGGCCCGGGCCCGCGTGGCGTCGCGACCGGCATGCGCAAGCACCAGACCGGCAAAACCATCGACGAACGCAGGCGTGCCCAGATCGGCCATCTGCACATCCAGCTGCCGGGCCACGGCGGACGGCAAGGCGACCACCGATCGTTCCTGCGCACTGACGGACGGCGGAAGCAGCGCAGTCCACGCAAGCGTCAGGCACAAAGCGGCCAAATAGCGCGCCCGATCCCAACCAGGCCCAACCGCATACGATCCTGGACGGCAAGCTTTCTGGAGTCGGAACATCAAAAACGCGACCCAAAGCCGATACAAACAACCCCTGAGGGATTATAGGTACACACGCGAAACGAGCAACTAAATGCGTTACTCCCGTGATATTTTACTTCTTTAGGTGGTCACATCACCGCACAACACCCGCATAGGATGCACTATTGCCACAACGCGCCATGCTTAACAACCACGACACGTCGGTACGCTCGTTACGGGATTTTACGGCTTTTTAAGCAAGCACGCACATGCTGGAGATCGCTAAGCCATTCATGGCAATGGGAGACCCGACAAGTATGAACGTTTACCGGCCGGACGAGCGCCGGCTTGTCCTGCGTCTGCTGGCGTACTGGGACGATCTGCGCGGCGAGCGCGACTACCCACGCGCGGACGACATCGACGCCGCGCAAGTCGGCGACGACTGGGCGCAATGCTTCCTGCTGCGTCTGGCCGACGGTCAAGCGGGGGCAAGCCAACTGCTGCACGTCGGTGACGGCTTCTTGGCCGAGCTTCCGGACGGGGTCCCCGCGACACTTAAAGAAGTGCCCGAAAGCGCCCTGCTGCACCACGCCGCCGGCTTTATCGACCTGACGCTGGAGAAGCTGGTGCCGGTCAGTCTGGGCGGCGACGCCATGCTGGATGCCGGGCGCACGCTGTTCCGCTCGGTCCTGCTGCCGTTGTCGAACGACGGAACGACCATCGACCATCTGTTGGGGGCCGCGAACGGCCGCCTACTCGGGGCCGACACGGTGACCGAGGTCGATGAAGGAGCGCAGGCATGAGCGCCGAGATCGCCTACGAGCTCCATAGTTATACGGGCGGCCGCTGGAAGATACAGGGGTTCTTTGACGACCGTGACTTGGCGATCCTGGAAGCGCGCCGCATGGACGAAAGCCGGCGGTTTCCGGCCATACGCGTGGTCGAAGAACGTTTCGATCCCGAAACAGGTGGGTACAAGTCACGCACGGTGTATCGCTCCAGCGCGCTCGATCAGCACAACGACACCGCTCTCAAGGAGCGCGCCGAAGCGCGCCGGGAAGCGACGGCGACGCGCACGGCCCGCAACGACGCCAAGGTCAACGAGGGCAAGGCCGGCAGCATCAGTTCCTCGTTGCCCATGCTCGCCGTGAAAGCGGTACTGCTCGTGGCTCTCGGCTTCGCCGCGATTTGGGCACTCAATCACTTCGGCAACACGTAGCCGCTGCCCCCTCTCGTCTTTTCAATTCAAAAGTGCGCCATGCCAAGCGAACGCCGCCTGATCCGTTTCACTACGCCCGAAGTCGAACAGGCACTGCGCACGTTTGCCGAGGCGCACGAGCGCACGCTGCCCAGAAGCCAGGTGGCATCGATCGAGTATGACGGTCAGACGGAAGAAGGCGTGAGCGCGCGGATTAAATTCGAAAACGTGCCGCGACCGACGCATTTCACCGCACTGGAAATGACGGCGGCATTAATCGCCTACTGCCACAAGACCCATGTCCCCATCCCCAAACAGGGCCAAAAGTCGCTGTACAAGGCCAAGGGCAACGTCATCCTGCAAATCGACGTGAAATCCCGCTAGGCATCGTTACCGAGCCCGCAGCACTCACACAAAGCCTGACCCATGGCGTTGCCCGTTGGCCATGGGCGCAAAGCCACAGACCATCCGCCTGCCGCACTTTCGCCCTGGCCACCCGGATCGTAGCAGCGCCGCGGGTCAGTCACGCGGCGCATACTTGCTGAGGATACGCTGCAGGGTGCGCCGGTGCATACGCAGCCGCCGCGCGGTCTCGGAAACGTTGCGGTCACACTGCTCGTAAACCCGCTGGATATGCTCCCAACGCACGCGATCCGCGCTCATCGGGTTGTCCGGCGGCTCCGGCAGATCCTCGCCCTGCGCCAGCAATGCCGAAGCGATCTGGTCGGCATCGGCCGGCTTGGAGAGGTAATCGACCGCCCCGGCCTTCACGGCGGCAACGGCAGTGGTGATGTTGCCATAGCCGGTCAGCACCACGACCCGACACTCCGGCCGGTGTTCGCGGATCTGCTGCACGACTTCCAGGCCGTTGCCATCTTCCAGGCGCAGGTCGACGAGCGCGTAGTCCGGTGCGGTTCTATGCGCAAGCTGCGCCCCTTCCTCAACGCTGGTCGCGGTCGATACCTCGAATCCCCGCTTCGCCATCGCCCGACCCAGCCGGGTCAGAAAACGCTCGTCATCGTCGACCAACAAGAGACGGCCGAGGTCGGCCACCTCGCTGGCAGCCCCGCTCGGCTGGCCAATCGTGGCTGTTCCAGCGCTCGGGGTGTCGACACCGTCAGTGTTCCGCCCCTTAACGTCCATCCGCTCAGTCATGACGCTACCCTCTCGTCTTGTCGGCGCGGCGCGTGTCCGGGCCAGGTCGACCCGCCGCCCGCCGGTGCGGCTTCTTCCAAACGCGCGCGCGGCCAGCGCACGATTACCTGCGCGCCGCCCTCCGGGCGGTTGTCGAACAGGACATCGGCGCCCGTACGCGCCAACAACGTGCGCGCGATGAAAATACCCAGGCCCATGTTTTCGCCGCCCGAGTCCCGTCGACGCGTCGAAAGATAGGGCTCCCCAAGATATGGGACGATCTGCGGATCGAAGCCAGGCCCATCGTCCAGGATCGCAAGTTCCGCGGTCCGCGCATCCCAGCGCGTTTCCAACACGACCTGACTGTTCGCGAATCCCATGGCATTCTGCACCAGCGTCCCGATCGCGTGCAGAATCTCCGGCTTGCGCTGGACCGTCGGCTGCGCCGATCCATCGCGCGGGTCCGTACGCACCTCGAGCGCGATTTCCTCACGCTGAAACGGCTGGCCGGCGGTTTGCGCCAACGCAGACAGCGGCAAGTCCCAGAAGGTGGTGTCGTCCTGGTCGCCCTCCGGCTGGGCGGCAAGGCGCGCCAAGATATCCCGGCAACGCTGCGTTTCCTGCAGCAGCAACTCGGCGTCCTCCTCCATGTCGCTGCCTTCGGGCACCTCGCCACGAATCTCGCGCGCAACCACGGCGATGGTGCCAAGCGGGCTGCCCAGCTCGTGCGCCGCCGCAGCCGCCAGTCCCCCCAACGCGGAAAGCCGCTGCTCGCGCGCCAATGCCATCTGCGTGGCGGACAGCGCGTCGGACATGCGCTGCGCTTCGGCGGCAAGCGAGAACACATAGGCGGCGATGAAAGACACCGCGAGAACCAGCGCTGCCCAGATGCCGCCGATATACAAACGCGGCAGGTCCAGCCCCCCGTTCGCCCAGGGCAACGGAACGTGCCACAGCGCCAGCACGCTCGCCGATAGGATCGCGACCCCAGCAAGCGCCAAGGTGCTCGTACGCGACAGCACGCTTGCCGACACCGTGACAGGCGCCAGAATCAAAAGCGCGAAGGGGTTGGCCAAACCGCCGGTAAGCGCCAGCAAGGCGCTTAGCTGCACCAGATCGACCGCGAGGTAGATTGCAGCCCCCCGGTCTGTCAGCCAGGGCGCGCCGCGATGCGACCACGCGGCCTGCAGGTTGGTCGCAACCGACACCAGTACCAGCAGCACGGCCGGCACGATCGGCAGCGGATACTCCAGACCGACGTAGACGAGCGCCAGCGCCGCCATCTGACCGCCCACCGCGACCCAGCGGATCGTGTTCAAGGTACGCAACCGCACCCGCCCGCCATCCGCGACGGCGCTCGTCGTTGGGGTCAGGGGGCGCACCCCACGCTTCAGAGTTGGTTGGACATCGGTTGTCATTACATCTGCGAGCATGGCGCGCCATGGCGTTTTCGCCAAGTCTTACACGTCGGGTGTGCATTGCAACACGGGCATGCCACACCATCGATCGAAGCAATAGACTGAACCGCGTGGGGACCCTCTGGCCTGTTTCAACGCGCCAAGCCATATTGCCGAAATGACCGTCCAGCCCGCCGCCCCTGACTCCCCCGCCCCCGTCGTCCGGGCGGTTGCTTTGACCAAGACGTTCGGGTCGGTGCACGCCGTTCAGGGAATCGACTTCGACGTTCCGCGCGGTACGACGATGGCGCTGCTGGGCGCGAACGGCGCGGGCAAGACGACCACGATCGCCATGCTGCTGGGCCTGCTGCTGCCGACCAGCGGACGGGTCGAGGTGCTGGGCCACGACATGGCGCGGGCGCGCCACCGCGCGATGGCCCTGGTCAACTTTTCCAGTCCCTATGTCGACCTGCCCCGGCGGCTCAACGTCCGGCAAACGCTGAGCTTTTTCGCCCGACTCTACGGCGTCCCAAGGCCGCGCCAACGGATCGAAGATCTGCTGCACGAACTCGACCTCGGCGACTTGCGCAAACGCCGGTTGGGCAGCCTCTCGGCCGGACAGAAAACGCGGGTCGCGCTCGCCAAGGCGCTGATCAACGCCCCGCAGGTGCTGTTCCTGGACGAACCGACCGCCTCGCTCGATCCCGACACGGGCGACTGGATGCGCAGCTATCTGGAGGCCTATCAGCGCGAAAGCGGCTGCGCGATCCTGCTTGCCAGCCACAACATGGCCGAGGTCGAGCGGATGTGCCACGACGTGAAGATGATGCGTGCCGGCCGGATCGTCGACCAGGGCACGCCACGCCACCTGCTCGACCGCTATGGCCGCGGCAATTTGGAAGAGGTGTTCCTGGACATCGCTCGTGACCGGCAACGCGGCGGCGAAATGCCGCACCACACGCCCGAGGGAGCGTTGGCCGAATGAGCCGCCTGGCGGATGCCCCAACCTCCCAGGCGACCGGCAGCATGATCGGGCGAATCGGCGCGGTCGTGCTGCGGCACGTCTACCTGATGCAGACCAGCTGGCCGCGCGTCTTCGAGTTGATGTACTGGCCCACGATCCAGATGATCCTGTGGGGCTTCATCACGCAGTTCTTCCTGCAGCACAGCGCCTACGTCGCGCAGGCCGCGGGCGTGCTGATCGCCGCGGTGCTGCTGTGGGACGTGCTGTTCCGCGGCCAGCTCGGCTTTTCGCTGTCCTTCCTGGAGGAAATCTGGTCGCGCAACCTGGGTAATCTGGCCGTCAGCCCCTTGGCGCCCCGTGAGTTCCTGGCGGCGCTGACGGTGATGAGCCTGCTGCGTACCCTGATCGGCGTGCTACCGGCCGCCGCGCTGGCGATCGTGTTCTACCGGTTCAACATCTTCACGCTGGGCCTGCCGCTGGTCGCCTTCTTCACCTTGCTGCTGGTGTTCGGCTGGGCGATCGGGATGATGGTCTCCGCGCTCGTCCTGCGCGTCGGCCAGGGCGCCGAAAGCGTGGCCTGGCTGGCGATCTTCCTGCTGGCGCCAGTGTCGGCGGTCTATTACCCGGTCGCCACCCTGCCCGACTGGCTGCAGCCGGTGTCCTGGATGCTGCCGACCGCCCCGGTGTTCGAGGGGATGCGCGCGATTCTGGTCGACGACACGGTGCGCACCGACCTGCTGCTGCACGCCGCGCTGGTCGATCTCTGCTACCTGGCGCTGGGAGCGTTCCTGTTCCTGTACAGCTTCCACGTCGCCCGCAAACGCGGATTGCTGCTGCAGGTAGGGGAATAAGCACGGCGGTCAGCCGTCACATCAATTCCCCCTGCTTCACACGTGAAGCTCCCTCGCCGCGCGCTCCTGGCGCTTCCTCACGTCAGGTGCGGCAGGGCAATGTAGTCCTTGGACTGCATTTCCATCAGGCGCGAGACGGTGCGCTGGAACTCGAAGCCGCCGTCCTCGCCCTGGTACAGGCGTTCCGGCGGCGCATCGGCGGCGATCAAGAGGTTGCAGCGATGCTCGTAGAGGGCGTCGATCAGGGTCATGAAGCGCCGCGCCTCGTTGCGCTGATCGCCGGTCATTGCCGGCACGTCGTCCAGCAGCACGGTGTGGAAGTGCGTGGCGATCGCCAGATAGTCCTGCGCGCCCAGCGCCTTGGCGCATAGGTCGTCGAAGCCGAAGCGCGCCACCCCACGGGCGCAGCGCGGCACCTCGACCCGCCGGCCCTTCACCGTGACGTAGTCGCGCGCGATCTCCGCCCCCTCGGTCAAGCGCGCGAAGGCCTGGTCCATCGCCTGGCGGGCCTTGGGGCCGAGCGGGGTCTGATAGACCGTGATGTCGGACAGGCGGCTCAGCCGGTAGTCGCGCCCGCCCTCCAGGCCGAGCACGTCCAGGCGCTGCTTCAGCAGCTCGATGAACGGGAGGAAGCGGCCGCGCTGCAGGCCGTTCTCGTACAGCCGGTCGGGCGGGAAGTTGGAGGTGGCGACGACCACCACCCCGTGCTCGAACAGCGCCTCGAACAGCCGGCCCAGGATCATCGCGTCGGCAACGTTGACGACGTGAAACTCGTCGAAGCACAGCAGCCAGTTTTCCTGCGCGATCTTCTCCGCCAGCTGCGGCAACGGGTCGGCCTTCGCCCCCTTGGTTTCCTGCCGCCAGGCATGCAGCCGGTCGTGCACCTCGGCCATGAAGGCGTGGAAGTGCACGCGCCGCTTCCGCTCGACCGGTGCGCGGTCGTGGAACAAATCCATCAGCATGGACTTGCCGCGCCCGACGTCGCCGTACAGGTACAGGCCCTGCGGCGGCGTCTCCGGCCGGCGGGCGAGGCCCAGGCGGGCCTTCCAGCCGCCAGGATTCTTGGGCTGGTAGTTGCGCAGGGCGTGATGCAGCGATTCCAGCTTCTCCGCCGCCAGCTCCTGCGCGGGATCGGCGGCGATCTCGCCCTGCTGGCGCAGGGTGCGATAGGCCGCGAGCGGCCCGTCCGCGCTCACGTCGGTCTGCTGCGGCGCGTCGCTAGTTGCCTTGGCGCTGTCGCGCGCGGCCTCGGCCATGCACTCCTCACTTCCGTACCCGTCTTCGCAGCGCACCTAAGCGCCGGCTGGCGCCGAGGTCAACGGCCTGGAGACAGGACGCGCGGCGCTCAGCCTACTCCATCGTCGGCATGGTGTATTCGGCGCCGGCGCGGATGCCGGTGGGCCAACGCTGCGTCACGGTCTTCAGACGGGTATAGAAGCGCACGCCTTCCATGCCGTGCATGTGATGATCGCCGAACAGCGAGCGCTTCCAGCCACCAAAGGAGTGGAAGGCCATCGGCACCGGGATCGGCACGTTGATGCCAACCATGCCGGTCTGCGCCTCCTGCTGGTACTGCCGGGCGGCGTCGCCGTCGCGGGTGAAGATCGCCGAGCCGTTGCCGAACTCGTGCGCGTTCACCAACTCGACCGCCTCGTCGTAGCTGTTGGCGCGCACCACCGACAGCACGGGGCCGAAAATTTCCTCTTTATAGATCCGCATGTCCGGGGTCACACGGTCGAACAGGCAGCCGCCCATGAAGTTGCCGTTCTCGTAGCCCTGCAGCGACTGGCTGCGGCCATCGACGATCAACTCAGCGCCTTCCTCGACGCCCAGGTCGACGTAGCCCTTCACCTTTTGCAGGTGATCGGCGGTGACCAGCGGCCCCATGTCGGCCTTGGCGTCGTCCCAGGGACCGATCCGCAAGTTCTCCACCTTCGGCGCCAGGCGGGAGATCAGCTGATCACCGGCCTCGCCCACCGTGACCGCCACAGAGACGGCCATGCAGCGCTCGCCCGCGCTGCCATAGCCCGCACCCATCAGCGCGTCGGCGGCCTGGTCCATGTCGGCGTCGGGCATCACCACCATGTGGTTCTTAGCGCCGCCCAGGGCCTGCACGCGCTTATTCTGCGCACAGCCGTGCTGATAGATGTACTCGGCGATCGGCGTCGAGCCGACGAACGACAGCGCCTGCACGTCCGGGTGCTGGATCAGGCCGTCGACCGCCTGCTTGTCGCCGTTGACGACGTTCAGCACGCCCTTCGGCGCGCCCGCCTCCATCAGCAGCTCGGCCAGGAACAGCGGCGCGCTCGGGTCCTTCTCGCTCGGCTTCAGGACGAAGGTGTTGCCGCAGGCAAGCGCGACCGGAAACATCCACATCGGCACCATCGCCGGGAAGTTGAACGGCGTGATGCCGGCGACCACGCCGAGCGGCATGCGCATCGAGAAGCTGTCGACGCTGCCGCCGACCTGCGGGGTGTAGTCACCCTTGAGCAGGTGCGGCGCGCCGGTGGCGAACTCCACCACCTCGATACCGCGCGTGACCTCGCCCTTGGCGTCGCTGAACACCTTGCCGTGCTCGCGGCAGATCAGCTCCGCCAGCTTGTCGCGGTTGGCTTCCAAGAGTTCCTTGTACTTGAACAGCACCCGCGCGCGGGTGAGCGGCGTCTTCCCGGCCCAGTCCGGCAAGGCCTGCTTGGCGGAGGCGACCGCGCGCTGCAACACCGCATTGTCGGCGAAGGCGACCGTGGCCGTTTGCTGGCCGGTTGCCGGGTTATACACCGGGCCACTGCGCCCGCCGGTATCGGACGTACGCGCACCATCGATGAAGTGGGTCAACTGTTCGGTCATGAGATCCCTCCCGGCCTTCGCAGGCATGTTGTCGAACCCGGGCCGCATACGGCGCGGCCAGGCGCGTTCTTGGACGGCTCCCTTGCCTACCCGCTCGCGCGGGCGGCGGCAAGACGGCGGGCGCCCCACCCGGGCACAGGAAAATCCCGGCCACGGCTCGCAAGACGCGCCCGAGGAGCCTACGTGGAAGGCATGAATGACTTCGCGCTCATCGTCGAACTTTGCCCACGGCTGCGCCGGCATCTGGAAGATCATGCACGGGCGGGACAGACCGTACGCTACCGCGATCTGGCCCACGAGGCCGAGGTGCCGGGCCCGCACACGATCCACAAGACGACGGAAGCGCTGGAAGCGATCGCCCGTGCCGACCACGCCGCCGACCGGCCGATGCTGGCCGCGCTCGCGGTCGGGCGCGGCAACGACGGCCTGCCGGGCCCGGGCTTCTTCCAGCTGCTGCGCGAGCTGGGACGCTACGACGGCCCAGACAGCGGCGAGCCGGCCCGGATCGCGCACGCCCGTGAAGTGAACGCGGTGGTCGCCGCCTATCAGGACGGGTAAAACGTCCGTCATCGTGCAACGTCCATCATAAGGACGAGCAAACGAGAAAAACCGTCCGGGAGGTATCGATGACTGAACGTATCCGGATCACCGTGGGGGACGTCTGTTTCGACGCAACCCTGCGCGCCACGCCGACCGCCAAGGCGATTGCCAGCGCCTGCCCGGTCACGGGCACGGCCAATACCTGGGGCGAGGAAGTTTATTTCGGCGCCCGGCTCGACGTCGCGCCTGAAGACGACCAGCGCGCAGTGGTCGATGCCGGCGAGATCGCCTACTGGCCCGAAGGCAACGCGATCGCGATCGGCTACGGCCCGACCCCGATCAGCCAGGGCGACGAAATCCGCCTGGCCGCCCCGGTCAACATCTTCGCCGACGCCGATCCCGACGACGTGCGCAAGCTCAAGGGCGCGAAGGCCGGCGCGCCCGTGAAGGTGGAATGCGCCTAACGCCGTAAGCCGTCCTCTTCCCGCCGGAAGAGACACTGCCCCTGCAATCCGCCAAAGAAAAAAGGCGCCCGGGTTGCCCCGGACGCCCTTTGTGCCGCTTCGTAACGCGCCGAAGAGGTCAGGCGTTCGCGCGCTCCTTGGCCCAGAAACGCTCGATCAGGGTCTCGGCGATCTGGACGGTGTTGAGGGCCGCGCCCTTGCGCAGATTGTCGGCGACGCACCAAAAGGCGAGACCGTTGTCCACCGTCGGGTCCTTGCGGATGCGGGAGACGTAGACGTCGTCCTCACCGGCCGCTTCAACCGGCGTGACGTAGCCTTCGTCGGCGCGGTGATCGACCACGGTCAGCCCTGGGAAGTCGCGCATCGCCTCGCGCGCGGCGTCTTCGCTCACATCGCGCTCGAACTCGACGTTGATCGATTCGCCGTGGCTGATGAACACCGGGATGCGCACGCAGGTCGCAGCAACCCTGATGTCGGGGGAGAGGATCTTCTTGGTCTCGTTGACCATCTTCCACTCCTCCTTGGTCGAGCCGTCGTCCAGGAAGGAGTCGATGTGCGGGATCGCGTTGAACGCGATCTGCTTGGTGAAGTTCTGCGGACGCGCCGGCTCGTTCATGTAGATGCCGCGCGTCTGGTTGAACAGTTCGTCCATCGCCTCCTTCCCGGAGCCGCTGGTCGACTGGTAGGTCGAGACCACCACGCGCTTGATCCCGGCCAGGTCATGCAGCGGCTTGAGGGCGACCAGCATCTGGATGGTCGAGCAGTTCGGGTTGGCGATGATGCCGCGCTTGGTGTGCTCGGCGATCGCCTCCGGATTGACCTCCGGCACGACCAGCGGGACGTCCGGCTCCATCCGGAACTTAGAGGTATTGTCGATCACCACCGCGCCGGCCTTCGCGGCCTTGGGCGAGTATTCGGCCGACACCTCGCCGCCCGGCGAGGACAGGACGATGTCCACGCCCTTGAAGTCGAACTTGGACATGTCCTGGATCTTCAGGGTCTGGTCCTCGCCGAACGACACCTCGCGGCCGGCCGACCGGCCGGAAGCCAGCGCGATGACCTCGTCGGCGGGGAACTCCCGCTCGGCCATGATCTTCAGAATCTCCCGGCCCACGTTGCCCGTGGCGCCGGCGACGGCGACCTTGTAACCCATGGAGTACGTCCTCGTTACGGCTATTATGCGCTCGCGCGGGGGCGAACCGGCATTGGTACGCGGGCAGGCCCGGCAATGCAAGGCGCGTCCCGCCCCGGACCGCTGCGGTGCAACACGTAGGAGAAGAACGGTAAGCGGCGTGCCAAGGTTCCAAGCCTTGGTCGCACCGGAACGCGGCCGGAGCAGCCATCAGGCGCTCGACAGGGCGCTTTATTCCGCCGCCTGGTCGAGCGGAAGCTGCACCCGGATCAGCTGCGGATCGTCCGGCGCGTGCTTGGACTGGAAGCCCAGGTCCTTGCACATCTGCAGCATCGCCCGGTTTTCCGCCAGCACGTCGCCGGTGATCCGACGCACGCCGCGGTTCTTGGCGTAGCCGATGATCTCCTGCATCAAGAGATAGCCAAGCCCGCGCCCCTTCAGATCGGAGCGCACGGCGACCGCATACTCCGCCTCGATGTTGTCCGGATCGCAGGTGATCCGCACCGCACCGTGGATCTCCTCCGGGTCGTCCGGATTGACCGCGACCAAAGCCATTTCCCGGTCATAGTCGATCTGGGTCAGGCGCGCGGCGAAGGCGTGGCTGAGCTCCTTCATCGGCGAGAAGAAGCGCAGACGCATGTCTTCCGGCGTCATCCGCCGGAAGAAGGCGCGCAGAGCCGGTTCGTCCTCCGGGGTGATCGGGCGCAGGAACTCCGGCGTGCCATCGCTCAGCGCCTGCGTGCGCTCCAGCTCCTTCGGGTAGGGGCTGATCGACAGGCGTTCAGCGCCCGTAGCCTTGGGCTGCTGCACCTTGATCCGGGCATCCAGCGCGACCACGCCGTGCGCGTCGGCGAGCAGGGGGTTGATGTCCAGCTCGGCCACCTCGGGGCAGTCGATCACCAACTGGCTCACCATGTTGAGCGCCCGGGCAATCGCATCGATGTCAGCCTTCGGGTGACCACGATAGCCTTCGAGCAGGCCGTGCACGCGGGTACTTTCGATCATGCTGCGGGCCAGGTTCATGTTCAGCGGCGGCAGCGCCAGCGTCTGGTCGCGGCGCACTTCCACCGCCGTACCGCCGTGGCCGAACATCATGATCGGGCCGAATTGCGAATCCTCCGTCGCCCCGACGATCAACTCGTGACTATCCGGACGGTTGACCATCTGCTGCACGGAGAAACCGTCGATCCGGGCATCCGGGCGCAGTTCATAGATGGTGTGCTGCATCCGCTCGGCGGCGTGGCGCACCTCCTCGGCACTCTCCAGGCCCAGCTCGACGCCGCCGACGTCGGACTTGTGGGTGATATCGCCGGAGATCACCTTGATCGCGACCGGATACCCCAGTTCCTCCGCCGCCTGGACGGCGCTTTCGATATCGTCGGCGATCCGGGTGTCGACGATCGGCACGCCGTAGGCCTTCAGGATCTGCTTGGCTTCCGGCTCGCTGGTCCACTCGCGGCCCTCGTCCAGCACTTTCTTCAGCGCGATCCGCGCGGCCTCGGTATCCGCCGGGCGCTGATCGGGGACCGACGGCGGCGTCTCCATCAGTTCCTCCTGGCTGCGCCGATAGCGCACCAGGTGCAGGAAGCCGCGTACGCCTTCTTCCGGGGTGCCATATGTCGGGATACCGCGCTCGGCGAACAGGGCACGCGCCTCGCGCGCCGCTCCCTCGCCCAGCCAGGCGGTGAAGACCGGACGCCGACGTCCGCCGATCGTGCGCACCACCGCGTCCGCCGCATCCTTCGGGTCGGCCACCGCGACCGGGCAGTTCATCACCAGAACGGCGTCGGAATTCTTTTCCTCCAGCAGGATCTGCAGGGCATCCGCATAACGCTTGCCCGGCGCGTCGCCGATGATGTCGACCGGATTGCCGCGCGACCAGGTCGCCGGCAGAACCTTGTCCAGCTTCTGGATCGTCTCGTCGCTCAGCTCCGCCATCTTGCCGCCGCCGCCGATCAGCGCGTCGGTCGCGAGCACGCCCAGACCGCCGCCGTTGGTCAGGATGGTCATGCGGTCGCCCTTGATCTGCGGGGCGCTCGCCAGCGTCTCGGCGGCGTCGAACAGCTCATGCAGGTCATAGACCCGCAGCATGCCAGCGCGCCGGAACGCGGCGTCATAGACCGCATCCGACCCGGCCAACGCGCCGGTATGAGAACTGGCGGCCTTCGCCCCCTCGGCGAACCGGCCGCCCTTAATGACGATCACCGGCTTGGTCCGGCTGGCCGCCCGCGCGGCGGACATGAACTTGCGCGCGTCGCTGATCGCCTCGACGTACAGCAGGATCGCGCGGGTATTCGGATCGTTGCCCAGGTAGTCCAGCGCGTCGCCGAAGTCGACATCGGTCATGTCGCCCAGCGAGATCACGTGGCTGAAGCCGATCCCCCGCGGTGTCGCCCAGTCCAGCATGGCGGTCACCATCGCCCCGGACTGGGTCACGAACGCCAGATTGCCCTTGTTCGGGGCGATGTGCGCGAAGCTCGCGTTCAAGCCCAGCTCGGGCAGCATCACACCGACGCAGTTCGGCCCGACGATGCGCAGCGTGTATGGCCGCGCGGCATCCAGCAACTGCTGGCGGCGCTGCTGCCCCTGCTCGCTGCCGCCCTCGCCGAAGCCGGCGGTCAGCACGACCACCGCGCGCGTGCCCTTTTCGCCCAGCGCCCGCACCGTCTCCGCGACCGCATCCGGCGGCGTCGCGATCACGCCCAGGTCGGGAACGATCGGCAGCTCGTCGACCGAGTTATAGGCAAGCACGCCCTCGATCGAGCGGTGTTTCGGATTCACCGGCATGATCGGACCCTTGAACCCGCTGTGGAACAGGTTCCTGGCCACGACCTGACCCACCGAATGGTCCTTGGTGCTGGCCCCGATCAAGGCGACCGACTGCGGCTTGAAGGCTTTGTCCAGGTTCCGGATGCTCACCGCGGGCCTCCCGATCTCGCTTCCCAAAAGGCAACGTGGTTGAAGGTCGGCTAGACCTTCGACGCGAATATCGCTGCGACTCCGTTAAACAACGGGTAAGGCGCACGCGCACAGCGATGCTGGCTTCCGCGATCCTGACCCGCACAACCGACCGTGTCTCCCAACGATCTTGCTGCGGCGCACAACGTAAGGGCGCGCGCGTTCGACAGCAAGCCTACAAGACCTATGCTGCGGCGCCATAACGCGGTTGTGAAACGCCGGTCCAGCTCCAAGCTACGACCGTCGCCGGGGACGGCGAATCTGGCGGTGACGGAGATAGCCGACCAAAAGGAACAGAGCGAGCGCGCCCAGGCTGAGCGGGAAGACCAGCAGCAACACGGGCACGGAGCTCAACACCAGTACGACCACGCCCAGCACCAACGCCGTTGCGCCAAGCACGAATGCCGTGCCAGCGGCATAGCCGGCGAATTCCCGGAAATCCATCGCGTCTCTCCAGCCCTGGCGGCGAGGTTGGCATCTCCGCGTCCAGTTTAAACCTCCGCGCGGGGCTCAAGCTCCCGCACGGCGAAACGCGTCCCCGGCGCGACCAACATATCCTGGGCCAAAGGCAGGGCCAGCTCACGCCGACCGGCATCCCGGGTGGCCTCAAGCACGCGGTGGATGGCATTGCCAGCAGCGCCCAACGCCTGCGCATAGCTGCTCCCACGCACCAGGTGCGCGGTGATCAGCCCGGCGAGGGCGTCCCCGGCTCCGTTCGGTGCGACCGGAAAATCGAGCCGCGGCACGCCAAGCGCCCAGGCCCGCTCGGCCGTCACCGCCAGCAGGCCCAGGCTATCGTCGCTCGTGGGGATCGAGGTGACGATGACCAGTCCGGGTCCTGTCTGGATCAGCGCGCGCGCCGCAGACAGCGCGTCCTCCCACCCGGCGACCGCACGCCCGGTCAGCCACCCGAGTTCGAAGGCGTTCGGCGTCACTACATCGGCGTTCGGCACGACCTCGCGCGCCAGCGCTTCGGCAATATCCTGGCCAACGTAGAGACCGGGCTCGGCATCGCCCATCACCGGATCGGCGATGACCAGCGCCTGCGGGTTGGCCGCGCGCAGCGTACGCCCGGCATGCGCGACGACCGCCGCCTGCTCCGCCGCACCGAGATAGCCGCTCAGCAGGGCATCGGTCTGTTCCAACACCCCGCGCGCGGCCACCCCGTCGACCAGCGCACGCAGCTCGGCCGCCGGCACCACCCGCCCGGTCAAGTCGCCGTAGCCCGGATGATTGGACAAGGCCACCGTGTCGACCTGCCAGGTTTCCACCCCCAACCGGCGGAGACAAAAGCTGCCGGCGTCGTTGCCGACATAACCATAGACGACGTGTGAATTCAGACAGAGAACAGGCATGACGGCGGTCGCGGCTTTCTTCTGATTGCGTGCTTCTGGCTTCTTACGGGCCCCACCGATTAAACCGGCGGAATGGCGGGCGCCAGGGCGTCCACCTTGCCACGTGGGTCACGTTGTTTATAGTCGCGTGCGGATACCGCAGTGCAATACAACCGGCGACCCCGATGGCTCGGCGGCTGCATGCGGGTCCCAAGACCAGAGCTATACGGGAGGGCGAACGATGACCGATCAACCGGCCGCGCGCCCGCGGCGCAGCGTGCTCTACATGCCCGGCTCTAACGCCCGGGCGCTCGAGAAGGGCAAGAGCCTCCCCGCCGACGCATTGATCCTGGACCTGGAAGACGCGGTGACGCCGGACGCCAAGGCGAACGCGCGCGACCAGGTGGTGCAGGCGGTCCGGGCCGGCGGCTACGCCCCGCGCGAGGTTGCCGTGCGGGTCAATCCGCTGAACGGCGCCTGGGGCCCTGCGGACGTCGTGGCCGCCGCGACCTGCGGCGCCGACGCGCTGCTGCTGCCCAAGGTCGAAAGCGCGGCCATGGTCCAGGACCTGGAAAAACGCATGGAGGCGGCCGGCGCTCCTTCGGACATGGCGATCTGGACCATGATCGAGACGCCCAAGGGCGTGCTCAACGCCCAGGAGATCGCCGCGGCGAGTGACCGGCTGGCGGTGTTCGTCATGGGCACGAGTGACCTGGTCAAGGATTTGCACGCCGAGCACACGAATGACCGGCAGCCGGTACTGAGCGCGCTGTCGTGGTGCGTCCTGGCCGCCCGTGCCTACGGCCGGGCGATCGTCGACGGCGTCCATCTGGACCTGAACGACGACGAGGGACTGGAAGCGCACTGCCGGCAGGGCCGCGCGCTGGGCATGGACGGCAAGACGCTGATCCATCCCAAGACGGTCGAGACCGCCAACCGGGTGTTCGCACCATCGGAAGAGCAGATCGCCTACGCCCGTCGGATCATCGAGGCGCACGCGGAAGCCCAGCGCCGGGGCGAAGGCGTGGCGGTGCTGGATGGCCAACTGATCGAGAACCTGCACGTGGAGAATGCACAGCGCCTGGTCGCGCTCGCCGAGGCGATCGCACAGCGCACGGCCGCGTAAACCTCCGACAGCCGGGACAGACAGCACACACAGGCGACGAAACGGACCCCGCGATGAGCAAGCAGATCCAGGGCAACTACTTCGAGGACTTCAAGCTCGGCCAGCAGCTTCGGCACGCGACTCCGCGCACCGTCACGGAAGGCGACCAGGCGCTTTACCTGTCGCTGACCGGCGCACGCTTCGCGCTCAACAGCTCCGGGACCGCCGCGCGCGAGGTTGGCTACAAGGGACTGCCGCTGGACGACTGGCTTGCCTTCCACCTGGTGTTTGGCAAGTCGGTGCCCGACATCTCGCTGAACGCGGTCGCCAATCTCGGCTACGCGGAGGGGGTGTTCCGTCAGCCGGTCTATCCAGGGGACACGATCGCCACCGTCTCCGAGGTGATCGGCCTGAAGGAGAACTCCAACGGCAAGACCGGCACGGTCTATGTCCGCTCCCGCGGGACCAAGGCCGACGGCACGCCGGTGTTGGACTACGTGCGCTGGGTCATGGT
Source organism: Rhodovibrio salinarum DSM 9154 (assembly GCF_000515255.1). Classification (NCBI taxonomy): domain Bacteria; kingdom Pseudomonadati; phylum Pseudomonadota; class Alphaproteobacteria; order Rhodospirillales; family Rhodovibrionaceae; genus Rhodovibrio; species Rhodovibrio salinarum. The sequence goes on along the minus strand of NZ_KI911559.1, from coordinate 658,278 downwards.
GCACAAGCGCGATCCCGAGAGCCCGGCGCCGGAACCGCACATTCCCGAACTCGCCGAGGCGGTGCCGGCGTCGCAATTGGAGCTGCCGGCCGACACCGATTTTGCCCAGTTCGATACCGGCCTGACCGGCCAGCCACACCTGTTCGAGGACTACCAAGCGGGCGAGCAGATCGACCACGTCGACGGCATGACGGTGGAAGAGGCCGAGCACCAGATGGCTACCCGTCTCTATCAGAACACCGCGCGGGTGCACTTCAACCAGCACCAGCAGGCGCAAGGGCGCTTCGCCCGGCGGATCATCTACGGCGGGCACGTCATCTCGATTGCCCGCGCGCTGACGTTCAACGGCCTGGGCAATGCGCTCAAGGTCGCTGCGATCAACGCCGGCCGGCACACCAATCCCTGCTTCGCCGGCGACACCATCTACGCTTGGTCCGAGGTGCTGGACACGATCGAGATCCCGGGCCGGTCGGACGTCGGCGCGCTGCGTCTGCGTACGGTCGCGACCAAGGATCGGACGTGCGCCGACCATCCCCTGACCGGCGACGATGGCAAGTACGACCCCTCGGTCCTGCTGGACCTGGACTACACCGTCCTGATGCCCCGGCGGTTCTGATGCCCCGGCGCGGGTAAACACGGGCGGGTTTACGGCGGAGTGCCCGGCCCCCCTTGCCAGGACTGTGGGAGCGGTCTGTCGCGATAGATCCGAACGATCGTGACCGCATTGGTGGCCAGGACCAAGCTCTCGGCGAGCAACGCACCGACCGAGCCCGAAAGATAGTTGGCCAGCACCCAACAGCCCGCGCCGACCGCGAGCATAAGCCGCATCGGAATACCGTCCAGCATGAACATGGCATAGGTGCCGATCAGGCCCGCGAGCAACGGCACCATGTCGAGCGGCCCCTGCCAGGTTAGCCCGGCGACGCCGAGGGTCGCCGCCAGCATGGCCACCATCACCGGCCAGCTTTTCTTATACCGCCGCACCAGCACGATCCGCAGGACGATCAAGGCGCTGATCGCGCCGGCGACCCAGCCGCCCAACAGGAAAAACTGCGCCGCAAACGCCACGTTCGCGAAGATCAGGATCAGCAGCAAACGGTCGTCGCGCTTGTGCGCGAAGCCCGCGATACAAAGCCCCAGGGCGACAAGACCGACGAGTTGCCCCAACAGCGGCTGTGTCATCGGGCCTTGTCTCCTTCGGGCGCTGGGGCGCGTCGCGTATCGCTGCGCGGACAGGACGGTTTGGGCGCACTAGCCAGAGACTCACGGCGAGCGAACGACCCTCAGCACACGGATGGGATCGAACACGCCCGCCCAGGCGGCGCATACCCACCAAAACCCGGACGCACACAAGAGCAAGAGCGCAGCCCCGCCCCCAGTAGACGGGGCCGGGGCCGCGCAAAATCAGCCGTCGAATCAGTCGAGATCGGGCCTAGAAAAGCCCCTGCTGGCTCCGCTTACGCACTGTCTTCGGAAGAGGCGTTGTCGGCGGGCTGGCCGCTGCCCGTGTCCGGGGCATCGCTGACGGCGGTGTCTTCGCCGTTGGACTCGCCGTTGCCGTCACCACCCTGGGCATTCTTGTTGCGGCGCGGACGGCCACGACCGCGCTTGGCACGGCTACCGCCATCAGCCTCAGCACTGCCCTGCGCATCGGCGCCATCGGCGGCCGGCTGCGGCGCCCCGTTCGCCTCGCCGGCGTCGCCACCGCCGTTGACGTGGTAGCCCTGCCCGTTGCTCTGGGGCTGCTGGCGACGGCGCTCGTCCTGCTCATAACGTTCGCGGCGTTCCTGGCGGGTCCCGCGGGCCTGCTGGCGCGCGCCGTCGTCCTCGTAATCCTCCTCGTCTTGGCCGTCATAGCCGTTCGGCTCGCGGCCATAGAGATCCTCGTACGAAGGATCGGTATTTTCGTTGATGATCCGGTAGTAATGCTCGGCGTGCTGATAGTAGCTCTCGGCGATCACCCGATCGCCAGCCGAACTCGCGTCCCGTGCCAGTGCCAGATACTTTTCGTAGACCTGCGTGGCGTTACCGCGTACGCGCACGTCGGGGCCGTTACTGTCGAAGTTCTGATTTTTCAGCGGAACGTTCTTGCGGCCACCGCCGCCGCCACCGCCGGAGCGACCACGAGGCCGCCGTCCACCACCGCTTGAACCCTGTTTCATCGTATCCGTATCACCCAGGAAAAGGTCGATCCTCGCGCTTTCGCACGTGCTGCCCGCCCGTGGTCCGGGCCAGCCGTCACGGAAGCTGCTCGCTAATCGGGATCGCGTTGCGTCTGTCGGGGCCCTGGCCTTCGCATCTTTCCTTGCAAAAGCCTGTTTGCCGCCGGCCCCCCGACCGCCACGCATCTACCCTAGTGGCGAACCGCGCCACGTCCAACCGTTTTTCGAACCCGTGCCGGGCGGTTCGCCCGCGTGCGCCGCGACAGCGGGAATCAAGCCGCCGCCGCGCGCACGCAACGCAGATTGCCTGCCAAATCGCACACGCCGGCGGGTGTACGCAACCCCGCGCCCTGGAGCAGGGCCTGTACCTCGCCGCCCTGGTCGTGCCCGACCTCCAGGAACACCTGTCCGCCGGGCGCCAACCAGCCGGCCAGCCGGGGCACCAGATCGCGGTAGGCGTCCAGCCCGTCCGGCCCACCGTCGAGTGCGCTCCAAGGGTCATACCGGGTCACTTCCGGCGCCAGGTCCTGAATCTCCCCACGACGCACATAAGGCGGATTACTGACGATCAGGTCGACCTGCGCGCCCTCGACCTCTTCCCAGGCCTCCGCGCGCACCTGCGCCCGAGTGTCCAGACCGTGGCGCGCGGCGTTGGCGCGGGCGATCGCCGCAGCCTCGGGGTCACGTTCGAGCCCCAGGCCGGTCGCGTTCGGCAATTCGGACAGCAGTGCGAGCAGGAGACAGCCGCTGCCGGTACCAAGGTCCAGCACGCGCCATGCCGCTTCCCGGCCATGGCCGCTCGCATCGACGTGGGCCAACGCCGCTTCGACCAATGTTTCGGTATCCGGCCGGGGGTCGAGCACGCCGGGGCCGATTTCGAACGTCAAGCTCCAGAATTCGCGCACGCCCAGAATGCGGGACACCGGTCGGCGCGTCACGCGCTGCTCAAGATAGTCCGCGAACCGCTGTGCCGCCTCAACCGCGACACAGCGCCCCGGATCGGCAAGCAGTGCCGCTTCCTCGACCTCCATAGCCGCCGCCAGCAACAGGCGCGCATCGCGCCGCGGCGCGTCCACGCCCGCCGCCGCCAGGCGAAGCTGCGCGATGTCCAGCAACGCGCCGGCGGAGACTGCTGCGGCCGGATCGACGGGCACGGATGTGCTCACTGCAACTCGGCCAGCTTGGCGGCCTGATCCTCGTTGATCAGCGGATCGATCACCTGATCCAGGCCCTCGCCGCTCATCACCTTCTCCAGCTGATAGAGGGTCAGGCCGATCCGGTGGTCGGTCACACGGCCCTGCGGGAAGTTATAGGTGCGAATCCGCTCCGAGCGGTCGCCACTCCCGATCTGCGACTTGCGGTCGTCGGCGCGCGCCTGCTCCACCTTTTGCCGCTCCATGTCGTACAAACGGGCGCGCAGCACCTGCATCGCCCGGGCGCGGTTCTTGTGCTGGGACTTGTTGTCCTGGCAGCTCACCACCACCCCGGTCGGAAGGTGGGTAATCCGCACGGCCGAGTCGGTGGTGTTGACGTGCTGCCCGCCAGCGCCCTGGGAGCGGAAGGTATCGATCCGCAGATCCTTGTCCTCGACCTCGACGTCGACGTCCTCCGCCTCCGGCAGCACCGCGACGGTGGCGGCGGAGGTGTGAATCCGGCCCTGGCTTTCGGTCTGCGGCACGCGCTGCACGCGGTGCACGCCGGATTCGTACTTCAGCTTGGCGAACACGCCCCGACCCTTAACCAGGGCGCTGACCTCCTTGGCGCCGCCCTGGTCGGCTTCCTGCCAGGACAGGACCTCCACGCTCCAGCCCTGCTCGGAGGCATAGCGCTGATACATGCGGAACAGCTCGGCGGCGAACAGGGCCGCCTCCTGCCCGCCGGTTCCCGCGCGGACCTCCAGGATGGCGTTCTTCTCGTCGTCCTTGTCGCGCGGGACGAGGCGCATCTTCACGTCGTGCTCCAGCGCGTCGCAACGATCGCGCAGGCGGTAATATTCCTCCTCCGCCAGCTCGCGCATCTCCGCGTCACTGTCGGGGTCGTCCATCATCGCCTTGGCCTCGTCACGCTCCTGGCGCGCGGCCCGCAGCGCCTGAATGGAGTCGACGACCGGCTGGAGATCGGAAATCTCCTTCAGCTTATCAGTGTAGTCGGAGGAGCCGGGGCTTTCGTGGCGCGCGACCAGGGCCTGCAGCTCCTCGTAACGCGCCACCACCCCGTCCAGATTCTCTTCCAGCGACACGGCACGTCCTTCCTTGTGTTCCTCCGAGCAGGGTCACGGTCCCCGCGCCCATCACGGGCCGCCGCGCAGCTCAGCGTTGCGCGTCGTCGGCATCGTCCTCGCTCTGCCCCCCCTCACGGGGATCGATACCGTAAAGCCGCGCCAGGCTGCGTTCCAACTCGGCGCGCGTTTCGACATCGCCAGCGGCCTCGCGCAGCGCCTGCGTGGGACCGTGCAGCAGACGGTTGACCAATAGGCGCGTGGCGGCCTCCGCGTCCAGCTTGCCGGTCGCCAGCACCTCCGCGCGGACCGTCTCGAAATGCTGGCGCAGCCCGGTTACGGAGGGCACCGCCTCGCGGCCCGCCGCGCGCTTGGCGAAGGCGTCCAGTTCGGCGTCCACGATCGCCCAGGCGTCGAGCGCGGCGTGCTCGCGCTGCACGCGGCCTTCCTGTGCGACGCGTTCCAGGTCGCCCAGATCGTAGACGAACGCCGAATCGAGGTCGTGCACCTTCGGCTCGACGTCCGCCGGCACAGCCGCATCCATGATGAAAATAGGACGCTGCCGGCGGCGTTTCAGCGCCCGGCGCACCGTCTGGCGCCCCAGCACGTAATCGCCCCGCCCCAACCCCGCGACGACGATATCCGCATCGACCAGCGCGGCGTCGAGATCCTCCCACGGGCGCACATCGCAGGCGAGCCGGCGCGCCGCGGTTTCCGCCCGGCGCTGGGTCGGGTGCGCCAGCACCAGGCGCGCGACCGCACTGTCTCTCAGCTGGGCGGCCATCAACTCGCCCATCTCCCCCAGCCCCAGCATCAGGGCGTTACAGCGCCGAAGATCGCCGTGAATCTGTCGGGCGACCTTGATCGCCGCGGCGGCGATCGACACCGGCTGGCTGGCCAACTCCGTCTCCGAGCGCACGCGCTTGGCGACCGTGTAGGCGCTTTGCAGCATCGCCTCCAGCCGGCCGGCGACCAGCCCCGCCTCCTGCGCCACCCGATGGCTGTCCTTTAACTGGCCCAGTACCTGCGGCTCGCCCAGCATCTGACTGTCCAGCGCCGCGGCAACGGCGAACAGGTGGCGCAAGGCGGCATGGCCCCGATGGATCGACAGCAGCCGACCAACCTCCTCGCCATCCATGCCAGACCAGTCCGCAAGCAGACGCGCGGCAGTCAGCTCCACCTTGTTCGGCGTTTCGGACAAGGTCGCAACCTCGACCCGCTCGCACGTCGCGAGCACCACGCCCTGCTCGAACCCAGCCGCACGCAAATCGGCCAACAGGCGCGCACGGTCGACGTCCTCGACGAACAGGGTTTCGCGCACGCCCGCCGGGACGTTGCGGTGGGACAGGCCCACGATGACGAGATGGGCGGCCGGATCGCCGGACATACGCTACACTCCGCGCGCGGGAAACGCGGGCCGTCCGCTTCGCTAGCTCAGCTGGGCGAGACGCTCGCCCAGGGCGTTCAGGCTCACCGTTTCCTGTGTGCCACTGTCCAGGTCGCGAACGGTGGCGCTGCCCTTGGCGGCTTCCTCCTCGCCCAGGATGACGGCGGCGCGGGCGTTGACCCGGTCGGCGCGCTTGAGACGTTTGCGCAGGTTGCCGCTATAGCCGAGCTCGACGGCGAAGCCCTGGTGGCGCAGCTTCTGCGTCAACTCCAGAGCCATCGCTTCCTGCGCTTCACCGGCGGGCACCACCGCGATCGGGCGCGGCGGTTGCGGCTCTTGGTCCAAGAGCATCGACAGCCGTTCGACACCTGCAGCCCAGCCGATGCCAGGTGTCGACGCCCCCCCCATCTGCCCGATCAGGCCGTCGTAACGCCCCCCCGCCAGCACGGTGCCCTGCGCCCCCAACTGGTCGGTCGTGAACTCGAAGCAGGTGTGGGTGTAGTAGTCCATTCCGCGCACCAGCCGCGGGTTGATCTCATAAGAGATGCCGAGCGTGCGCAGACCGTCCAGCACCTGCCGGAAGAAGTCCTTGGATTCGCGGTTCAGGTAGTCGTCGAACTGCGGGGCATCGGCCACCAGCTTGCGGTCGCCGGCGTCCTTGGAATCCAGGATGCGCAGCGGGTTGCGGTGCAGCCGCGCGCGGCTGTCGTCGGACAGCTGATCTTCGTACTGCTGGAAGTAGTCGACCAGCGCCTGACGGTAGACCTTCCGGCTTTCCAGATCGCCCAGCGTGTTGATCTCCAGCGTGATCCGGTCGCTGTCGAGGCCGATCTCCTGCAGGAAGTGCCGGGCAAGCGCGATCATCTCGACGTCGCCAACCGGCTGGGCGACCCCGAGCAACTCGACATCGACCTGATGGAACTGCCGCAGCCGGCCCTTCTGCGGACGTTCGTGGCGGAACATCGGGCCGGTGTAGAAGAGCTTCGCCGGCAGGTCCTGCTGCAGCCCGTTGGTGATGAACGCCCGCGCCACGCCGGCCGTCGCCTCCGGACGCAAGGTGACGCTGTCGCCCTCCTCCGAGACCGGGAAGGTGTACATTTCCTTGGTCACGATGTCGGAGGTTTCGCCCAGCGTGCGCTTGAAGACATCGGTAAACTCGAACACCGGCGTGGCCATCTCGTGATAGCCGTAACGCTCGGCCAAGCGGCGGCAGGCATCGATCACCGTGCGGTGACGACGCATGTCCTCCGGCAGGATATCGCGGGTCCCGCGGACCGGCTGCAGTTTCGCCAAGTCGGATCTCCGCCCAATAACTGGGAAAAGGGGCACAGGTGCGCCGCGGACACTTACCGCGCGCGCCCTAGCAAAAGCAACCGGGTGGAAGGAGGACGCCTTGCCGCGCGTTGGACGGTCAGGCGGTGACGTCCGCACGACCGCCATCGATCACCGTCCCGGCGCCGGACCTGACAGAACGCTCGTGGACAGCCCTGGACGGTCTACTCCGCCGCGGCCGGGCCGGCGCTCGCCGTATCCTCGGCTTCGGCCTTACGCTGCGTGTCCTTCTGGGCCTCGATCTCGGCCGCCTTGGCTTCGACCTGCTTAACCAGGTGGTCGACGATGTCCTCATCCTTCAGCCGGTGGCTGGGCAGACCGTTGACGTACACCTGATGGGTGCCGCGGCCACCGCCGGTGAAGCCGACGTCGGTCAAGGTCGCTTCGCCGGGGCCGTTCACGACGCAGCCGATTACCGAAACGGTCAGCGGCGTGGAGATGTGCTCCAGGCGCTCTTCCAACGTGCGCACCGTCTCGATCACGTCGAACTGCTGGCGTGCACAGGAGGGACAGGAGACCACGTTGACGCCGCGGTGCCGCAGGCCGAGCGACTTCAGGATCTCGTAGCCGACCTTGATTTCCTCCACCGGGTCGCAAGACAGCGACACGCGCACCGTGTCGCCAATCCCGGCCCACAGCAGGTTGCCCAGGCCGATCGACGACTTGATCGTGCCGGAGCGCTGACCGCCGGCCTCGGTGATGCCGATGTGCAGCGGATAGTCGCAGGCGTCAGCAAGCTGCATGTAGGCCGCAACGGCCAAGAACACGTCGGAGGCCTTGCACGAGATCTTGAACTCGTAGAAGTCCTCCTCCTCCAGGATGCGCGCGTGGGTCAGCGCGCTCTCCACCATCGCGTCCGGGCAGGGCTCGCCATACTTCTCCAGGATATCGCGCTCCAGCGAGCCGGCGTTGACGCCGATGCGCATCGAGCAGCCGTAGTCCTTGGCGGCCTTGACGACTTCCTGCACCCGCGCCCGGGAGCCGATGTTGCCCGGGTTGATGCGCAGGCAGGATGCGCCCGCCTGGGCCGCCTCGATCGCGCGCTTGTAGTGGAAGTGGATGTCCGCGACGATCGGGATATCGACCTGCGGCACGATCTGCGCCAGCGCCTGCGTGCTCTCTTCCGACGGACAGGAGACGCGGACGATGTCGCAACCGGCGTCTTCCAGCCGCTTGATCTGTTCCACCGTGCCCTGGACGTCCTCGCAGTCGGTATTGGTCATCGACTGCACGGTGATCGGCGCGTCGCCGCCGACGGGGACGTTGCCGACGTGGATTTGCCGACTTTGACGGCGGTGAATGTCGCGGTAGGGGCGGACGCTCATGGTACTCGCTCTTGTCTTTCGACCTTGTCCGGGTCTGCTGACGGCGGAACCGCGCCAACCCGGTCACGACGCCTAGCAAAGGCGACTTCTATGACTCAGGGATACACGCGACTGCCCATCGCCGGCAACCACGCCAGCAGGGGCACGGCCATGACAGTTCGGTGAAGGCCGGACCTGACCGTTACCAGCAAAGAAGATGGCCCCGCGTGCCGGCACAGACCAGAGGATCGACCGACGCGCGACGCTTAGCCGCCAGTCGTCCCCAGCGCCTGCGGTTCCAGCAAGATGCCGCGACGGACCTCGCCATCGACGCCCAGCGTGCCGATCTCCTGCCCGTCGACCATGACCTGCAGACCGCCCGCGTTGCCCGTGTGCAGCGTCAGCCCCGGACGGTCCGGGACATTGTAGCGGTCGCCCGGACGCAGCAGACGGGTCAACACAAGGCTGTCGTCGGGACCACGCACCTGGACCCAGGACCGGGCGGTCGCGATCAACGTGACGCGGGAGTTGGCGGTGCTGGCGCCGAACGTGCGGCCGTCGTCGCCTTGGGTGTCCGCGCTGGCGCTCTGGGTCTGTTGCGGGGCGGTCGGGATGCCGCTGTCGTCCTGCTGCATCTCCGGCACCTCCGGCGGCGCCGGGTTGCTGCTGGCCGTATCGGCTGCGGCTTGCGCGGTGTCGCCATTCGTCGATGGCGCGTCAGGCAGATCGATCTCGCCGTCACCTCCAAGAGCAGGCGCGGACTCCCCGGAGTCCCCCGCCGCCGATGCGGTCTGGTCCGGCGCCTGTGGGATCGTCCTGCCCTCACCGGTCTCGGAGGCCGTCTGGCTGCTACCGCCATCCGCCGCGTCGGCGGCGTCCCCCGTCGTCTCGGGCGCCTCCGACGGGGCCGCCGCGTTGGCCCCGCGGCCCTCGGAACGACCGCCACCGCTATCAGGCGACTCTAGCGGCGCCTCATCCGCCGTGGCGTTGGCCCGCTCGCCCGATACGTCCGGCTCGGGGGCGGTCTCCGGCAGATCCGCCACCTGCTCGGTCTCCAGGCCATCCTGGCCACGATCCTCGGTCCCGGCGGCGGGCGTGTCGGCGCTATCGCTGCCAAGGTCGGTCGCCTCGGGCACCGGCGGCTGCTCGGTGGCCCCCACCATGCGCTGCAGGCTCTCGGGCACCTCGGGAACGAGGTCGGCGACCGAGCGCTCGCCGTCGGACAGATAGGCCCAGGCGCCGTACGCAACCGCGACCAGCACGATCGACAGCACCAGGATGGTGCCGCCGGGGATCTTGCCCTCGTTCACAGGCTCCGGGAAGTGCAGCTCCTGATCGCGTTTCAGGCCCTGGCTTTCTTCCTTGAAGCGCTGAACGATCCGGTCGTCGTCCAGCCCCAGGAATTGAGCGTAGCCGCGCACGAAGCCGACGGCGTAGGTCGGCCCCGGCAACTCGTCGAATGCGGATCGCTCGATCGCATCCAGATAGGCATAACGGATGCGTAGACTCTCGGACACCTCGCGCAGGTGCAGACCGTAGGTCTCGCGTTCGCGGCGCAAGCGCTCGCCCACGCTCTCGCGCTGCCCGCCGCCGCCTAGGCTAGGCTCACCCCATCCGGGGTGCGGTTCGCCCTGGGCGGATTGTGCGTATGCTCGTTTCGTATCGTCGGCCATGCGGATGTACGTTCGCCCGATGCTGCCCCGGTTTTCTCAAGCCTGCAGCGGCGTAGATTTGCAAACGATGAACGCGCCCGCTTATTAGCGATCGCGCGTGATCTCGCGGGTGTTGCGAGCCGCCGTGCCGGGAGGGGACCCCGGCGTCGCGCCACGTCCGCTTGCCACCCCGTTGCGCACACTCTCGCGTGCCCGCCATCTTGTAGCAAATGGCCGAACAGCGCGCCAAATGTTATCGCCTACTCCGGCAGCCGGCGATCCGCGCGCTCTCGACGGTGCGGCGCGGCCCCACCCATCGCTGGATGGGGCCGACCACAATCGGGATCGAACCGGCCCTTGGATCGCGCAACAAGTAGCCGTCAGGCCGCCGCCATCGCCGGCTCCACCCGAGCGGCCCAATCCGCCCGCACATCCGACAACAGGACCTGCGCGCGCGGGCTATACACCTGGATCTCGCCCAGGTTCGGCTGGTCGAAGCTCCGGTACAGCATACCGGCATGCCCGCCATCGGCCAGGAAATGGGGCAACACACCGCTGAAGCCGTAGCCGCGTCGGCGCAGATAAGCGAACGCCGCCGCACCGTCGGGCCGACCCAGCGGCAGCAATACCTGCACCGTGCGTCGTCCGGCGGCCTCGGCCACCTCTTCCTCCGCCCGGATCCGCTCGGCGAAGTCGCCGCCCGCGTGCGCGAGGGTCAGGCGGCTCATGTCGAAACGCGGCAGGTCGATCGTCTCCAGGCCCGAAGCTCCGCGGGTGAAGCGGCCGTCGCCAGGCGACACCTGCACGGCCCCACGTTCCCCGACCGCCGTCAGCAGCCGGGCAGCCCAGTCACGATAGCCCATGGGCACATGGGCGGCCTGCGGCGCGGCCTCCTGCACCGGCAAGTACTGCACGATGGTGGCGATGGCCCCGCGCGCGCCTTCCTTCAACAACATGCGCCGGGGCACGTAATCGATCTCCAGCCCGACATCGGCAAAGCCCGCTTCCGAACAGACCTTCTGCGAGACGACATGGTTCGTCAGGGAGGTGGCGAACACACCGACACACCCCGGATCCCGCGTGGCATGGCTCAAAGCCGCCTGGAACAACCAGCGGAAGATGCCGGCCTTGCGATGGTCGGGCAGCACGATCGCCTGCCCCATCTCCCACAGCGCGCGGTTGGGCGCCGAACGCGCAAGCGCGATGTGGCCGGCCAACCGTCCCTTAGGGTCGCGGGCCAGGTACGACACCTGATCGCCGGAGGCGACCGTCTCGGCTAGGGTCGCGGCGTCGTAAACTTTTTCGGACAGGTAATCGTCGCCGTAGACGGCCCGGAAGCCATCGGGCAATTCACCGGCTTCACCGGCCGTCATCCGGCGGACCGTATATCCGCCAACGTCGAACCACAGGTCTTCGATCGGCCGTGTAGACAATTCTTGCGACATCACACACCTCACAGGTTGGTTGAGGGCGTGATTGTCGCTTTGTTGTCCTCGCGAATCTAATAAAAGTACCTTTTTGATAGTATAATACGTGTCGCCGCTTACAGTTCTGAATCAGACACCCACGCGGGTGCATTAAATTGCATGATCTCACCGCTCGGATTGCTGTCGACGGCTTCGCCACAACACACCGACGACCGCGCCGGCAGGTCGCTATTGGCCTGTTTTAGCGAGAGAAATTTCAGGCTAGGGACGTTGGGCGCGGCCGCTCAGGTATCCATCTTGAATTCGGCGAAGCCCATGATCCGACGGACTTTCCCAGACTCGCCGAAAGGCAGCAGAATCCGCCGATAGGCGAGTTTGGCGCCGTGACCACGCCAAGTCACCGTCCCATCGTGATACGCTGGCCGGCCTTTGCGGAGACAGGCATCGAACTCATCGTAGATATCGGGGCGCTCGGCGAACGGAATCAGGCTGGCAAGATATTCGCCCGTGACCTCGCGGTCGTACAGCTCTCGGTAAAAGGTTCCGGCAAGCCGAACCCGGAGCGTCTCCACCGTCTCGCCATCCAGCAGAAAGATCGTCGGCAAGGCCTTGGGAAAGCTGCTCGGATCGATCGCGGAAACCGGTGGAAGACGGCGGCGCCCCCGTGCGCGCTGCCACCAGCGCTCGAAAAACGCGAGGCCATCCATCTTCAAATCGGGGATCGTCCGCACAGACTGGACCTCGGCACGTATCACGGCATATCACCGCCGTTTGGCGGCCCTCCAAGGCACATACGGATTACGCGCAAGATGCACAAGACAGTATGCACAACTGTCACGATGAAGCCTGATTATCTGCAAAATCGTTAACACCGACAAAAAGAAGTAACCATAGCTCAGGACGCACGACCGAACCGCGACGCTCATCCATTCGATCCACCATCACAAAAGCTAATCCTCTAAGCGGCTCAACGCGAGTCCCTTGTGCTCCCTACACTCGTAGCGACGGGGTGTGCCCCTTCGGGGAGGTTGCTGCCGAGAGTTAGTTGTCGGTCGCGACAGCGGTGCGTGCAAGAGCGTTAGATCGCAATCCCCCGGTCGCGGGCGTAACCACGCAGACGCTCGCGCACACTGTGATCGCGCGCCTCCGCCAACTCCCGCATCAGCCGGGCAAGCGGCGGCAGATCGACACTGCGCACGGTCGCGCGCACCGCCGGCACCGCCCGCGGCGCCATCGACAGGTTGCGCAGCCCACAGCCGATCAATGCCAACGCGTCCAGCGGTTGCCCCGCCATTTCGCCGCACACAGAGACGTCGACGCCAGCCTTGCGCGCTTCGTCCGCCAGGGACAACAGCAAACGCAAGCCCGGCGGCGACAGCGGATCGTATCGCCGCGCCAGCCTCGGGTTGCCGCGATCGCTGGCAAACACGTACTGGAACAGGTCGTTGCTGCCGACCGCGATGAAGTCCGTCACCGCCAACAACTGTGGCAGCTGCCAGAGCAGGGCCGGCACCTCCATCATCGCACCGACCCGGATCGTGCTCGGCAAATCCTCGCCGAGGCTCTGGGCGCGCGCCCGCTCCAACTCGACCAGGTCGCGCGCCCGCTCCAACTCGGCGACCGCGGTCACCATCGGGAACATGACGCGCAACTCCCGGCCAGCGGCCGCGCGAATCAACGCGCGCAGCTGCTGGCGCAGGATGACGGGCCGATCCAAGCCGATGCGGAGCGCCCGCCACCCCATGGCGGGATTTTCCTCGTCGTTGCCGCGCCAGTAGGGCAGCGCCTTGTCGCCGCCGACATCAAGGGTGCGGAACACCACCGGCTTATCCCCGGTCTGCTCCAGCACCCGGCCATACAGACGGGTCTGCGCGGCAACGTCCGGGAACTCCCGGCGGACCATGAAGGGGACCTCGGTGCGGTACAGGCCGATACCATCGGCCCCCGATTCCGCGAGTTGCGGCAGGTCGACCAGCAAGCCGGCGTTCATGAACAGGTTGATCCGCGTGCCGTCCCGGGTCACCGGCGGCAGATCACGCGTCTCGGCGTAGAGCGCGCTGCGCCGGGCGCGCGCAGCCATACTCTCCGCGAAGGTGTCGCGTACGCTTTCCGCCGGACGCAGCAGGAGCTGCCCGGTATCGCCGTCGACCAGCGCCTCGTCGCCCGCCCGGGCCTCCGCAAGCGCCCCCCGGCAACGGCCCAGCACCGGAATGTCCAGCGCCCGCGCGACAACCGCCACGTGCGCGGTCGGCGAGCCCTCCTCCAGCACCACCGCCCGCAGCCGCTCGCGGTCGTAATCCAGCAGCTCCGCCGGGCCCAGTGTGCGCGCGAGCAGCACGATATCGTCCGGCAGCTGGTCACCCAGCGGGCCGCTGTCATTGCCGCCGGTCAGGTGATGCAGCAACCGGTTGGCAAGGTCGTCCAGGTCGCTCAGCCGTTCACGGATATAGGGATCGCGGACCTCCGCCATGCGGGCGCGGGTGTCGTTCTGCACCTTCTGCACCGCGGCCTCGGCGGTCAGGCCGCCGTTGACGGCCTCCCGGATTCGGTTCAGCCAGCCGCGGTCCTCGGCAAACATGCGGTAGCTGGCGAGCACCTCCTCGTGCTCGCCGCCTGTCGAGGCAAAGCTCGCCTGGCGCATCAGCTCGTCGAGCGCGCTGTGCATCTCCGCCACGGCCGCGCGCAGACGGATGTGCTCGGCCTCTGGGTCCTCGGCGACCGTCTGGCGGATCACGATGCCACGCTCGTGCAGCACCACACGCCCCAGCCCGAGCCCTTCGTTGAGCACGATCGCAGGCAACCGCACCGGCAGCAGCGCGGCGGTGTCCGAGTGCGATTCCTCGGTCGACACCAGCTCGCCGGAGGCGACCAGCTCGGCCAGCACCATGGCGACCGTCTCGAGGGTCTCCAGTTCTTCTTCGGCGTAGTTGCGCTGGGTGACGTTCTGGATCACCAGTACGCCGAGCACGCGGCCATCCCGTAGGATGGGCACGCCCATCAGGGACTGGAACGGGTCCTCGCCGGTTTCCGGGCGATAGGCGAAGTCGGGATGGTTCTGCGCGTCGGCCAGGCGTAACGGCCGGGCGTGCAAGGCGATGTTGCCGACCAGGCCCTCGCCGTTGCGCAGGCGGGTGGTATGCACCGCTTCCGGCTTCAGGCCTTCGGTGCCGAATAGCTCCAACACCTCGCCCGCGCGCATGACGTAGACCGAACACACCTCGGCCACCATGTCCTGCGCGATCAAGCGGACGACTTGGTCCAGGCGCTCCTGGGCCGTGCCGCCGCCCTTCATGATGTCGCGCAGGACCCGCAGCAGCCGACGGGAGCCGGCCCAGCCGAGGACCTGTTGCGTCATCCCAGACTAGCCTGTGGGAACGGGGTGGCAGGGAAAGCCGATCATTGCACCAGGCCTTCGCGGTTACTCGGTGTCCAGACCATAGGCCGTGTGCAGCGCGCGCAACGCGAGCTCGGTGTATTCCTCGGCGATCAAGACGGACACCTTGATCTCGGATGTCGAGATCACTTGGATATTAATGCCCTTTTCCGACAGCGTCTCGAACATGGTGCTGGCGACACCGGCGTGCGAACGCATGCCCACGCCGATCACCGAAATCTTCACCACGTTGGTGTCGGGCACCAGCTCGTCGTAGGCGAACCCGGAATCCTTATCCTGCAGCAGCTTGATGGTCCGATCATAATCGTCCTTGCCCACCGTGAAGGTGAGGTCGGTGTAGCCGCCCTCGGGCGACACGTTCTGGACAATCATGTCGACGTTGATGTGCTGCTTGGCGAGCGAACCGAACACCTGCGCCGCCGAGCCCGGCTCGTCGGGAACGCGGGTCAGGGTGATCTTGGATTCGTCCCGGCTGTAGGCGATCCCGCTGACGACTTCCTGTTCCACGATCTCGTCCTCGTCCACGATGAGAGAGCCCGGCTTGTCTTCGAAGCTGGAGAGCACCTGCACGCGCACATGGTGCTTCATCGCCATTTCCACGGCGCGGGTCTGCAGCACCTTCGCGCCCTGGCTGGCCAGTTCCAGCATCTCCTCGTAGGTGATCCTATCCAGCTTCCGCGCCTTGGTCACGATGCGCGGATCGGTGGTGTAGATCCCGTCGACGTCGGTATAGATGTCGCAGCGCTCCGCGCCCAGCGCAGCGGCGATCGCCACGGCCGACGTGTCGGAGCCGCCGCGCCCCAGGGTCGCGATCCGGTTGGTCTCGTCCACGCCCTGGAAGCCGGCGAAGACCGCCACCTGACCCTCGCCCATGCGGCGGACGATCTCCTCGCCCTCGATGCGTTGGATGCGCGCGCTGCCGTGGGCATCGTCGGTCAGGATCGGCACCTGCCAGCCCAGCCAGGAGCGCGCGGAAACGCCGATTTCCTGCAGCGCGATCGCCGCCAAGCCGCAGGTGATCTGCTCGCCCGCGGAGACGACCGTATCGTACTCCCGGGCATCGTACAGCTTCGAGGTGTCGCGGACGTAGCCGACCAGCTCGTTGGTGACCCCGGACATGGCGGAGACGACCAGACCGACCTCGTTGCCCGCGTCGACCTCCGCCTTGACCCGCTCGGCGACCTTCTTGATGCGCTCGACATTGGCGACGGAGGTGCCGCCGAACTTCATCACGATGCGGGCCATGGGCGCTCCTGGCCGTGGGGTGAATCTAGAGGCGGTGGGGCGATGGCGGACGGCCGAAAGGCGCGCCGCCATGGCTCAAGGCGGGGCGGTCAAGGAGCATGGCAGCGGCCAGGTGCCGCGCCGAGGTTGCCCCTCGCACAGCGGCCACCCATACTCTACACGCGCTTCGCAGCGCAAGAAATCGCGCCGCAGTCCGCGCACATTGCGCGAAATCTCTCCCCGCGTCGCTAAGGAGCCAAGCGTCCATGGACCAGCCGCCTACCGCGGCCGCCGACCCCGCCACACCGCCGCCAGCGCGCGTCGAAGGCGTCAGCGTCGACCCTCAAGAAATCGGCAAGTTCGCCCGCATGGCGGAAAGCTGGTGGGACCCCGAGGGCGATATGAAACCGCTGCACGCCCTCAACCCTGTGCGGGTCGGCTACATTCGCGACCGACTGGCCACCCGGTTGACCCAGACACAAGCCCCGGGCGAATCGCTGCAGCCATTGGCAGGCATCTCTATCCTGGACGTCGGCTGCGGCGCCGGGCTTCTGGCGGAGCCGCTGGCCCGCCTGGGCGCGCGGGTCACCGGCATCGACGCATCGGCCGAAGCGGTCAAGACCGGCAAGGCGCACGCGGAAATGCAGGGCCTGGCGATCGACTACCGGATCGGCACGGTGGAAGCCCTGGCCGAAACCGGCCAGCAGTTCGACGCGGTGACGATCATGGAAGTGATCGAGCATGTGCCCGATGTCGACACCTTCCTGGCGACCTGCGGCCGGTTGGTACGCCCTGGCGGACTGGCCGTCGTCTCCAGCGTCAACCGCACGGCGAAGTCCTTCCTGTTGGCCAAGGTCGGCGCGGAATACCTGCTGGGCTGGCTGCCGCGCGGCACCCACGATTGGCGGCGGTTCGTCAAACCGTCGGAAGCCGCCCGCGGTCTGCGCGCCGGCGGCCTGCGGATGGCCGAGGTGGCTGGCGTCGCGTTCGATCCGCTGACAGGCTGGCACACGGCCCGGGATAGCGATGTCAACTACATGATCCTGGCCGAAAAACCGGCCGGCGGTTGACGCGGCAGCCCCGTGCCCCTTGGATTCCCGCGCCTGCCAACACAAAGTGTGTGGCGACGGCGCGAAGCCGCGTACGCCCGCGACTGCTCATCAGCCGGCCGCGTCGGCACGACGGACCAACACACCTAACCGCGAAGAGACAGCCGAGAAGGGACACCATGTCGCTGACCAAGACGCTCGCAAGCTGTGCGGCGGCGCTTGCCATCGCCCTCGCCACGCCGATGGGCATCCCGACCGCCAGCGCCCAGGATGGCGGACTGGAAACCCAGCTGGACCAGCAGCAGGGCGGCGGTCTGCAAACCCAGCAGAACCAAGGGCAAACCCAGGGCCAACAGGGTCAGCAGCCCAACATCGAAAGCACGAGCTACGACGACTGGGTCGTCCAGTGCCGCCAACAGAACGGCCAGACCGGGCCGTGCCGAATGGGCCAGGGCGTGCGTAACAGCGAGAACCAGCAGGAGATCATGCAGGTCATCGTCGCCCGCACGCCGCAGCAGGGGCCGATCGTCAACTTCATCGTGCCGCTCGGCGTCAACCTGCAGGCGCCCCTGACCGTCGCGGTCGACGGCAACCAGCTGGGCCAAGCGGCCTACGTCTCCTGCGTTCAGCGCGGCTGCGTCGCCCGCATGCAAATTTCCGACGGCATGTTGAGCGCGATGAAGCAGGGCCGGCGCTTGCAGGTCACCCTGACCGGTCAACGCGGCAACACACGCACCGTCCCGGCCAGCCTGCTTGGCTTCACCGACGCCTACAACGCGTTGTCGTCGTAACGTCGTCAACGTCGTTTCGCCGAGTCAGACTCGCGCAGGCCGCCCGTGCCGTCCCTGCCGTCGGATTGGGTCAGCCGCTTCGCCGGTCACGTGCCGGCGGGACCGGTGCTCGACCTTGCCTGCGGCCGGGGGCGTCATGGGCGGCTTTTTCGTGCCCGCGGCCATCCGATCACGCTGGTCGACCGCGACCTGTCCGGGATCGCTGACCTGGCCGGTCAGGACGGCGTGGAGACGATCGAGGCGGATCTGGAAGACGGCCGCCCCTTCCCGCTGGCCGAACGCGGCTTCGCGGGCGTGGTCGTCACCAACTATCTCTATCGCCCGCTGCTGCCCGCGCTGATCACCGCCGTCCGGCCAGGCGGCGTGCTGCTGTATGAGACCTTCGCCCAGGGCCAGGAACGCCTGGGCCGGCCGACCAATCCCGACTTCCTGTTGAAACCCGGCGAACTGCTGGACGCAGTGCGCGACACGCTCACCGTCGTCGCCTACGAAGACCGCACGCTTCATCGCCCCGAGCCAACGCGCGTGCAGCGGATGTGCGCCGTGCGGCCGACAGACTGAACAGCCTCCTGTAAGGCGGCCAGCGGCGCGGCAGCCTCGTTATCGCGGTCCCAGCACCACCACCTCGAACTCCCGGTCGTGCTGCAGCGCGGGGACCCAACTGCGAGCCTGCTGCACGGACGCGGGGTCAATGTCGACGGTGACCACGCCGGGGGCCTCGTCGCCAGCGTCGGCGACCACCTCACCCCAAGGCGCGACGGCGAGTGTATGGCCGTAGGTACGCCGGCCGCCCGCATGCTCGCCAACCTGGGCGGGGGCGAGCACGTAGCAACCGGTTTCAATCGCGCGGGCACGCAGCAGCGTATGCCAGTGGGCCCGGCCGGTGACCTGCGTGAACGCCGCCGGAACCGTCAGCACACTAGCGCCGGCGTGCGCCAGCGCACGATAGAGCGCTGGGAAGCGCACGTCGTAACACACCGTAAGCCCGAGCCGCGCCCAAGGCGTGTCGGCCACGACCGCCTGCCCGCCAGGCCGGAAGGCCTTGGATTCGCGGTAGGTTTGCCCGTCCGGCACGGCAACGTCGAACATGTGAATCTTGTCATAGCGGGCGGCAATCCGGCCCTGGTCGTCGAACAGGATCGAGCGGTTGGCCAGCCGACCGTCCGCGCCGTCGTCCGCCACCCGCACGGCCGTCGACCCGAGCAGCAGCCACACCCCCAGTTCGCGCGCCAGATCGGCGAAGGCCCGCACCGCCGGATGATCGCCCTCGCCGGGCACGACCTCCCGCAGCTTGGCGTGGTCGGGCTGCAGGATCGGCGTGTTTTCCGGCGTGGCGACGAACGACGCCCCAGCCGCGACCGCTTGGCGGACGAGCCGATCCGCCGTCGCCAGGTTGGCGTCGAACGCCGGGCCGCTGGTCATCTGCACCAGCCCCGCGCGGAACGCCTGACCGCCACCGCCGGACGGGTCGATCGCGTGCCCCTCTGCCATGGCTCAGGTCTGGCCCGCCAGCAGGCCGTCCAGCTTGCCCTGGCGCTCCATCTCGTAGAGCTCGTCACAGCCGCCGACGTGGGTGTCGCCGATGAAGATCTGCGGCACGGTGTGGGCGCCGCCGGCGCGTTCCATCATCTCCGAGCGGCGCTTGGAACTCATGGTGATGTCGATCTCGTTCAGTTGTTCCACACCCTTCTCGTTCAACAGCTTCTTCGCCCGACTGCAGAAGGGGCAGAGCATCTTGGTGTACATCGTGACGTTCGCCATCCCGTCCTCGCTTGTTCGTAAAATCGTTACAGATGCGTATCGGTTCGTCGTCGGGCATCGCATCTTCGTTTCGTGTGGCGCCAGACTCTAGCGCCCGCAGCTCGAAAAATCATGGGGGCGGGCAAGACTAGTCCGGAGCGGTCGGCCGAACCACGCGCGCCAGCGTCAGCACGTCGACCTGCCGCGCCCCGGCGCGCTTCAGCACGCGGGTGCAAGCCGCCACAGTCGCCCCGGTGGTCAGGACGTCGTCGACCAGCAACACACTCCGCCCGCGCACCCGTTCCGCGTAGCGGCGGTGAACCGCGAAGGCCCCGGCAACGTTCCGGCTGCGTCCAGCCGGCGACAGATGCCCTTGGCTGGGCGTATTGCGCCGGCGTCGGAGCAGGTCCGGCACCACCGGCACGCCCGATAGCCGCCCCAGTTGGTTAGCGAGCAGGGCCGATTGATTGTAGCGCCGCGCAAACAGGCGCCAACGGTGCAGCGGCACCGGGACGATCACCTGCGCCTCCGTCAGCAACTCGTGGCCGGCGCGCGCCATCCACTGCGCGAAAGCGGGCGCGGCTTCACTCCGGTCGGCATGCTTAAACCCCAGGACCAGCCCGCGGCTCCCGTCGTCATACGCCATCACCGCCCGTGCATGGGCATAGGGCGGCGGCGACGCATGGCAGGCGGCGCACAGGCTTTCCCCCGCATCGACCTCCGGCGCCAGTTCGAACGGGAAGCCGCAGCAACGGCACATCGGTGGGCCGAGGAAAGTGACCGCCTCCCAGCAGGCGGGACACAGCGTTCCGGCCGCGCCGACAGGACCGCCGCAGGCCAGACAGCGCGGCGGCAGCAGCGCGTCCAGCACCGACCGCCCGGCCGCGACGAACCAGGCGGATGCCGCCCGTGGCCCGGTCACCGCCAACCCCACCCGCCACTACGACCGGCCGGGTCGAAACACGCGGCGCGAGTCGCCCTTTGCCCCGGCGCTATCACGTCCCCATATTGCCGGCCATGACCGATCAGTCGCTTAGCGTATTCGACCGTACGAACGTGCGCCGCCACCGTGATCGGGCGGCGCGCAGCTTCGCCCACTACGACTTTATAACACGCGAGGTGGCAGACCGCCTGGCCGACCGTCTGGACGACGTCCGCCGCGCCTTTCCGTGCGCCCTCGACCTGGGGGCGCGCGACGGCACGCTGGCGCGCACCCTGCAGGGGCGCGGCGGAATCGAGACGCTGGTGGAAAGCGAGCTGTCGGGCGCGATGGCCATGGCGGCCGCCGAGCGTGACGCGGCCGAGGGACCGGTCCCCGGACTGCAGCGTCCGCGCGTGGTCGCCGACGAAGAGGTTCTGCCGTTCGCCGAGAAAAGCTTCGATCTGGTGCTCTCGAACCTGACGCTGCACTGGACCAACGACCTGCCGGGGGCGCTGCTGCAGATCAACCACGCACTCAAACCCGATGGGCTGTTCCTGGCAGCCATGTTCGGCGGGGCGACCCTGTACGAACTGCGCCAGTGCCTGATGCAGGCGGAGGAGGAGGTCGAGGGCGGTGCCGGCCCGCGGGTCAGCCCGTTCGCCCAGAACCAAGACGGGGCCGAGCTGTTGCAGCGCGCCGGCTTCGCCCTCCCGGTGACCGACGTGGACACGCTCACCGTCACCTATCCCGACGCGCTGAAGCTGATGGACGATCTGCGCGGCATGGGGGAAAGCAACGCCGTGCGCGAGCGGCGCAAGTCCTGGACGCGGCGGGAAACACTGGTCCACGCCGCACAGCTGTACGAGGAGCAGTTCGGCAACGGCGACGGCACGATCCCCGCAACCTTCGAGGTGGTCTACCTGACGGCCTGGCGGCCGGAAGCCAGCCAGCCGCTGCCCCTGCGCCCAGGGCAGGCGCACAACAGTCTGGCACAGGCCCTGGACACCGAAGAGGTCGAAACGGGAATCAAGGCGCGCCCACGCTAGCCCGACCGGCATGCGGGTCCCGGGCGGTTTACCCGGACCCCGTGCCCCTCGCCACGGCGCGGGCCGGTCAGCCGGGTAGCGTGCCGTGGCCGGCACCGATATGCCCGTCCTCGGTGGCCGCGCGGCGGTAGTATTCCAGGATGAACACACGAATGCCGGCCGTCAGCGTCCGCTCCGCCCGGATCCGATCGACGTGCGCACACAGGTCGTGCATCGACTGATGCTCACGCAGACAGATTTCCTCGAGCGCGTCCCACATCGCGCGCTCCAGGCGCAAGCTGGTCCGCCGGCCTTCCAGCGTCACATTGCGCGAGACCAGCGTACTCATAGCACTGGACTCCGAAACGCCCATTGCGCGCCATCATCCGTTTTGCTCTGCACAATAATGGCCGGCTGGCCGCCACTCCACGCCGGACCCATTCCCTCTCGCTGCGACCTTGAAGGGCCCCGCCGCCCCGCCGGCCACATCGCCCCTTTGGCATCCACCTTCGCTAAATCCCCCTTACACCCCGACACCAGACATACGATTGCGTGAGCCGATTTAAGACAACCGTAAGTCGCAGCACAACCATGAGAATGGTTGTACACCTTTAGGGTATAAAAGCGCCTCGATGAAACAAACGTAAAATTCGTGTTAATATCAAAAAATTCATACCCGCGGCCGGCTACAACAAGTCGCGGAGCAGGGCGGTCAGGGGGATATCCGCTTCGGGCATCGGGTAGTCGCGCAGCCGAACCGGCGCGACCCACTTCAACTCCGCATGCTCCAGCGCCTGCGGGGTGCCCTGCCAAACCCGACAAACGTAGAGCGGCATCAACAGGTGGAAATCATCGTAGCTGTGCGAGGCGAAGGCGATCGGAGCCAGGCAGCTGACCCGCGTATCGATCCCGAGTTCCTCCGACAATTCGCGGATCAGCGCAGCCTCCGGCGTTTCACCGTCCTTCACCTTGCCGCCGGGAAATTCCCACAGCCCCGCCATCGCCTTGCCTTCCGGCCGCTTGGCGATCAGGACGCGGCCGTCATGGTCGATCAGCGCGGCCGCCGCCACCAGCACGATCCGCTCCGGCGCAGACGATCGCGTGTCCGCCTGCCAGCAGCCACTCAAGCTATCGCTCACGGTATCCGTCCTTGGACCTAGCTGCGGTAGTCCGCGTTGATATCGATGTAGCCGTGGGTCAGGTCGCAGGTCCAGACCGTGGCCTGCCCCCCACCTACCCCGACGTCGACATCGATCTCGATCTCCCGTCCCTGCATGTGCTGGGCAACCGGCGTCTCGTCGTAGGCCGCCACCGCTTCCCCGTTGCGGGCGATCTCGATGCCGCCGATGGCGATCGACAGGCGGTCGCGGTCAGCACGCTCGCCAGCCTTGCCCACCGCCATGACGATCCGGCCCCAGTTCGCGTCCTCGCCCGCAATCGCGGTCTTGACCAGCGGCGAGTTGCCGATCGCCAGACCGATCCGCTTGGCCGCCGGATCGCTCGCCGCGCCGCGTACGCGGATCGTGACGAACTTCTGTGCTCCCTCGCCGTCGCGCACGACCTGCTGGGCCAGGTCGGTCATCACCTCGGTGAGCGCCCGGCGGAAGTCCGCCAGACGCGGATCGTCGGCCTCGATGATCGCGGCGTTGCCGGCCTTGCCGGTCGCGGCCAGGAGCAACGTGTCGCTGGTCGAGGTATCGCCATCGACGGTGATGCAGTTGAAGGTCTGCTCATTGACCTCCCGCAGCAGGGTCTGCAGCGCCTCCGGCGCGATATCGGCGTCGGTGAAGGCGAACGCGAGCATGGTCGCCATGTCCGGCTGGATCATGCCGGACCCCTTGGCGATCCCGGCGAGCGTGACGGTGGTGCCGTCGATCTCCGCCGTGGCCCACGCGCCCTTGGGAAAGGTGTCGGTGGTCATGATCGCCTGGGCTGCCGCCTCCCAACCGCCGGCGGCCAGCTCGTCTGCCAGACCCTCCAGGTGCCGGGTGATCCGCTCGGCCGGCATCGGTTCGCCGATCACGCCGGTGGAGGCGAGCAGCACGTCATGGTTACCGCACCCCAGGGCCTTGGCGGTCGCCCGCACTTCCGCGCTCGCCGTTTCCTGGCCGCGCTTGCCGGTGAAGGCATTGGCATTGCCGGCGTTGACCAGGATCGCCCGGCCGCGCCCGCCGGTCATCGCCAGGGCCTCCCGGCACCATTCCACCGGCGCGCTCGCCGTCAACGAGCGGGTAAACACGCCGGCGACGCTGGAATGCGGCGCCAGCTCGATCAACGTGACGTCCAACCGGCCGGTGGCATAGCGCACGCCGCAGGCCTTGGCAGCGGCACGCACGCCGGCGACCGCCGGCAAATCGGGAAACGCATCAGGCGCGAGCGGGGAAATGGGAGGCATGGCTTTTGTGTCTGACGTCCGGAGAAAGGGAACCGAGGCACAGCCTGCCGGCCGCGCCCGACCATGAAACTAAGCTACGGATTCAAAACCAACGATCTTACCCTGAGATCCGAAGGGCCGTCTCGCAGAGAGGCCAACGGACGAGCCAGCGTCCTGGCCGTATCACGCAGAGGCGACACGGCCAGGACAGAGACGGTGGGCGCTTACTGCGCGCCCGGCATGACCGCGCCGCCGCCCTGGGCGCCGCCACCAAGCTCGGGCTTGTCCTCAACCTGCTTCCGGCGCTCGGGGAAGGTCTCGACCTCCGCATCCTCGCGCAAATCGGAAAGCAGCGACTGCACCGCCTGCTGGCGAACCTGCTGGCGTAGCTGGTCCTGCATCTCCTCGAAGCTCTTGGGGTCCTTGGTGCGCTTGTCCGTCACCTTGATGACGTGCCAGCCGAACTGCGTCTTGACCGGCGCGTCGACGACCTCGCCGCTATCCAACGCGAAGGCCGCCTCGGAGAACGGCTCGACCATCTCGCCCTTGCCGAAGAAGCCCAGGTCGCCGCCTTGCTTGCCGGACGGCCCGGTGGAGTGCTCGGCCGCCAGCTCGGCGAAGTCCGCGCCCTCGTCCAACTGCTTGATCAGCTTCTCCGCAAGCGCCTTGTCTTCGACCAGGATGTGGCTGGCCTTGATCTGCTGCTGCGGCGGGTTGTTCTGCTTGTACTCCTCGTAGGCCGCCTGCAGGCGCTCCTCGGTGATGTACGCGTCGATCTTCTGATTCAGCCAAACCTCGCGGGCGACCTGCTCGCGCACGTCGGCCATGCGCTCCTGGAACGCCTCCGTCTGCTCGACGTCGCTATCGAGCGCGGCCGCACCCAACAGCTCCATGTCGACCATCCGGTCGAGCAGCGCGGGGAAGATCCGGGCGAACTGCTGCTGGTACTGCGGCGGCAGCTGCTTGGCGGACTCCACGACCTGGTCGTAATGAATCTCCTCGCCGTTCACGATCGCGACGACGGGGTTGGCGTCCTGGCCATCGCCGGCGGCACTGTCGTTGTCGGAATCCTGCGCCGCGGCCATGCCCGGCAGGGCCAGGGCGGCGGCGCACGCAAGCGCGGTCAGGCGGGTGCGCAGCGGGCTCATCACAGGATCGGTCCTCCTTTTAACCGTGTCTCCAAGTGTCTGCTCTGTCGGACGCCGGTCTTTCAACCGGCTTCGGGGCTGGCAACGCCGGCGCGGGCAAGCGCTCGCGCAAGAGCCTAGCCGATCCAGGCACCGGCGTGCGCACCGTTAAGAAATCTTCATTTTTCGTACGCGCCGACGCGCGGACGCCCAGGCGGCCTGCACGACCATCCCCATCGGCACCGGCCCGCCACATGGATGGGACGCAAGATGGGACGTTAGACCACCCGCACCCACCCGCGGCTGCCCTGGCAGCGCGGGATGCGGCGGCACCGTGGGCATTGATGCACGCCCGCCCACACCGGCACAACCCGCGTTCCCAGCCAACAGGTTCGGCCCGGCGACAAAGGCCAAATCCGCTGCGCACGACAGGCGCTTGGCACCGGAGCCGCGACCCTGGGCAGCGTTGACACTGTATGGCGCCTTCCCTAAGTGTCAGGCGACGCCGCGCGACCCCGGCGAATGGGCCGTGAGCGGCCCTATTTGAAGCCATCTCTTTCAAGGACTCACGCATGATCGGCGCGCTCGCCTCTAAGCTGTTCGGCACGGCGAACGATCGCTTCCTCAAAGGGCTGCGCAAGCAGGTCGAGCAGATCAATAAACTCGAGCCCGAACTTGAGAAGCTGTCCGACACAGACCTGCGTGCGCGCACCGACTGGTTCAAGGAGCGCCTGAGCAAGGGCGAGACGCTGGACGACCTGCTGGTCGAGGCGTTCGCCACCGTCCGCGAGGCCGCCAAGCGCACGCTGGGCCAGCGCCACTTCGACGTGCAGCTCCTGGGCGGCATCGTCCTGCACAAGGGCATGATCTCGGAGATGAAGACCGGCGAAGGCAAGACGCTGGTCTCCACCCTGGCGGTCTACCTGAACGCGCTGGCCGGCCACGGGGCCCACGTGGTCACTGTCAACGACTACCTGGCCGAGCGCGACGCCGAGTGGATGGGCTCGATCTACCGCTTCCTCGGCCTGAGCGTCGATTGCATCAAGAACGGCTTGCCGGATGCCGAGCGGCGCAACGCCTATGCGTGCGACGTCACCTACGGCACCAATAACGAATTCGGCTTTGACTACCTGCGCGACAACATGAAGTTCCAGCTGGAAGAGATGGTCCAGCGGGACTTCTTCTTCGCCATCGTTGACGAGGTCGACTCGATCCTGATCGACGAGGCGCGCACGCCGCTGATCATCTCCGGCCCGACGGAGAACACCTCCTCGCTCTACATCTCCGCGAACGAGCTGATCCCGCATCTGGGCGCGGACGACTACGAGACCGACGAGAAGGCGCGCGCGGTCAACCTGACCGAAGACGGCGTGTCGAAGGTCGAGGAGCTCGCCCGCCAGCGCGACCTGATGGGCGAGGGATCGCTGTTCGACATCGACAACGTCGGCCTGCTGCACCACGTCAACCAGGCTTTGCGTGCACACAAGCTGTTCCAGCGTGACCGCGACTACATCGTCAAGGACGGCAAGGTCGTCATCATCGACGAGTTCACCGGCCGCATGATGGAAGGCCGGCGCTTCTCCGAGGGGCTGCACCAGGCGCTGGAAGCCAAGGAAGGCGTGGCGATCCAGAACGAGAACCAGACGCTCGCCTCGATCACCTTCCAGAACTACTTCCGTCTCTATCCCAAACTGTCCGGCATGACCGGCACGGCGATGACAGAAGCCGGCGAGTTCGCCGAAATCTACGGCCTGGAGTGCGCCGAGGTTCCGACCAACAAGCCGATGGTGCGCAAGGACCTCGACGACGTCGTCTACCGCACGGCCAAGGAAAAGTACGACGCGATCGTCGAGCGTATCCGCGATTGCCACGAGCGCCAGCAGCCCGTCCTAGTCGGCACCGTGTCGATCGACAAGTCGGAGCAGGTCTCCGATCTGCTCAAGAAGGCGAACATTCCGCACAAGGTGCTGAACGCGCGCTACCACGAGCAGGAAGCCTACATCATCGGCCAGGCGGGCGCGCCCGGCGCCGTCACGATCGCCACCAACATGGCCGGCCGCGGCACCGATATCCAGCTGGGCGGCAATCCGGAAATGCGGGTCGAGCAGGAGACCCAGGGCCTGAGCGAGGCCGAAGCGGCCAAAAAGGCCGAAGAAATCCGCAAGGACTGCGCCGACAACGCGGAGGTTGTACGTCAGGCCGGCGGGTTGTTCGTGCTCGGCACCGAACGGCACGAAAGCCGGCGGATCGACAACCAGCTCCGCGGCCGCTCCGGCCGGCAGGGCGATCCCGGCGCCTCGCAGTTCTTCCTGTCGCTGGAAGACGACCTGATGCGCATCTTCGGCTCCGAGCGCATGGACAGCATGCTGGGCAAGCTCGGGCTGGAAGAGGGCGAAGCGATCACCCACAGGTGGGTGAACAAGGCCCTGGAGAAGGCGCAGTCGAAGGTCGAGGGGCGGAACTTCGAGATCCGTAAGAACCTGCTCAAGTTCGACGACGTGATGAACGACCAGCGCAAGGTCATCTACGAGCAGCGTCGCGAGCTGATGCAGACGGAGGACGTCTCGGAAACCGTCACCGAGATGCGCCACCAGACGATCGAGGACCTGGTCGGCAAGTATGTGCCCGAGAAGGCTTATCCCGAGCAGTGGGAACTGGGAACGCTCGGCGAGGAATGCCGGCGCGTGCTCGCGCTCGATCTGCCGATCCAGGACTGGGCGCACGAGGAGGGGATCGCAGATCAGGAGATCCAGGACCGGATCGTGCGCAAGTCGGACGAGCACATGGCCGAGAAGGCGGCCAACTACGGCCCCGAGTTGATGCGCCATGTCGAGAAGCAGATCGTCCTGCACGTGGTCGACAAGAAGTGGAAGGAGCACCTGCTCAACCTCGACCACCTGCGCCACGGCATCGGCCTGCGCGCGTTCGCGCAGCGCAATCCGCTGCACGAGTACAAGCAGGAAGCCTTCGAGATGTTCCAGACCATGCTCGCGGCGGTGCGCGAGGAAGTCACCTTCCTGCTGTCCCACGTCGAGCTGCGCGCCCAGGACCCGGAACAGGCGACGATCCAGCACGAGCAGCCGGCTATGACTGAAAGCCGCGGCGATGCCGCAATGGCCGAAGCCGCGGCCGACGCCAGCGAACCGGAGATGGCCCTGGCCGGGGTCAGCGGCGGCGCCCAACCGGCCGCTCCCGCAAGCGGCGGGGCGGCACCGCAGACCGTACGGCACGCCAGCGGCGCCCAGGTCGACCCCAACGATCCCAGCACCTGGGGCAAGGTTGGCCGCAACCAGCCTTGCCCGTGCGGCAGCGGACAGAAGTACAAGCATTGTCACGGCAAGATGCAGTAGGACGCTCCGCAACCCGGTTTTACTCGAAAGTAATGTTTGCGCGTTAAGCCTGACGGAGGCTGTCCGACCGGGCGGCAAACGCAGTGTCCGGATCGCCGGCCCGTAGTCTCTCTGGCCTCCGGGATTCGGCCCGCGCATGACCAACCTGCTGCCCCATCACCTCGCCCTGTTCCAGAACCTTGGTCTGATGGCCGTGGTGGCGCTGGCTTATTCGATGGGCAGCCGGCCCATCGCCCGGACGCCCCCCTTCGTCAGGGGAATCCTAATCGGGCTGGTGTTCGGCGGGGCCGGCGCGCTTGCGATGATGATCGCAATCCCCTTGGCGCCTGGGATCATCATCGATGTCCGCAGCGTGCCGTTGATCCTGGCGGGCGCTTTCGGCGGTCCCTGGGCCGCGATTATAGCCGCGTCGGTGATCGCGCCTGTGCGCATCCTGATCGGTGGTACCGGCGTTGAGCCGGCGCTCCTGAGCCTGATCGGCACGACGATTCTATCGATCGGGCTCTGGCATGTGCGCCAACGTATGCAGCATTGGCAGATGCTGGCGCTGGGGGCCGCCGGTGTACTCTCGATGGTGCCGATCTTCCTGGGCCTGTTGGTTTTGGGCTTGGACCGAGGGATCATGCTTTTCCAGTCGATCGGCCTGGAACTGATGCTGACCCACACGATCGGTTGCGTGGGCCTGGGCTTCCTGCTGCTGGTCGAGGATCAGCGGCGCAACATCGAAACGCAACTCGTCGCCGCCCGCCAGGCCGCGGAGCAGGCGAATGCCGCAAAATCAAACTTCCTGGCCCAGATCAGCCACGAACTGCGCACCCCCATGGCGGCGATCACAGGCTCGCTGGAGCTGCTGTCGAGCCAAAATATCCCGGAAGGCCAACGCAGTCTGGTGACCGTGACGCGCCGTGCGGCGAACAACATGATCGAGCTGCTGAACGACCTGCTCGACCTTTCCCGGGTGGAATCGGGACGGATCACACTCGACCCCCAGCCGGTCGATCTCGACGCGCTTTTAGGCGATACGGTTTCCCTGTTCACAGGCCGCGCGCAATCGAACGTGGAGGTGACCTGCCGCCGGGATCCGGACGTTCCGGCCGCGGTGATGGCGGACCCCAAGCGCCTGCGCCAGATCGTGCACAACCTGATGGGCAACGCAGTCAAGTTCACCGAACGCGGGTTCATCGAGATTTCGGTCGACCTGGGCCCAGACACAGCGGATGGCCCGAACCTCATCGTCCAGGTGCGCGACACCGGACCCGGCATCCCGGCCGACCGCCAGGAGGCGGTCTTCGACGTGTTCGAGCAGGCGGAGGCCGGGACCGCGCGCCGATTCGGCGGCTCCGGACTGGGATTGGCAATCAGCCGCAAACTGGCCCGTGCGATGGGTGGCGGCATCACACTGGCTAGCACATATGGAGTCGGCTCCTGCTTCGCTGTCAGCCTGCCCCTGGTCGCCGCGGACCCAGAGAACGTCCCGGCGCAGCCGGGAGACGGCACACTCAAGGAACTGGTCACCGAGCAGCCGTTGGCGGGCCGCTGCATCCTGCTGGCGGAGGATGTCGATGCCAACCGGACGATCCTGACCGGCATGCTGCACGCGCTGGGCGCGGAGGTGACGCCCGTGGCCGACGGTCAGGCCGCGGTCGACGCGGTACAGGCCGCCGGCGAGCAGACATTCGCCCTGGTGCTGATGGACATGCACATGCCCGTGATGGACGGCATGAGCGCGGTGCGTGCGATCCGGGCCTTGCCGGGCGCCCCGGCTCGCACCCCGATCGTCGCCCTAACCGCCGACGCCACGCCGGAGAATCAGGCCGGGTACGAAAGCAGCGGCCTGGACGGTTTCCTGACCAAGCCGGTCGATTGGTCACGGCTGGTTTCCCTCGCACAGGCGCTGAGCCCCGTCCGCGCCCCGAACACAGCGGCGGCGCCCCCAACATCCGAACCGGTTGACCCTGGTCCGCAACTGCCCGTCTGGAACGCCCGCTTCCGTACCGATCTGGAGACCACGCTCGGCGCGTCGCGGTTCGCGATCTGTTGCGGGCCTGGCCTGAGGGCACCCAAGCCTGTCTGAACGCCTTGAACGCGGTGGACGAAATCGCCGATGAAACGGTGCGCAAAGAGTCGATCCGACAGCAAGCCCACGCCTTGCGTGGCGCGGCGGCGAACTACGGGTTCGACCGGCTTGCGAGCGTTGCCGAACAGTTGCGCAACACCCCGAATAGCGACCAGCACGGGCCCTTGATCGACGCGCTCAACACCGAAGCCGCCACCGCATTCGCCGAGATCGACGCCTACGTGCCGGATGACGCGCAGGCGGCGCCGGCCTCCATGGCCAGTTGATGCAGCAAAGGCACCAACCGACGACGTTAACTTAGGCCGACCTGGCCCATCTCCAGGTACTTGTCGCGGCGCTTGCGCTGCAACGCGCCACCGGTGAAACCGCGCAAGCGGTGCAGTTCACCTTCCAGCACATCGCCGACGGAATCGATCGTCGCCACCTTGTCGCGGTGCGCGCCGCCCAGCGGTTCCTCGATCACCTGGTCGATCACCTGCAGCTTGTGCAGGTCCTGCGCGGTCAGCTTCAGCTGCTCGGCGGCATCCTTGGTGTGCTCGCCGCTGCGCCACAGGATCGACGCGCACCCCTCGGGCGAGATCACCGAATAGACCGAGTGCTCCAGCATGTAGACGCTGTTGGCACTGGCCAGCGCGATCGCGCCGCCGGAACCGCCCTCGCCAATGATCACCGAGATCAGCGGGACCTTGACGTCCAGGCAGGTCTCGATCGACCGAGCGATCGCCTCCGCCTGGCCGCGCTCCTCCGCGCCGACGCCGGGATAGGCGCCCGGCGTGTCGACCAGGGTGAAGACCGGCACCTGGAAGCGTTCGGCCAACCGCATCAGCCGCTGCGCCTTGCGATAGCCCTCGGGCCGGGCCATACCGAAGTTGTGACGCACGCGGGTGGCGGTATCGTGGCCCTTCTCCTGGCCGATCCAGACGCTGGAATAGCCGCGGAACCGCGCCAGACCACCCTGGATCGCCGAATCCTCGCCATATACGCGATCACCGGCCAAGGGCTGGAAATCGTCGACCAGCCGGCTGATGTAATCGCCGAAGTGCGGACGTTCGGGATGCCGGGCGACCTGCGTCTTCTGCCAGGGCGTCAGACGGGCGTAGGTCTGGCGCAGCAACCGCTCGGCCTTGGCCTGCAGCTTCTGCACCTCCTCCTGGATGTTGACCTCGGAATCGTCGGTCAGGTGACGCAGTTCCTCGATCTTACCCTCGAGTTCCGCGATCGGTTTTTCGAAATCCAGGAAGTGCATGTCGCAGACGCCGTGGTTGACACGTGAAGCGGGGACCGTACCGCGCCGCGCCGACGCGGGCGGGATGGCGCGCAACCTAGCGGGCGCGTCGCGCGGCGACAACCAGTCCGAACGTCCTGTTTGCGCACCGCCTCCGCAATTCGCGCGGGATGCTTGACCGCCTGCCCCAACCGGGCCAACGTGCGCGTCACGAAGCGTTCCGACGGGAGCCCCGGTGACAAGGGGCTGAGAAACCGGCCGGGCGGGCGCCGCCAGCGATTCTGGCGACCCTCGTTACGGCGGTGACCGTTCGAACCTGATCCGGGTCATGCCGGCGTTAGGGAACGGAATGCGGACCGGGGCTGGCGTGTATGCGGGTTTTGGCGTGTCTGACACCCCGCCTGTCTCCCCGGTCGGCGTTGCGCCATGCGTCTCATCCCGGATCTTCCGTCCACTTCCGCGCCGTCCGGCAAGGCTCCGGCGGCGCGCCCGAACGGAGGTCCGTGCCATGCCATTGATGCAATCGACGATCCGCTGTCTTACAGCGGTGCTTGCGCTGACCCTGCTGGCCCTGCCGGCGCGTGCAGCGGAGCGCGAGGAACTGACCCTCGTGCTCGACTGGTTCCTGAACCCCGATCACGCCCCGATCGTGATCGCCCAGGAGCGCGGCTTCTTCGCCGATGCCGGACTCGAGGTGACCCTGCAGGAGCCGGCGGACCCGAGCAATCCGCCCAAACTGGTCGCCACCGGCAAGGCGGATCTCGCCGTCTCCTACCAGCCCAACCTGCACATGCAGATCGACCAGGGCCTGCCGCTGGTGCGCGTCGGCACGCTGGTGGCGACGCCGCTCAACACCGTGATCACGCTGCAAGACAGCCAGATCGACAGCCTTGCCGACCTGGAAGGCAAAACGGTCGGCTACTCGGTCGGCGGTTTCGAGGAGACCATGCTGCAGGTGATGCTGACAGAAGCGGGCATCGACCCGAATTCGGTCGAGATGGTCAACGTCAACTTCGCGTTGTCGCAGTCGCTTCTGAGCGGCCGGGTCGACGCGATCGTCGGCGGCTTCCGGAACTTCGAAGTCAACCAACTGGCTTTGGAGGGCGCCGAAGCCCGCGTCTTCTACCCCGAGGCGCACGGCGTGCCGGCCTATGACGAACTGATCTTCATCGCCCATCGCGACCGGGTGGACGACGCCCGGCTCCGCCGCTTCCTGAACGCCATCGAGCGGGGGACGCAGTACCTGATCAACCACCCCGAAAAGAGCTGGGATATCTTCCGCGAAGACCGCCCGGACGTGCAGAACGCGCTCAACGAACGGGCCTTTCCGGACACCATCCCACGCTTCGCCCTCCGACCGGCCGCTCTCGACACCGCCCGCTACCAGCAGTTCGCCACGTTCCTGGCGCAGCACGACACGATCGACGAGGTGCCGCCGGTCACGCAGTACGCCGTCGAGCTACCGCCGCTCAACGCCTCGGCAACGCCGTAAACCACGCGTCACCCCAAAGAAAAAGCGCCCGCCGGAACCGGCGGGCGCTTTCAGTGATTGCGTTTGGCTGGAAAGCCGCGCGCTTACACCTCCTTGAGGTTGCCGGCAGCGGTTTTGCCGCGCTCGGTCACCATCTCGAAGGAAACCTTCTGGCCTTCGCGCAGGCCGTCCATGCCGGCCGCCTGAACGGCAGTGATGTGCACGAACACGTCCTTGCCACCATCATCCGGCTGGATGAAGCCGTAGCCCTTGGTGGTGTTGAAGAACTTAACAGTTCCGGTCGCCATGATGCTTTCCAATCTCTCATCTCTAGGGTCGATGTCCCTGGCCGGCAGCCAGTGCGGGACAATCGATTGCACGACGTCGGCCCTCATGGTCTCCGGAACTCCGGACGGACGGTACGGAACCGACCGGCAGGCACGCTACGACACGTCAGGCGGACGAGTCCGGTGATACGCTTGTCTTGGGCGTCAGGCCAGCGATAATTTCGTTAAGACCGCCTGCACCAAGGGGATACCCCAGGAGTTGTGCGCGTCCGCACGCTTGTGGACCATTTCCCGCCTCGCGCGTCGGTTCAGCTCCGCGGGAATTCCACACCAAAAACGACCTGTAGCAACGCACACCTCGCAAGCGCCGGTTAACTACCTGTTTTAAAACAACCTTTCTAGGTTGGACCAGGATAGAACCGCCCCAAGCGGCCAAGCCGTTCTTCCCCGGAAGGACTCACAAAATCGGGGGACAACCCTGGGGATGAATCTTGTGATGCAAAGAACCGGGCGCGAGTCCGCTCTCTGCCTAATATGTCATCAGACTGTCATCGCCCCGAGCGCCTGGACGCGCGAGGCCACTTCCGCACCATCTATTCCCGTTGAGCCGGATTGGGCTGCCACACGCCGTCGAACCGGACACTCCCTGGCGCGTACCGGCGGCAAATGCCTAAGACCCCCGCGCGCAACTCCGCTCGGGTCATGCCCTTCACGGCGTTGTCGATCAGAAATTCCGTCATCTTGTACCCTGCGCTGCTCGGCGCCTCCCCTTGAAGGCTGACCTCGCGGAGTTCCGCCCGAATCTGCTGATCGTCGCGTGTCCCTGCCTTTGCGGTCTGAACCTCGCCGTGGATAGCGTCCGCCTGCAACACCCACTCAGCACATGCGTCACCGCCCCAAACCTCTCGATTGAGTTGCTCTTCCGACAGCTTCAAGAGAGCTTCACTGTCTGCATCCGCCGCCGAAGTGGACAACAGCCAACACGAAACAAATGTAGCAGCGGCGACAAATCCCCAAATTTTCGGTCGCATAACGCTCCCCTTTCAAGCGTGCTGGCAAGCAGGACAGGGGTGCTTCTTCTTGAATGGCTTGCCCCACTTACACAGCCCCAGATGCGGCCGCGGCTTACCGGTCCTCGGAGCCTGCGCGCCCGGTGACCTGATTTTCCCTAGGCGTCCGATCAGCAGACTCTCCGGCCCGATCTTGGTCGGGGCCGTAAAGTCGCGTGGACCAATCCTCGACGCTGCGGTTCACCAAACGGCGTTCGGCAAGGTGTCGCCAGCTCTCGCTCAGTCTTCCAAGCGCCGCAATCCCGGCCAGTTCGTCTCCATTCAGCTTGTCGACATAGAAGGCGCGCCAAAGACGGTGCAGCGTCCATTCCGGCGCGCGACGGTCGACGAGTTGCAGACTGTCGCCGGCCTGCACATACCCCGCTTCCAGCACGCGGTAGTACCAACCTGTCCGCCCCGACCGCTGGACACGCAGCGCCATGTCGGGGACCCCGAACCGCACGTTGAGTTTCCAACACGGCTGACGTCCCTGCGACACCTCGATCAGGGCTTGGCCCAGGCGATAGACATCCCCAACCGCGACATCGCTTTCGCTCAGCCCGGCAACCGACAGGTTCTCGCCGAACGCCCCCGGTCGAGACAGGCATTCCAGTGACCCGAGATCGGCCTGCCAAAGCCCATAATGATCAACCGGATACTGGTGAACCGCTTTCTCGGGCCCGCCATGGCGCTTGCGGTCCCCCTGGGCATCGCCCTCGCACCCTTCCCGGCCAAGCCAAATGCGCGCGTCGACCGATCGCTTGTCGATGCCGCTTGGCACGCCCCGAGAACCAATCGGCGCAACAGCGCCAATCAAAAGATGATCAAGCGTTGCCGTCATAGCTGCAACTCCGCGAGCCACTCCGAAAACATTGCCTGCCCCGCACACCGCAGAGCCTTCCCATGGCGCGCGGCCTGCTGCCGGAGCACGGCCGGATCGACCCCGTTGGCTGCCAACTCGGCGGCATGGCCGATCAACCAATGCTCGAGGCGGTCCTCCACCCGCGCCTCCGGATGGAACTGAACGCCCATGACATTGGCCCCCAACGCAAACGCCTGGGAGCTGCACATAGGCGTCGAGGCGAGAGCCGGCACGCGTTCGGACAGCACGCACGCATCACCATGCCAGTGGAGAACCGCGACGTCTTCGAGATGGCGCAACGGGGTTCGCAGGCCGGCATCAGAGACGGTCAGAGGGCTGAAACCGATCTCCTTGACGGGCATTGCCGCCACCTCCGCCCCCAACGTGGCGGCAATCTGTTGCGCCCCAAGGCAAACGCCGAAGGTCGAACGGTTGGCGGCCAGCCGCGCCTTCAACATCTCCTGTTCAACAGCCAGGAAGGGATAGGCTTGTGTGTCGCGGACGCCCACCGGCCCCCCGAGCACGACAAGCAGATCCGGCTCAAGCGGATCGAGCGCGCTCAAATCGCACCGCCCGACGTCGCAGTAGTCGATCCGATAGCCCGCGTCGCACAGGACAGGCTCGAAAGTTCCAAGATCCTCGAAATGGACATGGCGGATGGCCATGACGGCCTTATCCATCGTCGCAACCTCCACACCAGCCGCGGCCAAGGGTCGCCGCACCTCCGCCACATCCGGTATAAGACAGCCGGCTCCTTCAAAAGGTCCGGTTTTGAAAAATTGGGTGGGCCGGTATGGCGCGCATCACGCTTGAATTGCCCGAAACTAAGGGCAAGCCCGTATTTCTGACTCTCGCCGAGTCCATTCTCCTGGAGATCGAACGGGGACGGCTGAAACCCGGTGACCGCCTGCCGGGCACCCGGGGCCTTGCGGAAACGCTGCAGATCAACCGCAACACGGTCGACGCCGCCTATCAGGAACTCATCATGCAGGGATGGCTGGCGTCCGTCCCGTCCCGGGGAACGTTCGTCGCGCGTGATCTGCCCGATTCCCCTCCAAAGGCGGATCCGCAACGATCCCCCCAGATCTCCCAACCGGTAGCCGACACCCCCGTTGCACGTGAGCCACGCCTTCAATTCTCCGACGGCACGCCCGATCCGCGGCTACTTCCCGGACTCGAGCTGTCCCGTGCCTTTCGCCGCGCGCTCTCGACGCCTCTCTCCCTGGCACCGGGGTATGGCGATCCGAGAGGAAGCCATGCGGTCCGCTCGGCGCTCGGACGCTATCTGACGGCGGAGCGTGGGCTGACCACGACAGAAGACGACATCCTCGTCACCAACGGCAGCCAAATGGCGCTTTTTGTAGCGGCCAGAACGGTCCTCTCCCCAGGACAGGTCATCGCCGTTGAAGATCCAGGATACCCACTCGCCTGGTCGGCCTTCCGCGAAGCTGGCGCCAAAATCGTGGGAATCCCCGTCGATGCGAACGGCCTCGACGTCACCCGACTCGCCGCGGTGGCCGAAACAGAGCCGCGTTTGAAAGCGATCTACGTCACCCCCCACCACCAATATCCGACGACGGTCACGCTTGGTGCCGGACGTCGTCTGAAACTGCTCGACCTCGCGGCCCGTTACGGTCTGACACTCATCGAAGACGATTACGACCACGAATACCGATTTGAAAGCCGACCCGTCCTGCCTCTTGCAGCCCGTGCCGAAGTCGACGTCTCGACCGTCTACATAGGGTCCTTGTCCAAATTGCTGTCACCGGGCCTGCGGGTCGGCTACGCCGTTGCCCCGCCCCCTCTTCTGCAGGAGATGGCAAGGCGCCGGGAAGCGATCGACCGACAAGGCAATCAGCCGCTTGAACAGGCGATCGCCCAACTGATCGACGATGGAACCTTGGGCCGCCACGCCAGAAAAGCCCGGCGCATCTATCGCGCACGACGCGACCTCCTGATCGCGGCAATCACGGACAAACTGGGCAATGCAGGTACGTGCACAGCGCCAGCAGGCGGCCTTGCCGCTTGGTTTCAGGCGAAGGATGAAGTGGACACCGGCGCTTGGGTCGAAAACGCCGCGCAGAAGGGACTGTCCATCATGCCAGGTGGACGGTTTTCGCTCACGCCAAACCGGGCGCAGCAAGGGCTGCGAATCGGCTACGCCAGCCTGAACGAAAACGAACTACGCCACGCCATTGGCCTCCTTGCGCAAGCGAAGGCTTAGAGGCTGCCTCATCAACCGACCGGGAAGCCCGACAACCGGGAGCGCACCCTTACATGATCTTCGTACGCATCTGCCCGTCGAAGATCATACTCCGACGATCTCCGAAAAGCCTTCTTTCTGCTTCGACCCAAGCGATCATATGACCCGCCTCTCGCCCACCCGCGGCGCGGCGTCGCTTGACCAAAAGTCGGCAGCTTCCTATTGTTCCGCCATCATGTGGACGTTCCGCCTGCAAGCTACGGCCATTCGAATTACTGGCCCGGTGCCCGCCGGGGCGCCGGGAGACCGTCGTTGCTCCTTCGAATGGCAAGCTTTGCAGGGACTGACCGATGTCCGTCGATCAACTCGCTAAAACGTTCACAAACACCGATCCCGATACGCCCGATGCCAGCACGACCGAACGGGTGGTGTGCTATTCCATCCGCGCGGAAGCGGATGCCGGCCTGATGCCGCGCGTTCTGCATCTGCTGGCCAAACGCGACTTGGTCGCCGAACGCCTACACGCCGACCGGGTCGGCATGGGCGGCGACGAGCTATCAATCGACCTGCAGGTCGCCGGTCTGGACGCGCACACCGGCGGTTTCATCGCCGCCTGCATGCGCCAGATCGTCGGCGTGCAAACGGTGCTGATGTCCGAGAAGGCGCTGTGAGTTTTCTCGACCGGATCGCGGTTCTGCACGCCTGGACCCCCGACGCCTACCGATCGTTTCGGATCGACGGCATCCAACTCGGCCGTGTGACGACGGCAAGCGCCCGGCTGCTGGCGGAATTTCCGTCCGTTTTTCAGGTCACCGAGACGGCTGTGGATCTGCATCCCGAGCTTGCAGACGTAGACACGCGGTCTGAGGCGGTGCATGCGGTGCTCGTCCAGCTTGCCGACCGGGGCGATGTCCGCAAGCCGCGCGGGGAGACCTACGGTATTTCGGAAAGCTGGACGGCACCGACCCGCCTGCGCCTGGACCGCGGCCTGGTGCCGATGTTCGGCGCCAAGTCTTACGGCGTGCACGTCAACGGCTTCGTGCGCAGCGACGACGGGTTGAAGATTTGGGTCGGCCGCCGGGCGCCGGACAAGCGTGTCGCCCCGAACAAGCTGGACAACATGGTGGCCGGCGGCCTCGCTCACGGCTACTCGGCCCGTCAGACAGTGGTCAAAGAAGCCGCCGAAGAGGCGGATGTGCCGGCCGCGCTGGCCGAACAGGCACGCCCGGTCGGGGCGCTCACCTACGTCACCGAGTTGGGACAGGGCCTGCGCGACGATACGCTGTTCGCCTTCGACCTGGAGCTGCCAGCGGACTTCGTCCCGCGCAACACCGACGGCGAGCTGACCGGCTTCGAGCTATGGCCGGTCGAGGAGGTGATCGCCCGGGTGCGCGACACCGACGACTTCAAGTTCAACGTTGCACCGGTGCTGATCGACTTCTTCCTGCGCCACGGCCTGCTCGACCCCGATGTGGAGCCGGACTACCTGCCGATCGTCCAGCAACTGCACGCCTGAACGCGGCACACGCCATTGCGCAAGATCAGGCATTAACCGCAGACCGGAACCGCAGGCCGCCCCACCCGGCTCACCCCACGAGGTTCGAGCCGACCCAGGACAACAAGGCCAGACCGCCGACGCCGATCACAAGCGCCAAAACGACCGCGGGCCAGGGCAAAGCGGGTGTGCTTGATGCCTCGTTGGAATCGCGCTTTGGAGAAGGGGCGCGCATCGGAGTCGACCTTCACTTCGTACAATTAAATGGGAGCCGTCGCACGGCTATATGCGCCCGCCGTGCATCGAATCGGCGTGACGGCAGTCACACCCCGCGCAAGAGATACGCGAATTAGGGCCGAAAAAAGTTTAAAAGACTGACAAAGCAAGGAATCGCCCTAGCTTTTCTTCAGACCTGCGGAGGCGGGCGGACCCTGCATCACTTCTTCCGCTGTCTTGCAGATCGCCTTCAGCGTGAACGGCTTGGTGATCACCTCACAGATCAGTTCATCCAGGTTGTGGGCCCGCTGGCGTTCGGCGGAGTAGCCGGTCATCAACAGCACAGGCAGATCCGGCACGTCGCGCGCCACCTTGAGCGCGAGCGCGATGCCATCCAGCCCCGGCATTACGATGTCGGTGATCAGCAGGTCGTACCGCGCGCCAGCGTCCAACAACTCGAGCGCCTCGAGCCCGTCCTCAACCTGCTCCACGGAATGGCCGCGATGCTCCAGCGCGCGCACCACGAAGGTCCGCACGGCTTCATCGTCCTCGGCTACCAGAATCCGTGCCATTCGCCGCCACTACCCTCGGAACCGCGTACGCCTGGTCACCCCGAAGGCTCCCACGACTCCGCCACCGCGTCTGCGTAACCCAACATAGGCCATGAAGCAGCCGCGCGGTTTAACGTTCACTTAATAAGTGGCGCGCGCAACCTGCATTAAGTGGATAAACCTTCCCTCCGGGCGGCCGTGCAAGTGCATGCACCACGCACCACGCAGGCTGCCCCCAATCAGTCGACAGCCCTCTCCGGCGCGGTAAAAGATAATGCGAATTCCCGCGCCGTCTGTGGCGGGTCTTCCCGACGCGTTTCGAACGGGGTCGATTCTCGCCCCTCCAACCGGTCCACGTCGGCACGCACACGCCAGCGCGCCACCTCATCCCCCGCCGCATCGAACAGTACGACCTCCATGGGCGGCAGTTGCTTGGCCCGATCCGTCGTGTTGACCACGCGGCCTTCGATCACCAGCAGGCTGCGGCCATCGACCAGTCGGCGCGTACGGGTGACGTCACGCAACTCCAGACCGGCCCCCAGGGCGGGCACCTCCACGCCAGCCAGGCGATAGATCTGAGCGGCTTGCGGCACCTGGGCCACAACCTGTTCGCGGAACGCCCACCCACCGGCGATCACGCCAACAACCACCAGCGCCAGCAGCAGCCAGCCAAGCAGAAGGCCTCCACGCCCCCCCTGCCCCTGACTGACCGGTTCCGGCGGGTCCTCGTAGGGGCGGTAGCGACTTGCCCGCAGGGTGCTGTCGAAACTGGCTTCCGCGCCTGAGTCCGCGCGCCCGTCGTCGTAGGCGGCATGGGTACGCAACACACGCTCATCACCCGGCTCAGGGCCTTCACCGCCGATCGGCGCCGGCCCGCCATCGGGCGCCGGGTTCGGCGCTTCCGGTTGCCGGTCCGCCGCCTGCTCGGAGGCCGCGGTGTCT
Source organism: Rhodovibrio salinarum DSM 9154 (assembly GCF_000515255.1). Classification (NCBI taxonomy): domain Bacteria; kingdom Pseudomonadati; phylum Pseudomonadota; class Alphaproteobacteria; order Rhodospirillales; family Rhodovibrionaceae; genus Rhodovibrio; species Rhodovibrio salinarum. The sequence goes on along the minus strand of NZ_KI911559.1, from coordinate 617,422 downwards.
TCCGTGCGGTCGTCGTCTGGCGTGGCGTGCCAGGTGTGCTTGCACTTCGAGCAGCGCACCGTGCGGCCGCGCGCACCCAGTTTGTCCGCATCGATTCGAAAGCTGGCGCCGCAGGAAGGGCAGGCAAGGATCATCGTGGACAACAACTGCGTATCCGTGGAGGTCTCGTGTTATAGGCCCGCGATACGGATGAGCGCAAGCGACCGCCTAGGGTACGGAGCCGTCTCGCGCCCGGGCGGATGCCCCCCGTCTAGACGAGGCTAACCCCGCCATGGTGAACAGCCTCCTAACAGCCGGGCGCGCTTTACGCCGGTTCCAGCCCTCGTGCATGCTCGCGCCCAAGCAAAGGTGCCGTCATGCCGCGCGGGGAGTAGAAAGCGTTGGTCCGCTTCGAACAGGTCAGCTTCAGCTACGGGCCGAACGCGCCCGTCCTACGCGACGCGACCTTTAACTTACCGCCCGGCTCCTTCCATTTCGTGCTCGGCGCCTCCGGAGCTGGCAAGTCGTCGCTGCTGCAGCTCATGTACCTGTGGCAGAAGCCCACCAGCGGACGGATCAGCCTGTTCGGCCGTGACATCTCGGAGCTTGGCCGAAGCGACAAGGCCCTGATGCGCCGGCGTATCGGCGTGGTCTTCCAGGACTTTCGTCTGCTCGACCACCTGAGCGCGCGCGAGAACGTGGCACTGCCCCTTAGAGTCGCCGGACGCTACACCAGCGGCCTGGACGAGCACGTGCGCGAGCTGCTCGCCTGGGTCGGGTTGGGCGACTATCTGGACGCACTCCCCCCGACCCTGTCGGGCGGCCAGCAGCAACGCGTGGCGATCGCCCGCGCGGTGATCGCGCGGCCCAGTTTGCTGCTCGCCGACGAGCCGACCGGCAACGTCGACGACCGAATCGCGCTGCGCCTGCTCTATCTGTTCGAGGAGTTGAACAAGATGGGCACCACGGTGGTGATCGCGACCCACAACGAGAACCTGATCGAGCGCTTCGGCCATCCGATGATCCGGCTGGCCGGCGGCGACTCGCGCCATCCGGCGGTCGCCCACCCCCCCGTCGAAACGCCGCAGGGCGTCGGCGCATAACCCAGTCACCCCGCTTCCGCAGAAAAGGCCCGGCCCACCCCGTGATCCTCGCCCGCCAACGCGACGTCCCACTGAATAAGGATGCCAGCGCCCGTTTCCTGCCCTGGCTGATCGCCTTCATGGTGTATCTGGCGACCCTGGCCTTGGCCGCGGCGATCGCCGTATCCAACGTCAGCCAGGCCTGGGATACCGCGCTCGCCGGCAAACTGACGGTGCAGATCCCCCCGCCACCTGCGGATTCGGCGGCTAGCGGCCAGACCGCGCGGGTCGACGCCGTGCTGGACGTTCTGCGCCAGACGCCAGGCGTGCGCAGCGCAGAGCAGCTGGGACGCGCGGAGATGACCGAACTGCTCGCCCCCTGGCTGGGTGAGGCGGCGAGCAGCACCGATCTGCCTCTGCCCGCGCTGATCGCGGTCGAGGTGGCCCCCGACCGGACGCCCGAACTTGCCACGCTGCAACGCCGCCTGGCGGAAGCCGCCAGCGGCACGCGGGTCGACGATCACCAGCGCACCCTGGGCCGGCTGCTGGAGGTTGCGCGGACCTTGCAGCTATTGGCGGTGCTGGTAGTGGCGTTGGTCGGCGCGGCGGCAGTGGTGACGGTCGTGTTCGTTACCCGCACCGGCCTGTCGATTCACCGCAATGTGATCGAGCTGTTGCACCTGATCGGCGCGCACGATGCCTACGTCGCCCGACAGTTCCAGCGCCATGCGCTGCGCCTCGGGCTGACCGGGGGGCTGGTTGGCCTCGGCCTGGCGGCGGCGACGCTGGGGGCGCTCGCCCAATGGGTCGGGCAGGAAACCGGCGCGATCGTGCCCGAGTTGACGCTGAGCCAACTGCAATGGTTCGCACTCGCCGGCGTGCCGCTGGCGACCACCGGGGTGGCGATGATCACGGCCCGGGTTACGGTGCTGCGTACACTCGCTAAACTTAGTTAAGCGTTTCCAGGGTTAGGGTGTCGGGACAAGACTGTGGCGACTCCCGACAGCAGGCACAGGACGATGGCGGGCACGCTGGACGACGAACAGCATCAGGAAGGGCCAGAATCGCTGCCCCGCCGCATGCCGCGGGGCCGGCGGCGTCTCCTGCTGACCGTCGCCCTGAGCGCGAGCGTCCTTCTGGGCGCGTTGGTCCTCGGGTTCCTCGGGTTCGTCACCAACCTACCCGACAAGGTTGCCGAGCCGATGCGCCGAACGGATGCGATCGTCGTGCTGACCGGCGGCAGCGACCGGGTCAGTACCGGGCTGCGCCTGCTGGAACGCGGCCGGGCGAGCAAGCTGTTCGTCTCCGGTGTCTACAAGGGCGTCGACGTGAGCGAACTGCTGCGCGTCTCGCAACAGGCGCCGCGCTGGCTCACCTGCTGCGTGACGCTGGGCTATGAGGCGGAGACGACGGCCGGCAACGCGGTGGAAAGCGCGCATTGGGTGCAGAGTCAGAACTTCCAATCCGTCCGGCTGGTCACGGCCGCCTACCACATGCCGCGCAGTTTGCTGGAATTCCGCCGGCGCATGCCGCAGGTCGAGATTGTGCCGCATCCGGTCTTCCCGGAACACGTCAAACAGGACGAATGGTGGCGCTGGCCCGGCAGCGCGCACCTGCTGATCGACGAATACGGCAAGTATCTGGTCGCCCGGGTCCGCGCCTTGATCGTCGGACCCTTGCAGGCCGCAGGCGTCAACGGCTAGGTGGGGCCTGGCTGAACGTCGATCCCCGCCCCGATTGCCCGGACCCCGCTATATGATCCTGCTGCGCTCGCTCGCGTTCAACGTCGCCTTCTGGGTCTGGACGGTGAGCATCCATGTGCCCGGGCTGGTGTTGCTGATCCCAGGCGTCCCACGGCGGTGGATCATCGTGGCCGGGCGCTTCTGGATCCGCGGGGTGATGCTGCTGCTGCGCTGGGTCGCCGGCATCGATTACCAGATCCGCGGGCGGGAAAACTTGCCGGATGGCCCATGCCTGATCGCCTCCAAGCACCAATCGGCATGGGACACCCTGATCTTCAACCTGATCCTGGACGACCCCAGTTTCGTCCTGAAACGGGAGTTGCTGTTCCTGCCCTTCTTCGGCTGGTACCTGCAGCGTTACGGGATCGTGGCGATCGATCGTGCCGGCGGTGCCAAAACGCTGCGCAAGATGGTCGCCGAAAGCAAGCAGATCACGGCGACCGGGCGCCGGCTGATCATCTTCCCCGAAGGCACGCGTGTGGCGCCCGGCGACAGCAAGCCCTACCACCCCGGCGTGGCCGCCCTGTACCGCGAGCTCAAGCTGCCAGTCGTCCCGGTGGCGCTGACCAGCGGCCGGCATTGGGGACGCCGGGCCTTCCGTAAGGTGCCCGGTACGATCCGCCTGGAATTCCAGCCGCCGATCCCACCTGGAATGGACCGCAAGGCGTTCATGCAGCGCCTGGGCGACGATCTGGAAGCGGCGAGCGAGCGTTTGCGCGCGGAGGACGACCGCACGCCCCGGGTGCACTGACAGCCGACACGGTTTGCCCCCTTATCCACGCGGGCGATGGCGCCCTGTGGATAACTTTGTGGAATCAGGGAAAAGTTTGTTCGACTCAGCGCCTTGAAGCGTGCTCTTGAAGTACGCCATTGCGTGAACGTTTATAGAACACAACTTGACTCGTCCTGGCCGTCGGGTAACTCTGCTCAAAGTTTCGAGACCCGCACGAAACTGCGTGTTTGACGGCAATGCCACCGATCCCACGCAGGCGTGGAGGCGAGCTGGATGGTCGACCTGGCGCCGATTTCCCAGCGTATCTGGGACATGAAGTACCGCCTGAAGCAGGCTGACGGCACGCCTGTGGATGAATCGGTGGAAGATAGCTGGATGCGCGTCGCCAAGGCGCTCGCCGAGGCCGAACAGGCGGACGTGCAGGACGACTGGGCACGCGCTTTCTACGCCGCGCTGCAGGACTTCCGGGTCATGCCCGCCGGCCGGATCGTCGCCGGTGCCGGGTCGGCGCGGGACGTCACGCTGTTCAACTGCTTCGTCATGGGGACGGTGCCGGACACGATGGACGGCATCTTTTCCCACCTGCGCGAAGCGGCGCTGACGATGCAGCAGGGCGGCGGCATCGGCTACGACTTTTCCACCATCCGTCCGCGCGGGGCCCCGGTGCGCGGCGTCGGCTCCGACGCCAGCGGCCCCGTCTCGTTCATGGACGTTTGGGACGCCATGTGCCGGACGATCATGTCCGCGGGCTCCCGGCGCGGCGCGATGATGGGCTGCCTGCGCTGCGACCACCCGGACATCGAGGAGTTCGTCGACGCCAAGCAGGAGCCCGGGCGCCTGCGCATGTTCAACGTCTCGGTGCTGGCGACCGACGCCTTCATGCAGGCGGTCCGGGAGGACGCCGACTGGCCGCTGGTCTTCCAGGGCGAGACCTACCGCACGCTCAAGGCACGCCGGCTGTGGGACCGGATCATGCGCGCGACCTACCAAGCCGCCGAACCGGGCGTGATCTTCATCGACCGCATCAACCAAAAAAACAATATGTGGTATGCGGAAACGATATCTTCTACCAATCCCTGCGGCGAACAACCGTTGCCGCCCTACGGCGCGTGCCTGCTGGGGTCGATCAACCTGGCCCGGCTGGTGGAACGACCGTTCACCGCGCAGGCGCGGCTGGACACGGACGCGCTGGCAGACCTGACGCACACGGCCGTGCGGATGCTGGACAACGCGATCGACATCTCCCGCTTTCCGCTGGAGACGCAGCGCCGGGAGGCCCAGGACAAGCGCCGCATCGGCCTGGGCGTGACCGGATTGGCGGATGCGCTGGCAATGGTCGGCCTGACCTACGGCGCGCAGGACGCCGTCAGTGCGACCGAGAGCTGGATGGCGACGCTGCAGCGCCACGCCTACCTTGCTTCCACCGAGCTCGCACAGGAGAAGGGCGCCTTTCCACTGTTCGATGCCGACCGCTACCTGGCCGGCGAAACGATCCGCGGGCTGGACGCCGACGTGCGCCGGGCGATCGCGGACCAGGGCATGCGCAACGCCCTGGTCACCTCGGTCGCGCCCACGGGCACGATCTCGCTGTTCGCCGACAACGTCTCCAGCGGGCTGGAGCCGATCTTCTCCTTCGCCTACACCCGCAACCTCCTGGCGCCGGACGGCAGCCGGACGCGCGAGACGGTCCAGGACTACGCCGTGCGCCTCTACCGGCAGATGCATGGCGAAGACGCCGACCTGCCGGCCAGCTTCGTCGACGCGCAGACGCTGTCGCCCTCGGCGCACTTGGTGATGCAGGCGGCGGTGCAGAAATACGTCGACAGCTCGGTGTCCAAGACGATCAACCTGCCCGAGGAAATCGCCTTCGAGGCGTTCAAGGACGTCTACCTGCAGGCCTACGACATGGGCTGCAAGGGCTGCACCACCTACCGCCCGAATCCGGTGACCGGCGCGGTACTGGAAACGTCCGCCCCCCAGCAGACCCCGGCGGACGGGCACCACGGTGCGGCGCCAGCGGCCGACGAGCCCGCACCGGCGCGTCAGCCGGCGGCGGCGGACGGCGGCGACCCGTCAATCGTCTACATGACCCAGCCGCTCGACCGGCCGGAGGTCCTGCCGGGGCGCACCTACAAGCTGAAATGGCCGGAAAGCGACCACGCACTCTACATCACGCTGAACGACGTGGTGCAGGACGGCCGCCGGCGTCCCTTCGAGATCTTCATCAACTCCAAGAACATGGAGCACTACGCCTGGACGGTGGCGCTGACGCGGATGATCTCGGCGGTATTCCGGCGCGGCGGCGACGTCTCGTTCGTGGTCGAGGAACTGAAGGCGGTGTTCGACCCGCGCGGCGGCGCCTGGCTGCACGGCAGCTACAAGCCCTCGCTGCTCGCGGCGATCGGCGAGGTGATCGAACAGCACATGATCGACATCGGCTTCCTGCCGGACCGGCAAAACATCACCGGCGAAAAGGCTCAGCAGGCATTGCGTCAGGCCGTCGGCGCCGCCCCGCCCCGGCAGTGTCCACGCTGCGGCCAAGCGGCTGTGGTACAGCAGGAAGGCTGCGAGATCTGCACCGCCTGCGGCCACTCGACCTGCACATGATCGGGCCGCGCACGAGACTTTTAAAGCGGACGCGCCCGCACACCCGTAACGGGGAAACCGATCGCGAGGCCCCCCATCTTACGTTAACCTCGCAGGGTCACTACTTCCCCAGCTTCTTCGCCTTGCTCTTAATCTTGCCAGCGGTCTGCTGGGTCGTGCCGGCAGCAGTCTTGGCCTTGCCCTTGGCAACCGCGGTCTTGCGGCCGGTCAGCTTGCCCAACGCCTGCTGAATATCGCCCACCACCTGCTTGGCAAGCCCCTTCAGCTTGGTGTTCGCCATGCCTGCCTCCTACCTGTCGCCCTAGCCCAGAGAGGTTCAAGCCGGCCAGATCATTTGGCAAGCGCGCCAGGCGTCCGAAGCGTGGCCCTACCCCGCGACGTCCTTGAACATCCACGGGGCCTGCTGAGCCTTCTGGCGTTCGTAATCGCCGATGTCGTCGGCCTTCTTCAGCGTCAGCGCGACATCGTCCAAACCGTTCAAAAGGCAGTGCTTACGGAACGGCTCGATCTCGAAGGCGTACACCGACCCATCAGGCGCGCTCACCTGCTGGTTCTCCAGGTCAATCGTGAAGGTCGCGTTGGCGCCGTTGTGGGCCTGCTCCATCAGGGCGCGCACCTGATCCTTCGGCAAGGCGACCGGCAGGATGCCGTTCTTGAAGCAGTTGTTGTAGAAGATGTCGGCAAAGCTTTCGGCGATCACGCAGCGGATGCCGCTGTCCAGGATCGCCCAGGGCGCGTGCTCGCGCGAGGAGCCGCAGCCGAAGTTATCGCCCGCGATCAGGATCTTCGCGTCCTTGTAAGCCGGCCTGTCGAGGACGAAGTCGGTCGGGTTGCCGTCGGCGTCGAAGCGCAACTCGTAGAACAGTCCCTCGCGCAGCCCCGTGCGCTTGATCGTCTTCAGGAACTGCTTGGGGATGATCATGTCCGTGTCGACGTTGTCCCTGTCGACCGGCGCGGCAACGCCCGTGAGGCTCGTAAACTTATCCATCTCAGCGCGGCTCCCTAGGCGTAATCCCGAATGTCGGTGATCCGGCCCTCGATCGCGGCGGCGGCGGCCATCGCGGGGCTCATCAGGTGGGTGCGGCCGCCGCGGCCCTGGCGGCCCTCGAAGTTGCGGTTCGAGGTGGAGGCGCAACGCTCGCCCGGCGAAAGCCGGTCGCTGTTCATCGCCAGGCACATCGAGCAGCCGGGCTCGCGCCAGTCGAAGCCGGCTTCCCTGAAGATGGCGTCCAGGCCCTCTTCCTCGGCCTGCTCCTTCACCAACCCGGAGCCGGGCACGATCATCGCATACAGACCGTCGGCGACCTTGCGGCCCTGGGCAACCTTGGCGACCTCGCGCAGGTCCTCGATCCGGGCGTTGGTGCAGGAACCGATGAACACCTTGTCGAGCGGCAAGCCGATCAGCGGCGTGCCCGGTTTCAGGTCCATGTACTCCAACGCCCGCTCGATCGAGCGCTTGCGACTCGCATCGGCGATCTGCGCCGGATCGGGCACGCGGCCATCGATCGGCACGACGTCCTGCGGACTGGTGCCCCAGGAGACTTGCGGCGCGATCTCGCGGGCATCCAGCACGACCTCGGTGTCGTACTGCGCACCCGCATCGGAGGGTAGCGACTTCCAGTATTCAACGGCCTGCTCCCACTGCCCGCCTTTGGGGGCGTAGGTGCGGCCCTTGATGTACTCGAAGGTGGTCTCGTCCGGGGCGATGAGGCCAGCGCGCGCGCCCGCCTCAATCGACATGTTGCAGATGGTCATCCGGCCTTCCATCGACAGCTCGCGGATCGCTTCGCCCGCGTACTCGATGACGTGGCCGGTGCCGCCCGCCGTGCCGATCTTGGCGATGATGGCGAGGATCAGGTCCTTCGCCGTGGTGCCGGCCGGGCGTGGGCCGTCGACCGTGATCCGCATGTTTTTGGCCGGCTTCATCAGCAGCGTCTGGGTCGCCAGAACGTGCTCAACCTCGGACGTGCCGATGCCGAACGCCAGCGCGCCGAACGCCCCGTGCGTGGCGGTGTGGCTGTCACCGCAGACGATCGTCATGCCGGGCTGGGTTAGGCCCTGCTCTGGCCCGATGATGTGCACGATCCCCTGACGGGGGTCGTCCATGCCGTACATCTCGACCCCGAAGTCGCGGCAATTCTGCGCCAGCGTCTCGACCTGGATGCGGCTGTCCTCTTCCGCGATGCCCTTGGCGCGGTCGCTGGTCGGCACGTTGTGGTCGCAGACCGCGAGCGTCGCCTCCGGCCGACGCACCGGACGGCCAGCAAGACGGAGCCCCTCGAACGCCTGCGGGCTGGTCACCTCGTGAACGAGGTGCCGGTCGATATAGAGCAGGCAGGTTCCATCGTCCTGCCGCTCCACGACGTGACTTTCCCACAGTTTATCGAACAGCGTACGGGGCTGCTGCTGGCTCATCGTCGTCTCGCTCTTGTCTGCTCGTCGTTGCGTCGTCGGTCGCGTCGTCTGCTACGGCCGGTCCTGCAAGAAGATAGGACGCGCAAGCGGCGCTCACAACGCCAGCACACGCATGCCGGCATGCAGGCGACCGGCATCATCTTCCTGTCGGCCCGACGCAAACCGGCCCGGCACACCGTCGCACGGCGGCCGGGCCGAGGTTCGCAGGCAGAACGCCGTACAGCTTCACGCACTCCCAGGCCCTGGCTGGCCCTGGAGGACAGCCCGCCCTTCTCGTGTTGGAAGACGGGCGCAGCTGGAGGTGCAGCAAGCGCTTCGGGAATCCCCTACTGCTGCTTGCTGGCCTGCGGCTTGTTCTTCTTGTTGCTGCGCTTGGCCTTGCCCTCGCCCTTGGCGGCCTGGGCCTCGGCGCGCTCCTGAGCGGCCTTCTTCGCGGCCTCGCCGGTGGTCTTCTCCGGGATCCGGGCCGCCTTACCGCGCAGGCCGCGCAGGTAGTACAGCTTGGCCCGGCGGACGTCACCGCGGCGCAGCAGCTCGATCGAGTCGATGCGCGGGCAGTACAGCGGGAAAATCCGTTCGACACCCTCGCCGTAGGAAACCTTGCGCACCGTGAACGAGCTGTTCACGCCGCCTTCCTTGCGCGAGATGCAGATGCCGTCGAACGCCTGCACGCGCTCGCGGTTGCCCTCAACGACCTTGACGTTGACGCGCACCGTGTCGCCGGCGCCGAACTCGGGGATCTTCTTGCCCTCGGTCAGGCGCGCGACTTCTTCCCGCTCGAGTTCCTTGATGATCGCGCTCATGGCTCTCGGTCCTTCTTGATCTCGTCCGCTGTTGTCGGCCGTTCGGGGGCCGCGCCCCCGAGGGCATGTCTGTAATGACGGGACAAGCCCGCCCGTGGATGACGGCCTGCGCCGCCGGATCAGTCCGTCTCGTCGCCGCGCCGGGGGCTCCGACGCTGACGCCGGGGCGCCGCCGGCACCTCCTGCGCCGCCTGGTAGCGCGCCCAGAGGTCCGGGCGACGCGCCCGGGTAATCTCTTCCGCCTGCTCCCGACGCCAGCGCGCGATGCGCGCGTGATCGCCGGATTGCAGCACCGCCGGCACCTCGCGCCCATTCCAGTCGGCGGGGCGGGTGTACTGCGGGTACTCCAGCAGGTCCCGCTCGAAGCTTTCGTCGCCGCCGCTCTCGACGTTGCCCATCACGCCCGGCAGCAGACGGACGACCGCATCCAGCACGACCAGCGCGGCCACCTCGCCGCCCGAGAGCACGAAGTCACCGACGCTTACCTCCTGCACGCCGCGCGCCTCAAGGACCCGCTCGTCGATCCCTTCATAGCGCCCGCACAGCAGCGTGATCCCCGGCTCGGACGCCAGATCGCGGACCACCGCCTGATCCAGCGGCCGTCCGCGCGGCGACAGGTTGACCACCGGGCCCGGCCGGTCGGCGACGTCTGCCAGGGCGCGGTCGACCACGTCCGGGCGCATCACCATGCCAGCCCCGCCGCCGAACGGCGTGTCGTCGACCGAGCGGTGCTTGTCGAGCGCATGGTCCCGGATGTTCCGGGCGTCCAGCCGCCAGAGGTCCCGCTGCAGCGCCTTGCCGGCCAGCGAAACGCCGAGCGGCCCCGGAAAGACCTCCGGAAACAGCGTCAGCACCGTCGCGGTCCAGGGGGCGCCAGCCTCTTGCGCGGCTTCGCCGTTTTGCTGCGGCGCGCTCATCGGCGCTCCAAAGCCGTGGTGTATGCCCGCTCCAAACCGCTTTGTCCAGCCCCCGCGCCGGGGTGCGCCCGGCGGCGCGCCAGCAGCGCTCTAGCCCGTATTGCCGCCCGTCTCCAGGTCGTCCGGCCCGATCTCGGCGGCCTCGCCCTGCTCGGGCTCGCCGACTTCGGACGGCGGGTCGACCAGCAAACGCCCGTTCGCCAGATCGACCGTCGGCACGACCTCCTTGGTGAACGGCCAGACGCGGATCTTGCCACGGGCGTCGGTCACCTCGATCACGTCACCCGCGCCGTGGTCGTCGACGTGGGTGACGGTGCCGTAAGCGGTGCCGTCGGCGCCCTCTACCCGCAGGCCCAGCAGGTCGGCGTAGTAGAAGGCATCCTCCTCATCGATCGCCGGCAGGGCGCTGCGGTCGACGTGCAGACGCAAGCCCTTGAGCGCCTGCGCGGCCTCCCGGTTGTCGACCCCGGACAGGCCGGCCAGAAGGCTGCCCTTGTGCACGCCGTGGACGGTCAGCTGGTAGCTGCGCTGGCCGCTCTCGTCGCTCAGCGGGCCATAGGCGCCGACATCCAGCGGGTTTTCGGTGAAGGGCTTGATCTTCACCACCCCGCGGACACCGTGGGTGCCCACGACCACGCCCAAGCACAGCCGCTGGTCGTCCTGCGCGCGCTTGGCCATGACGCGGCTCCCGCCTGAAGACCGCCGGCCTTAGCTAGCGCTCTCGCCCTCGTCGGCCGGTTCCGCGGCCTGCTTGGCGGCCTCTTCCTGGCGCTTGCGCTCCTCTTCCATGCGCTCTTGCGCCTTGGCCTTCGGCTTGTTCTTCTTGGTCTGGTTCTTCGGCACCTCGAACGCCGGCACCACCTGCGCCTGGGAGAGGATGCGGTGCACCCGGTCCGACGGCTTGGCGCCCTGGTCGATCCAGTACTTGGCACGCTCGGTCTTCACCTTCTGACGGTCCGGATGATCCGGCGCCACCATCGGGTTGTAGTAGCCAAGCGTCTCGATGAACCGGCCGTCGCGCGGGGAGCGGTTGTCCGCCACCACGATGCGGAAGTGCGGGCGCTTCTTGGCGCCGCCGCGCTGCAGTCGGATCGCAAGAGCCATGGTCGAAGTCCTTTTCGTCTCTCTTAAACGGGTGTCTCGGGCGTTGGCGGCCGCCGCGGCGGCCGTGTAATCAAAGAGGCATGGCTTGGCGCCGGCCGTTCTTACCGCCGGCCGCCGGGGAAGCCGCCGGGCGGCATGCCGCCACCACCGCCACCCAGCTGGTCCATGCCGGGCATGCCGTGGCGCTGCAGGCCTTTCTTCCCCATCTTCTTGACGCGCTTCATCATCTTCTGGGCTTCAGCATGCTGCTTCAGCAGCTTGTTGACGTCCTGGACGGTCATGCCGGAGCCCTTGGCGATGCGCTGCTTGCGCGACGCCTTGATCAACTCGGGGCGCTTGCGCTCATCCTTGGTCATCGAGGAGATGATCGCGAGCTGCCGGTTCAGCGCCTTTTCGTCGAACTTCGCGTTCTGCAGCTGCTTACCCATCTTGCCCATGCCGGGCATCATGTTCATCAGCTGCGACATGCCGCCCATCTTCTGCAGCTGCTTGTACTGCTGGGCCATGTCATCGAGGTCGAAGCGGCCCTTCTGAAGCTTCTTCTCGAGCTTCTGGGCGTCTTCTTCCTCGATCGATTCCTGCGCCTTCTCGACCAGCGAGACGACGTCGCCCATGCCCAGAATCCGGTTGGCGATCCGATCCGGGTAGAAGGGCTCCAGTTCCTCCAGCTTCTCGCCGGTACCGATCAGCTTGATCGGCTTGCCGGTGACCTGGCGCATCGACAGCGCGGCACCGCCGCGCGCATCGCCGTCAACACGGGTCAGCACCACGCCGGTCAGACCGACCTCGTCACGGAAGCGCTCGGCCGTCGTCACCGCGTCCTGGCCGGTCATGGCGTCGCAAACCAGGAGCGACTCGGTCGGCTGCGCCGCGTCGCGGATCTCGGCGACCTCGCGCATCAGTTCGTCGTCGATCGCCAGCCGCCCGGCGGTATCCAGCAGCACGACGTCATAGCCACCAAGCGTGGCCTGTTGCAGCGCGCGCTTGGCGATCGCCTTGGGCGGCTCGCCGGGCACGTTGTCCAGCGTGTCGACGCCGACCTGCCAGCCGAGCTGCTTCAACTGGTCCTGCGCGGCCGGGCGCTGGACGTCCAGCGAGGCCATCAGCACGCGCTTCTTCTGCTTTTCCTTCAGCCGCTTGGCGAGCTTGCCGGTGGTCGTCGTCTTACCCGAGCCCTGCAAACCGACCAGCATGATCGGGGTCGGCGGCTCGGTCTTGAGCGTGATCTCGGACTGCTCGCCGCCCAGCATCTCGACCAAGCGGTCGTTGACCACCTTGACGACCTGCTGGCCCGGCGTGACGGAGCGCAGCACTTCCTGGCCAACCGCACGCTCGCGCACGTCGGCAATGAACTGCTTGACGACGGGCAGCGCGACGTCGGCCTCCAGGAGCGCGACCCGGACCTCGCGCAGGGCGGCGTCGACGTCCTCTTCCGTCAGCGCGCCGCGCTTGGTCAGGCCCTCGAAGACCTTGCCCAGGCGTTCCTGAAGATTGTCGAACATCGCGCGTGTCTTTCCGCTCGCGGGTGACCGGGTCGCCGTCTCCGACGGCCGCTTCCGTCAAGCGCCCAAACACGTTCGCGCCAGTGCGCGAAACCTCGCGGACTGGCGGAGCTCCCCCGTCCTTCTCACGGACGGCCATGGGTAGCTGGTGCCTGAAGGCAGCTTTGCCGGATTGTGCGCGCGGAAATTACGGACAGGAGCCACCGCGCGTCAACACCTTTGCGCAGGCGCGCGACCGCCTGACGATCACGGCGCAGCGCTGCCAGCCATTGTCAGTCGCGCGAGGTCAGGCGCGCGAGCGCGCCCGCATCACCACGCGCACCAGCCAGCCCAGGCCGGCGACGAGCAGCAGGATCTCGACCCCGACCACGGTGATGGCCATAGCCGCCGGCGGCAGGCCGGCGAAATCCGCCAGCGGCGCGCCCAGGAAAGCGACCGCCACGCCGATGCCGGCGAGGATGCCCCATAGCCAGAACAGGCCGCGGCGCTCGGTGCCCAACACGCGGCTCTGGGGATTTTGGGCGATCTGGGAAGATCGGGTCATGACGACCTCCGTGTTCATCGTCGCTCGCGTCACCACCTGCAATGAGCGCGGCCTGGCTTCAACACGCGGACGCCGTGACCGCTGTCTGGCAGACCCGCGCGCGCAGGGCCACCTTAACCTTCGCTATGGCCATGGCCGCTCGGGAAGGCTATATCGCGGCCATGGCGACCTTGACCGCAATCCTGATCGTCGTCGCGATGCTGATGACGCTCGGCGTGCTCTTCTCCGGGCTGATCGTCATGGCGCGCGGCGGCGAGACCAACCGGAAGTACGGCAACCTGCTGATGCGCTGGCGCATCGTGTTCCAGGGCATCGCGCTGGCGCTGATCGCGCTGGCGATGCTGCTGAACGCCGGCGCCGACTAGCCTTCGCGTCGCCGCTTCCGGCGCTTGACCCGACGGACGGCCGCGTAGCGACCCAAGGATCGGCCGGCCGACACGGGGAACGTGCGCGTGCGGTCGCGCACCGAAGCGCCCCGTCTTGAGGACGGCACACGACCTTTTAACGCGGAGACGGCATCCCGGATGGTTCAGCTTACCCGCATCTACACCCGTGGCGGCGACAAGGGACAAACCTCGCTTGGCACCGGCAAGCGCGTGCTCAAGCACGACCCGCGCGTCGCCGCCTACGGCACGGTCGACGAGGCAAACGCGGTCCTGGGCGTGGCCCGGCTGCACGTCAGCGACGAGATCGACCCGCTGCTGGAGCGGGTGCAGAACGATCTGTTCGACGTCGGCGCCGACCTGTGCACGCCGGAGCAGGAAGACCCGCCCTACCCGCCGTTGCGCGTAACCGCCCCACAGGTCGACTGGCTGGAAGCGCGGATCGACGAGCTGAACCAGCAGCTCAAACCGCTCAAGTCGTTCATCCTGCCGGGCGGTAGCCCGAGTTCCGCCTACCTGCACATGGCGCGCACGGTGGCCCGCCGGGCGGAGCGCGAGATCACGCTGCTGATGGAGACGGAGCCGGTTAACAAGGAAGCGCTGCGCTACCTGAACCGCCTATCCGATCTATTGTTTGTGCTGGCGCGCTACGCCAACGACAAGGGCGACGGCGACGTTCTCTGGAAGCCGGGCGAAAACCGCTAAATACGGCGGAATTCGGCGATTTCCCGCCGCTGTCGCGCGATTGACAGGGGGGTGCCCCCTTTCTATTGTGCGTCGCGCAAAAGCGCCCGTGCTCCCCGGCGCATCCGACCCGCCGACGCGGCAGGTTCGATCCATCGGTACGCCCGGCACGGCTTCGCTCACCCGATCCCTCCCTCTGGCCTTCAAAGGTGGCGTCCATGAGCGTCCTGGTGATCACCGAACACGACAACGCCGAGCTTACCACCGGCGCGCTGAGCACGCTGACCGCGGCGAAGCAGCTAGGCGACGACGAGATTCATGCCCTGGTCGTCGGCCACGGCTGCAAGCAGGCCGCGGACGCGGCAGCCAAGCTGCCCGGCGTGACCAAGGTCCTGCTGGCCGACGCGCCGGAATACGATCACCGGATCGCCGAGAACGTGACCCCGCTGCTGGTCGACCTGGCGAAGAACTACAGCCACGTGTTCTGCGCTGCCTCGACCTTCGGCAAGAACGTGCTGCCCCGGGTGGCGGCGCTCCTGGACGTGCAGCCGGTGTCCGACATCGTCGGGGTCGAAGGGCCGGACACCTTCCGCCGGCCGATCTACGCCGGCAACGCCTTCGCCACGGTGCAGACCAGCGACTCGATCAAGATCGTCACGGTCCGTCCGACCGCTTTCGAGGATGCCGAGCAGACCGGCGGCAGCGCCAGTGTCGAGGAACTGTCCGGCACCGGCGACAAGGGGCTGAGCAGCTTTGTCGACCAGGAACTGACGCACTCCGACCGGCCGGAGCTGGCCTCTGCCAAGATCGTCATTTCCGGCGGCCGGGGCCTGGGAAGCGGCGAGAACTTCCAACTGCTGGAGCGGGTCGCCGACAAGCTGGGCGCTGCAGTGGGCGCCAGCCGCGCGGCAGTGGACGCCGGCTTCGTGCCGAACGACTATCAGGTCGGCCAGACCGGCAAGGTGGTCGCCCCGGACCTGTATGTCGCGGTCGGCATTTCCGGCGCGATCCAGCACCTGGCCGGCATGAAGGATTCCAAGGTGATCGCCGCGATCAACAAGGACGAGGAGGCACCGATCTTCCAGGTCGCCGACTACGGCTTGGTGGCAGACCTGTTCGAGGCGGTGCCGGAGCTGGAGAAGGAAATCGACCGGGTGAAGTAGCCGCACGCGCCCAACCGAAACGCGCTTGGCGTGCGGCGTTCACTCCTCGCAGTCACGACCGAAGGCAATCTCATTCATGGCGCAGAACCCTCTGACCTCGGGCGCGGACACGCCCATCCCCACGATTGAACGCGTCGGCGTGATCGGCGCAGGCCAGATGGGCAGCGGCATCGTGCAGGCGATGGCCCAGGCTGGCTATGACGTGTTTCTGAGCGACGTGGACGAGGCGGCCGCGCAGAAGGGACTGGACAAGGTCAAGAAGAACCTCGACCGCGCGGTGCAGCGGGGCAAGCTGGACGAAAATGCCAAGCAGGCCGCCCTGGACAAGATCACCATCGGCGTCGACTACGAGATCTTCGACAACTGCGAACTGGTGATCGAGGCCGCGACCGAGAACGAGGAGATCAAGCGCAAGATCCTCAAGGCGCTGGTCCCGCACATGAAGCCGGGCGCGATCATCGCGACCAACACCTCGTCGATCTCGATCACGCGCTTGGCGTCGATCACCGATCGCCCGGGCCGGTTCATGGGCATGCACTTCATGAACCCGGTGCCGGTGATGAAGCTGGTCGAGCTGATCCGCGGCATCGCCACCGACGAAGACACCTTCCAGGCAGTGCGCGACGTCACGCTGGCGCTGAACAAGACACCGGCGGTGGCCGAGGATTTCCCGGCGTTCATCGTCAACCGCATCCTGCTGCCGATGATCAACGAGGCGGTCTACGTCCTGTACGAGGGCGTGGGCGGCGTCGAGTCGATCGACACGGCGATGCGCCTGGGCGCCAACCATCCGATGGGCCCGTTGGAACTGGCGGACTTCATCGGCCTGGACACCTGTCTTGCCGTCATGCACGTGCTCTACGACGGCCTGGCGGACAGCAAGTACCGTCCCTGCCCGCTGCTGGTGAAGTACGTCGAGGCCGGCTGGGTCGGGCGCAAGGCCGGCCGCGGCTTCTACGACTACTCCAGCGAAAAGCCGGTGCCGACGCGTTAAGCGCACGGCGATCCTAACTGCCGTTTTCTTTCGTTAAGGTGGATTGCTGCGCCCGCGGCAATCCACCTTTTTCGTACCGGGGGGGTGGCTGCCCGTTGAGCGTTGCGGCACCCCGAGACGCGTCAGGCTTCCCGCACCGCTGGCGTCTCGTCGTCGTTTGCCGCGTCCATGGCCGCCGTCTCCGCACTCAGCACATCACCGGCCGTGACCCAATCCGTCTCCGCTTCCTCGGGCTGATGCTCGACAGCCTCCTCAGCGACCATCACGGCGGCGACCTGCGTGGCGGTCGACGACAGGCTGGCGTAGTGGCCCTGCTCCTCCAGCGGCTTGGCGGCGCGGCGGGTCATACGCCACAACGCGAAAACCCCAATCGCCAGATGCACCGCCGCCAGGAAGCCGAAGTAGGCGACCGGCCCCTGCAGATCCATCAGCAAGGCCACCGCCAGCGGGCCCAGCGTGGCGCCAACGCCGGTCACCAGATACAAGCGCCCGCTTGCCGCCGGCATCTGGGTCGGCGTCAGGTAATCGTTGGTGTGGCTCACGCAGAGCGCGTAGAGCGGCAGGGTCAAACCTCCGAGCACCGCCGCCAGCCCGATCGTGGCCGCGTTGGAGACGCCCATTCCCCAGCCCGCGGCAACCGCCGCCGCTGCCGCCGCGAGCGTCGTGACGGTCAGCACCAAACGCCGATCGAACCGGTCCGACAACACGCCGATCGGCGCCTGCGCCAGCATGCCGCCCAGGTAGATCGCCCCCATGAAGGCGGAAATCTCGGCGAGCGTGAACCCGGCCGCGCCGGCGTAGACCGCGCCCATGCCAAGCGCCGCCCCGTGCGCGATCCCGGTGCCGAAACACCCGACCACCCCCAGCGGGGACGCCCGATAGAGCTGTCTGACCCCAACCTTCTCCGGAACCTGGATGGCCGGCGCCGGCGTCGCGCTCAACAACAGCGGCACCAAGGACAGGGAGATCAGCACGCTGACCAACGCGAACAACTGGAAACGGGTCGGATCGTCCAGGTTCAGGAGCAGTTGGCCGGCCGCCGTGCCGCCCAGCATCACCACCATGTAGACGGCCAGCAGGCTGCCGCGCGTCTGGTTGGTCGCCCGGTCGTTCAGCCAGCTTTCCGCGACGATGAACAGGCCGGCGAAAGCGAAGCCGGTCAGCATGCGCACGACCGCCCAGGTCACCGGCTCGACGAATACGACGTGAACCAGTGTCGCGGTGGACGCGATCGACGCCAGCGCGGCAAATACACGGACATGGCCGACCTGCCCGATCATCCTCGGAACCAGCAGGCTCCCGGCCAGGAAACCAACGAAATACATCGACATGATGAGACCGGTCGCGCTGGTGTCGAACGCCTCCAGCCCCGCGCGCACGCCAAGCAGCGAGGTCTGCAAACCGCTGCCCAGCATCATCAGCGCAACGCCCAGGAACAGCGGCCAGGACGAACGGATCGCGATGAACATGGGCGGCGCACTCCAACAGCGCGAACCGACGGGCATGCAGATCTCGCAGGCCAGCCCGGACAGGCAGAAATCAGGTTTTCGGTTACGGGAGAGTCGACTTCGAAAGCGACACGACCCTCATGTAATGCGTCAGGCGTTAAACCCAGATGAATGTAGTACTGAATCGCCGTGACTGGTGCTAATTTGCCACAGCTCTTTTCGGCATCCGCCTTGCATATCCGCCTTGCAAACGATGCGGATCAGCCTCCCGAAGACCAGAGCGCGCGCAGATTGGTCGCCAGCTTGCTCAAGGTATCCCGCAGCCGACGCGCCCCGTCAGCCGTCTGCGGTAGGACCTCCGCACGCTCGAACGGGTAGCGTGTACAGGCGACCTCGCCCACGTCGGCACACCGTTCCACCGTCTCCTGCTGCTCCCCGCCGATGCCAGGTGCCAGCGCCCGGGCCGCGTGGGTGACCAGCACGTAGCGTGGCGTCCGGGCGGAGTTCTTGAGCAGCCGGTGGGTCACGATCACCGGCATGCCTGACAGTTCCGTGAACCGCCCCAACCGATAGGCAGTGACCGGCCCGCGGTGAACGACCGCCTTGATGTCCAGGTCGCCGATATGACGGCAGCAGTCGCACCGACAGAGGTTCGACCGCTCAAGTGCTTCCAGGCGGGCGTAGAACGCCCGGATCAGCGCGTCGACGGCCTGCGCCACCTCAGCCGGTGTCCGGGCGCTCGGCCCGTCCAGCGGGGCGTACAGGAGCACTGCATCGCCTTCGACCTTCGCCGCCGTCAGGGTCGGCGCCGCACCGGCGATCATCGCCTGCAAAAGCTCGGTCACGATGTGCTGGGCGTGCGCTTCCGCAAAGCGGCTCAAGTGCAGAAAGCGGGTATAGCCACTGATGTCCGGCATGACGAGCACGGTATCCCGCGTCGGTCCCGCCGGCGCCGTCCCACCCGGACCGCGCATGACCCGCAGCCGCCGCGCCCAACGCCAAGCGGTCTCGCCGTCCAGCGAGGGCCCACGGCGGCGTCCATATACGATAAGCCCGGCAGATACAGCGATCACCAGAACGAGGGTCAGAACCAAGACAGGCATAGTTGCGTCATTACGATAATGAAACGAATTGGCCCGCATGGTCCTCGACACGGCATGCCCCATCCCTCCGCATCCGAGCGAAAGGATCTGAGGAGCGCGGCACGACAGACGAACCACCGGCACCCGGCAAGGACATGCCAAGCACATCCGTGCGATTGGGTCAGCCTATCCCGCCCCGGCTACGAAACGGGAGAGGACCTGCCGCCGCACCTCTTATCCAGGGATGACGGACAGACCACGCGGCGCCTTCACCCGCCGGTCTCGATCACCCCGGCCTCACGGCCCTGGTCGATGTAGTGCTGCATCAGCGCGCGGGCGGCGTCGGAGTTCCAGTCGGCAGCACCTTCCAGGCCGCCGACCACCTGCCCCCGGGCGTTCAGCAGATAGGTGGTGGGCAGCCCGCGCAGGCCGAACGCCTGCGCCAAGGCGCCATCGCTGTCGAGGTAGATATCCAGGTCCCGGAGGTTCAGTTCCTCGCGCAGAAACGGCTCGACGGTGCTGAGCCCGCCACGTTCCTGACTGACCGCCAGCACCTGAAACGCCTCGCCGCCCAAAGCATGCTGCAGCCCGTCCAGGGTGGGCATCTCCTCCACGCAGGGCGCGCACCAAGTCGCCCAGAAATTCAGCAGCACGACCTGACCCTTGAAATCAGCCAGACGCACCGTTTCGCCGTCGCGCGTCTTGAAGGTCACCTCCGGGGCCGGGCGCGGCTGGTCCGGCATCTCGAAGCGGTCGGCGAACTGCCCCTTAAGCGGTGGCCCGTCCGCGCCCAACGCCGGCGCGCTCCACAGGGCCGCACCGGCGAGCAGGACCGCCAGGGCGAGTAAACGCGCGCTCCAACTGGACCTGCGCGCGGCAGCGGTCTTTCCTTGATGCATCGCTTTCGCTATCCCTTGCACCCATCATGACCCAGGCCGATCAGCATAACGCCGGCAACGGCAACGACAACGCGCGCCAAACAGGCGACGCGGCGACGCAACCGGGCGCGTCCAGCGCCGCCAACAGCATGTGGGGCGGTCGCTTCGCCGGCGGCCCGTCGGAGGCGATGGCGGCGATCAACCCGTCGATCGACTTCGACCGCCGCCTGTATGCCGAGGACATCCAGGCCTCGCGCGCCCACTGCCGCATGCTGATCGACCACGGCATCGTCTCGTCAACAGATGGGCAGGCGATCCTCGACGGTCTAGAGGCCGTGCAGCGGGAGATCGAGCAGGGCAGCTTCACGTTCAAGTCGGCGCTCGAAGACATTCACATGAACGTGGAGTCCCGTCTGAAGGAGTTGATCGGGGAGCCCGCCGGCCGCCTTCACACCGCCCGGTCGCGCAACGACCAGGTGGCCACCGACCTGCGCCTGTGGACCCGTGCGGCCGTTGACCGGCTGGACGGGCAGTTGCGCACCGTTCAAGCGGCGCTGATCGATCAGGCGGACGCCGGCGCGGACCTGGTGATGCCCGGCTACACCCACCTGCAGGCCGCCCAGCCGGTGACCTTCGGCCATCACATGCTGGCCTACGTCGAGATGTTCGGGCGCGACCGCGGACGCCTGGCGGACGCGCGCAAGCGGCTCAACGAATGCCCGCTGGGCGCGGCCGCGCTCGCCGGCACGTCATTCCCGATCGACCGTCACATGACCGCGCGCGAACTCGGCTTCGACCGGCCGACCGCGAATTCGATGGATTCGGTCGCCGACCGCGACTTCGCGCTGGAGGTGCTGTCCGCCGGCGCGACGCTGGCGATGCACCTGTCGCGTCTGTGCGAGGAACTGATCCTCTGGTGCAACGAGGGCTTCGCGTTCGTCGAGCTGTCGGACGCCTTCACCACCGGCAGCTCGATCATGCCGCAGAAGAAGAACCCCGACGGGGCGGAGCTGGTGCGCGCCAAGTCCGGCCGGGTGATCGGGTCCCTGATCACGCTGTTCACCGTGATGAAGGGCCTGCCGCTGACCTACGGCAAGGACATGCAGGAGGACAAGGAGCCGCTGTTCGACGCCTGCGACACGCTGGAGCTGTGCCTGGCCTGCACCGCCGGCATGATCCAGGACATGCAGCCGAACGCGGAGAACCTGCGCGCGGCGACCCAGAAGGGCTTCCTCACCGCGACCGACCTGGCCGACTGGCTGGTGCGCGTGCCCGGCATGCCGTTCCGAGATGCCCACCACGTGGTCGGCCGGCTGGTGAAGATCGCCGAGGACCGGGGCTGCGACCTGCCCGACCTGTCGTTGGACGAGATGCAGGCCGTCGACAGCCGGATCACCGACGACGTCTTCGGCGTGCTCACGGTCGACAAGGCCGCCGCCAGCCGCACCTCCCACGGCGGCACCGCGCCAGACAACGTGCGCGCCGCCGCCCAGGCCGCCAAGGAGCGCTTCCTGTGAGTGACCGCACCGCCCGCAACCGCATGACCGCAGACCGCGCCCCCCTGACCCGCCGCGCGCTGCTGACGACGCTGGCCGCCGCGCCGCTCGCCGCCTGCGGCATCCGCGGACCGAACAAAGCGCCCGAAAACGCCGATCCGGCCTATCCGCGACGCTACCCACCCACCGAAAGCGTGGTCCCGGAAAACCGGCGCGCACCCAACCCGCCCGAGCCTCAAGAAGGCGAGCCGGCCGAGCAGGACAGCCCATGACCCCCTTCACCTACAACGACCAGGGGCTGTGCGCCGAGAGCGTCCCGCTGGCCGAGATCGCCGAGCAGGTCGGCACGCCGGTCTACGTTTACTCCCAAAGCGCAATCGAGGCGGCCTACGACCGCTTCGCGAATGCGCTGACGGCCGAACTGGGGGCTGAGCGCACGCTGGTGTGCTACGCCATGAAGGCGAATTCCAACGTCGGCGTGCTGGCCGCGCTCGCCGCGCGGGGCGCGGGGGCGGACATCGTCAGCGAGGGCGAGTTGCTGCGCGCGCTGGCCGCCGGCATTCCCGCCAGCCGGATCGTCTACCCCGGTGTGGGCAAGACACGCCAGGAGATCGCCACAGCACTGCAAGCCGGCATCCACCAGTTCAACGCCGAATCCCTGCCGGAGTTGGAGCAGATCGATGCGGTCGCGCGGGAGATGGGCGTGCGCGCGCCGGTCGCGTTGCGCATCAACCCCAACGTCGACGCCCGCACCCACCATAAGATCACGACCGGCCGGGCGGAGGACAAGTTCGGCATCGACGCCGACGCGTTGCCGGAGGTAACCGAACGCCTGCGCCAGCTGGACGCGATCCAACTCACGGGTCTGGCCGTCCACATCGGTTCCCAGGTCACCGAGGAGGAACCGTTCCGCCAAGCCTACACCCGTATGGCGGAGTTGTACCGCTGGCTGCAGGACGAGGGCTGGCCGGTGTCGCGGATCGACCTCGGCGGCGGGCTCGGCATCGTCTACCGCAACGAGCCGGCCCCGGACGTCGAGGGCTATGCCCGTCTGGTCCGCGAAACGGTGGCGGAGACGACCGATGCGCAACTCACGTTCGAGCCGGGCCGGCATCTGGTCGGCAACGCAGGCGTGCTCGTCACCCGCACGCTCTATCTGAAACAGGGCCGGGTGCGTCCGATCCTGGTGGTCGACGCGGCAATGAACGACTTGATCCGTCCGGCGCTGTACGAAGCCTGGCACGACCTCAAGCCGGTCGCCCGGGAAGGGCGCGAGGACGAACTCGTGCAGATGGACGTGGTCGGCCCGGTCTGCGAATCCGCCGACACCTTCGCCCGAGCGCGTCCGTTACCGCCGCTCAAGGCCGGCGATCTGGTGGCGTTTTTCTCCGCCGGCGCCTATGGCGCGGTCATGGCCTCCGGCTACAATAGCAGGCTCCCGGTCCCCGAGGTGATGGTCCAGGGCGATCAGTTTGCCATCGTGCGGCGTCGCCCTACCTTCCAGGAAGTGCTGAGTACAGAGCAGGTGCCCGGCTGGTTGGGCCGCCCGGCGGATGTCGAGGCCGCCGACGCCACCGAAGACACCCGTAAGACCGGCTGAGCCCGCGGCACGCGCCGCGGACCCCGCGGGCCCAGCCGAACGTTTCTGGTCCAAAGGCGATGCACATCGCCATCGCGGGCGCGATCGCGTACGATGGCGACAGGCCCGGACCCGGGCGATAGGGAGGCCGCGATGGCGACGAACCGGCCCGACAGCAACGCACGCCGCCGCCGTGGCAGCGCGCGCACCTCGCAAAACAGCGATCACGATCGCGTGAGCGATCTGCTGCCCGGCCTGGGCTGGCGGCTCTCTGTTGCACGCCTGGCGGTCGCCTGGGAACGGATCTGGCCGCAGGTCTGGCCAGCCACCGCACTGCTCGCCCTGTTCCTGGCCGCCGGGCTGACCGGTGCGCTGCCCGCGCTCGGCTTCTGGCTGCATTCCCTCGCGCTGCTCGCCTTTGCCGTCGGGTTTGTCTGGCTGCTGCTGCGCGGCCTCCGGCGCATCCGGTTACCGAACACGGACGAGGCCCGCCGCCGGCTGGAGCGCGACAGCGGCTTCACGCATCGCCCGCTCGCCGGGCTGGACGACCAGCTCGCCACCGGTGGGGAAGATCCGGCCACCGCTGCCCTATGGCAGGCACACCTACACCGCCTGCGCGCGACCATCCGCCGGCTGCGGGTGAAGCCGCCACACGGCTCGCTCGCCAAGGTCGATCCCGTCGGGCTGCGCGCCGTGCCGGTGCTGCTGCTCGTGGTCGGGCTGGTCGTCGCCGGCGCGAACGCGCCGGAGCGCTTGGCGCGCGCGACCCTGCCCGCCTATCCGACCGCCGACGTGCCGGCTCCGCAGGTCGACGTCTGGATCGACCCGCCCGCCTACACCGGGCAAGCGCCGCGTTATCTCGCACCTGCGGGCGAGGACAAGGCCGCGCGCGTCAACCTGCCCGACGGCAGCCGTCTGCTGGCGCAGGTCTCCGGCGGCACCGGGGAGCCCGTGCTCGAACTGGGCGACCGCACGGTCCCACTCGAACGCGCGGCCGCGGGCGCCTGGAAGACGGAGATCGAGCTGTCGACCGCCGCCGGACCGGCGCTGGCGATCCGCCAGGACGAGGAAACGCTGGCCAGCTGGCAGCTGTCGATGACCCCCGACGCCGCCCCCCGCGTTCGCTTCAAGGAACCGCCGCAGGGCAGCGACCGCAACGCGCTGAAGGTGGCCTACCGCGCTACGGACGATTACGGCGTCGAGCGTGTGCGCCTGCGCCTGACCCGTCCGGCAGACGATCCGGCGGACAGCAGCGGGGACGCGGAGACTTCGGCGGACACCGCCGATGACCCCGGAAGCGAACAGACCCCGGAAGCGATCGCCATCGACCTGCCGCTCGCCGGTGGCGAACCGGGCACGGTGGAGAACACCAGCTACCACGATCTGACCGCGCACCCCTGGGCCGGAACCCAGGTCCAAGCGACCTTGCTCGCCGAAGATGCGCGCGGGCAGCAGGCAAGCAGTGAAGCCGTCCAGGTCACGCTGCCGCAGCGGACCTTCACCCATCCCGTGGCCAGACGCCTGGTCGAGCTGCGCCGGCAGCTGACCCTTAACCCCGACAAGCGCTATCCGGTGATCCGGGAATTGAATGGGATCGGCCAACGGCCCCGGCTGTTCAATGGCGACGTCGTGGTTTCGCTTGCGATCCGCACGGCGGAGCGGCGGCTGATCTACGACGATACGGATCGGGCCGTTGCCGAGGTGCAGGAGGTTCTCTGGGAGACGGCCCTGCGCCTGGAGGAAGGCGACCTGTCGATCGCCGAACGCGACCTGCGCCGGGCGCAGCAGGCGCTGGAAGAGGCGCTGAACGACCCCGAGGCGACGCAGGAAGAGCTGAATCGCCTGATGGATGAGCTGCAACAGGCGATGGACCGCTTCCTGCAAGCCATGACCGAGAAGATGCAGCGCCAGTTGGAACAGGGCGTACAGCCGCAGCAGATCCCGGAAAACGCGCAGATTCTGAACTCCCAGGATCTGCGCAACATGGTCGAGCGGATGCGCGAGATGACCGAAACCGGGGCCCGCGATGCGGCCAAGCAGATGCTCTCGCAATTGCAGAACATGCTGGAGAATCTGCGCAACGCCCAGCCGATGACCGGACAGCAGAGCCAACAGGCCCAGCAAGCGCAGGAGATGATGGAGAACATGCGCGCGCTTGCCGAGCGGCAGCGCGAACTGCTCGACCAGTCGTTCCGCATGCAGCAGCAACAGGGCCAACCCGGCCAGCAACAAGGCCAGGGCCAACAAGGCATGCGCATGCCGGGCGACCCCGGCCAACAAGGGATGCAGGGTCCACAGGGACAGCAGGGCCACCAGGGCCAAATGAATCAGGGGCAGCTGGGACAGGGCCGGCAGGACGGTCCCGGCGCCGCGGCCCGCCAGGAAGCGCTACGCCGCAGTTTGGGCCGGATGATGCGCGACCTGGCCAACCAGCTTGGCGAGATTCCAGGCCCGCTCGGCCGCGCGGAACAGGAGATGCGCGACGCAGCCCGCGCCCTGCAACAGGGGCAACCCGGTCAGGCGACCGGCCCGCAGCAGAACGCCCTGGACCAGCTGCAGCAGGGCATGCAGGCGATGCAGCAAGCCATGCAGCAGCAACAGGGCAACCAGCCTGGCCAGGGCACCGCACCGGCGATGGGCCAGCGCGGCCTCGCCCCGGGCCAGCAGCAGGACCCACTGGGCCGCAACCGCGAGGACGGCGGCCGCGCATCGAGTAACGAGGACGTCCAGATTCCCGAGGAGACGCAGTTGCAGCGCTCCCGCGAGATCCTGGACGAACTTCGCCAACGCTCCGGCGACCGCAGTCGCCCGGAGTTCGAGCGCAACTACATCGATCGTCTGCTGAACCGGTTCTGATTATCCCGGCTGCGGTGAAGCCGCCACGCCAATTGGCGCCGCGCTTATCCCTCCGGGTCGAGCCCCATCAGCGAGCGACCGAAGGCGCGGGCGGAGAAGGGGCGGAGGTCCTCGGCGGTTTCGCCGACGCCGATCGCATGCACCGGTAGGCCGTACTTCTCCGCCAGTGCCACCAACACGCCGCCGCGCGCGGAGCCGTCCAGCTTGGTCACCACCAGGCCGGTCACGTTGACCAGCTGCTTGAACGTCTCCACCTGGCTGAGCGCGTTCTGCCCGGTAGTAGCATCGAGCACCAGGACGACATCCTGCGGGGCGTCCGGGGCCAGCTTCTGGATCACCCGAACGACCTTCTGCAGCTCGGCCATCAGGTTGGACTTGTTGTGCAGCCGGCCGGCGGTATCGATCAGCAGCAGGTCGGCACCGTCCTTCTGCGCTTTCGCCACCGCGTCGTAGGCCAAGCCCGCCGCGTCGGCGCCGGTTTCCTTGGCAGTCACCGGACAGCCGGTGCGCTCGCCCCAGACCTGCAGCTGCTCGACCGCCGCCGCGCGGAAGGTATCGCCGGCGGCGAACTGCACCTTGTATCCCTGATCGGCATACTGCTTGCCGAGCTTGCCGATGGTCGTGGTCTTGCCGGAGCCATTGACGCCGACCACGAGCACGATGTGCGGCTTGGCCGCCGCTTTGACCTCCAGCGGATGGGCGACCGGGCTCAGGATTTCCGCGACATCCTCGGCGAGCGCGCCGCGCACCTCTTCCGGTCCGGCTTCCTTGGTGAAGCGCTCCTTGCGCAGGCCACTGGCCAGCTTGGCCGAGGTGCTGACGCCCAGGTCGGAGGCGATCAGCAGTTCTTCCAGCTCCTCCAGCGCTTCGTCGTCCAGCTTGCGCTTGGTGAAGATCGAGCCGATGCCGCCGCCGAGCTTGTTGGACGAGCGCCCCAGCCCATCACGCAGGCGCGAGACCCAACTCTTGCGCGCTTGCGCGTCCTGCGCCGCGCTCTGGCTGTCCTTGCCCGTCGGGGCCTCGGCCGTCGGCTGGGTCGATGGCGCGGCCGGCTGCGCTGGCGCCGTCGAAGCCGGTTGTGGTTCCGGAGCCGGCTGCGGTTCTGGAGCCGGCTGCGATTCTGGGGCCGGCGTTTCGGGCTGCGTTGGTGCCTCCGGCTGCCGTGCAACAGGCTCGGTGGGGGCAGCGCCGGAAGGTTGGGGCGCGGGCTGTTCGGGCGCCGAGGGCTGCGGCTCTGGCCTTGCCGGTGCGGACTCGGGCGCGGACGGGGCCGCGTAAGGTGAATCCGACGCCTGCCCACGCTCCGCCGCGCCAGTCCCCGGATCGGTTTCCTGGCCAGGGGTAGGCTTCGCCGGCGGCGGGAACCAGCCATAACGACGCTTCGGCGGCTTTTCCTTGGTCGGCTCAGCCTTGGCGGCGGTCGGCTCGGCCCCGGCGTCGCTGTCCTTGGGCGCGCCAGCGGCCTGCTCGTCCTGCTTCTTACGCTTGCGTCTCAGCCACAAGGCAACCTCCTTCGAGGTGTGTCACGCGCGCCTGCACGATCTGGCCGGCTTGACCTTCCCCCCCATCAGGACCGGCAATCACGCGCATCGGCGCGAACTGTTCGCTGCGACCTTTCATCCGGCCGTGCTCGTCGGCTTCCTCGAGGAGTACCGTCTCGACGCGGCCAACGCGGCTTTCCAGGAACGCCTGCGCGCGCCGCTCCCCGGCCTCGCGCAGGCGCCGCGCCCGGTCCTTGCGCTCGGCCTTGGAGACGGCCGGCATCTTCGCCGCCGGGGTGCCCGGCCGCTCGGAATAGGGGAAGACGTGCAGCCAGGTAAGGTCGAGCGTGTCCACGGCGTCCAGCGTGGTCTGGAAGCGTGCCGCGTCCTCGGTCGGGAAGCCGGCGATGATGTCCGCGCCGAACACCACGTCCGCACGGGCGGCACGGGCGCGTTCGACGCAGGCAAGCGCGTCGGCCAGCGAGTGCCGGCGCTTCATGCGCTTCAGGATCAGATCGTCGCCCGCCTGCAGGCTCAGGTGCAGGTGGCCCATCAGCCGCGGCTCGCTCTCCAGCAGACGAAAGACGTCGTCGTCCAGCTCGACCGGGTCGACGGAAGTCAGGCGCAGGCGCGGCAGCTCCGGCACCAGTTGCAACAGACGCCGGCACAACTGCCCCAGGGTCGGTCGGCCCGGCAGGTCCGGCCCGTAGCCGGTGATGTCGACGCCGGTGAGGACGACCTCGCGCACGCCGCCGGCGACCAGTTGGCGAACCTCCTGCACGATCTGCCCGATCGGGACCGAGCGGTTGTTGCCGCGCGCAAAGGGGATGATGCAGAAGGTGCAGCGGTGGTCGCAGCCCTGCTGAATCTGCACGAAGGCGCGGGTGCGCGCCTCGAACGACTGCACCAGGTGGGAGGCGGTCTCGCGCGCCTCCATGATATCCTCGACGACGATCCGGGCCGGCCGCTCGGGCGTGTAACTGTCGAGGCGCAGCTTCGCCTCGTTGCCCAGCACGCGGTCGACCTCGGGCATCTCGGCGAAGCTGTCGGGATGCAGTTGTGCCGCGCAGCCGGCGACCACGATCTTGGCGTCCGGGCGCTCGCGCTTGGCCCGGCGGATCGCCTGGCGCGCCTGGCGCTCCGCCTCGCCGGTCACGGCACAGGTATTGACGATCACCGCCTCGCCCAGGCCGGCGAGCCGCGCCTGGCGCAACATCACCTCGGACTCGTAGGCGTTGAGCCGGCAGCCGAAAGTCATCACCTGCGGGTCGGCCGCCGGCGCCTCGGGCGTCGCGTCCGTCGTCGCCGTCTCGGGCTTGTGTCGGGTGGCCGTGGTCATGCCGCCAGCATCCGTTCGTTGAGCGTGCCGGTGAAGCTCTCGGCAACCGGCCCGGTCATCAGCACGTGGCCGTCGTCCTGCCACTGGACCTCGAGGTCGCCGCCGTCGAGGCGTACGGTCGCCCGCCGCCCGGTCAGGCCACGGCGCACCGCGGCGACCAAGGTCGCGCAGGCGCCGGTGCCGCAGGCCTGGGTGATCCCCGCCCCGCGTTCCCAGACGCGCAGGCGGATCGTATCGGCATCCAGCAACTGCGCGGCCGAGATGTTGGCCCGCTCGGGAAACAGCGGATCGTGCTCCAGCTCCGGGCCGTAGGTGGCGAGCGCGACCGCCTCCGCATCGTCGACGAAGAAGACGGCATGCGGGTTGCCCATCGACACCCCGACCGCGTCCCGCAACGGCCCGCTTTGAAGCGGGAGATGGGCGGTATCGACCTCTCTGGAAAGCGGGATGTCCTGCCAGGCGGTGCGCGCCAGCCCCATGTCGACCATGATCCGCCGGGTTCCATCGGCGTCGGTGCCGACGTCCCAAGCGGTCAGCAGGCCGGCGGCGGTCTGCACCACGACTTCCCCGCCGCCCTGCTCGTCCAGCACGCGCGCGGCGACACAGCGGGTGGCATTGCCGCAGGCCTTGACCTCGCCGCCATCGCTGTTGCGGATGCGCATCAACAGATGGGCGCGCGGATCGGTTGCGGGCTCGAGCACGATCAACTGATCGCACCCGACGCCGGTACGCCGATCGGCGATCCGCCGAGCGGTGGCGTCGTCCAGCGCGAACGGCAGAGTCCGGGCGTCGACGACGACGAAGTCGTTGCCCAGCCCATGCATCTTGGTGAACGCGCGCTCCATGGCGCGGGTTATATGGCGCTCAGCGGTGGGTGTCCACCAGGGGGCGGAGGCGCTTTTCGCGGTCACCCGGCCGCATTGCCGCCGGTCCCGCTCAAGCGGTTCGCGATCAGACCGCGCGCGATCACCTGGGCCTGGATTTCCGCCGCGCCCTCGAACACGTTGAGGATGCGCGCGTCGCACAGCACGCGGGAGATCGGATACTCCACCGCGTAGCCGTTGCCGCCGTGCACCTGCACGCCGTTGTCCGCCGCCGACCAGGCGACGCGGGCGCCCAAGAGCTTGGCCATGCCGGCCTCGATGTCGCAGCGGCGGTCCTCGTCCTTCTCGCGCGCGGCGGCCAGGGTGAGCTGGCGGGCCATCATGATCTCGACCGCCATCATCGCGAGCTTGCCGCCGACCCGCGGGAAATCGACGATCGAGCGGCCGAACTGCTGGCGGTCGATGGCGTAGCCCATCGCGAGTTCAAGGGCATTCTGCGCCACGCCGACGGCACGCGCGGCCGTCTGCACGCGCGCACTCTCGAAGGTCGCCATCAACTGCTTGAAGCCGGTGCCCTCGACCCCGCCCAGGAGCTGGCTGGCCGGCACCTCGAACGCGTCGAAGGAGATCTCGTACTCCTTCATGCCGCGATAGCCGAGCACCTCGATCTCGCCACCGGTCATGCCTTCGGCCGGGAAGGGGGTCGCGTCGTCGCCGCGCGGCTTCTCCGCCAGGAACATCGACAGGCCGCGCCAGCCGGACTCGTTCGGATCGGTGCGCGCCAGCAGCGTCATCAGGTCGCTGCGCGCGCCGTGGGTGATCCAGGTCTTGTTGCCGATCACCTTGTAGCTGTCGCCCTCACGCACCGCACGCGTCTTCAGCGATCCCAGGTCGGAGCCGGTGTTGGGTTCGGTGAACACCGCCGTGGGCAGGATCTCGCCGCTGGCGATCTTGGGCAGGTAGTGTTCCTTCTGCGCCTGCGTACTGCCCAGACGGATCAACTCCGCGGCGATCTCCGAGCGGGTGCCGAGCGAGCCCAGCCCGATCCAGCCACGGCTCAGCTCCTCGGTGACGACGCACATCGCTGTCTTGCCCATGGCAAGCCCGCCGTACTCTTCCGGAACGGTGAGCCCGAACACGCCCAGCTCGGCCAGCTGGTCGACCACCTCGATCGGGATCAGGTCGTCTTTCAGATGCCAGTCGTGCGCATCGGCGGCATGGCTGTCCGCGACCTTGCGGAATTGGTCGCGCACCATCTCCAGCGTATCGTCGTCGAAGCCGGCTTCCCCGAAGTCGCGCTGGTCGAACCGCTCCACCAGCAACGCGCACAACTGCATCCGGGCGGCGTTGCTGTTGCCCTCGCGCACCAGCGTCTTGACGGATCCATCGTTCTGGAACGCGTCGATCGCGTCGACGGCGACGTCCATGTCCTCCGGCCGGACGATTTCGCCCTGACTCATCGGGATGCCACCGGCGAGCTGGGCCAGATACTCACCAAAGCCGATCTGCAGGATCAGGCGCTCCTGCGCGCGCAGCTGGCCCCGCGCTTCCAGCTTGTCCGCCCAGGCCAGCGTCTCCTTGAGGGTGGCGACATAGGTGGTAAGCCACGCATAGCCATGCGCAGCGAACTGCTCGCGCATCACCGCCTTGCCCTCGACCTTGCCCTCGGGGGCGATCAGGCGCGCCACCGCCGCCTCGGCCGCCTGCTCCAGGCGCTGGGCGGCTTCGAGCGCGCCGCGGCAGGTCTCCAGCAGATCGCCGACCTCCAGGCCTTGGGCGTCCTGGCGCTGCGCTTCGGCGGCTTGGCTCATCGCTCACTCATCCTTCGCATTGTCATCAAAGGCCCCTGGCGCGTGTATCCGAGACCCCATCAGCGGACAGGGGCACGGCCTATCCAGCAGCCGCCCACACCGGGGCAAGCCAGTGCGGGCGGTCGCCGGCGCGCGGTTACTCCTCGACTGCGTCCTCGAGCGTGCGCAGGCCCGGACGCTTGGCGGAGACCAGCACCGCCATGTTGCCCGGCTTGTGCTGGTTGCGGAGCATCTTGGTGTGCGCGCGCGGGATGTCGGCCCAGGGGAACACCTCGGACATGCAGGGATCGACCTGCCGGTCGATCACCAGCCGGTTCGCCTGGCTGGCCTGGGCCAGGTTGGCGAAGTGGCTGCCCTGGATGCGCTTCTGGCGCATCCACACGAAGCGGGCGTCGAAGGTCAGGTTGTAGCCGGTGGTGCCGGCGCAGAAGACCACCATGCCGCCGCGCTTCACGACGAAGGTGGAGACCGGGAAGGTCGCCTCGCCCGGGTGCTCGAACACGAAGTCAACGTCGTTGCCCTTGCCGGTGATCTCCCAGATCGCCTTGCCGAACTTCTTGGTCTCCTGCATCCAGCTGTTGAACTCGTCACTGCCGACGTCCGGCAGCCGGCCGAAGCAGTTGAAGTTCTTGCGGTTGATGACGCCGCGGGCGCCCAACTGCATGACGAAGTCGCGCTTGTCCTCTTCGGAGATCACGCCGATCGCGTTGGCACCGGCCGCCGCGATGATCTGGATCGCCATCGAGCCGAGACCGCCGGAGGCACCCCAGACCAGCACGTTGTGCCCCGGGCGCAGGATGTGCGGACGGTGGCCGAACAGCATGCGGTAGGCGGTCGCGTGGGTCAGGGTGTAGCAGGCGCTCTCTTCCCAGGTCAGGTGCTTGGGACGCGGCATCAGCTGGCGGTCCTGCACCCGGGCGAACTGGGCGAACGAGCCGTCCGGCGTCTCGTAGCCCCAGATCCGCTGGCTGGGCGAGAACATCGGGTCGCCGCCGTTACATTCCTCGTCGTCGCCGTCGTCCTGGTTGCAGTGAACCACGACCTCGTCGCCGACCTTCCAGCGCTTCACCTTGTTGCCGACCGCCCAGACGATGCCGGAGGCGTCGGAGCCCGCGATGTGATAGTCGGCCTTGTGGACGTCGAACACCGACATCGGCTTGCCGAGGCCCGCCCAGACGCCGTTGTAGTTCACCCCGGCGGCCATCACGAGGATCAGCACGTCGTGGCTGTCCAGCTCCGGCACGGCCACGACTTCTTCCTGCATGGCCTGCTCTGGCTCGCCGTGACGCTCGCGGCGGATCGCCCAGGCATACATCTGGCTCGGCACGTGACCGAGCGGCGGGATCTCGCCAACCTCGTAGAGGTCCTTCTTCTCCTGGCCCCCACGCAGGTTGACCACATCGGCTTCGGCCGCCTGGCTCATGTCTCGCTCCTTCAAAGCCTGTTCTGGCAATGCCTCGTCTCGCAGGGCCGCGGGCGCGGCCTTTGATCCTCGGGCGCTCCGGTCCCGCAACGCGCTCAAGAGGTCCTTTGTTACGGCGCCCTGTCGTACAGGTATGGACCCTGAGCAGGCCGCGGCATTCCAACCCTCGCACGTGACCTTTACACGTGTGTGCCGCGTCGCTTGCGCGCGGCGTGCGTGCGCATTGGGCCGCCTCCGCAACCCGATACGACTTGACTCATACCGGCGGCTTCGGTCTTTTGCAATGCACAAGAACATATTTTTTAACTTGGCGACCGCTTGAAACGAAATAAAATGTCGCTGAGTATGGTCGGCACGTAAGGTTTTGGCGGATCGGGAGAGGCAGCATGGCCGAGCAACGCCGCAGTGCAGCACGCGCCGCAGAGCGCGGCCCCACCGGGTCGGAGAAACCGGCGCGCGATAAACCCTGGATGATCCGCACCTATGGCGGCCACTCCAGCGCCAAGGCATCGAACGAGCTGTACCGCAAGAACCTGGCCGCCGGACAGACCGGACTGTCGGTCGCCTTCGACCTGCCGACCCAGACCGGCTACGACAGCGACCACCCCCTCGCCCGCGGCGAGGTCGGTAAGGTCGGCGTGCCGGTGCGCCACATCGGCGACATGGAGACGCTGTTCGAGGAGATTCCCCTCGACCAGATGAACACCTCGATGACGATCAACGCGACCGCGCCCTGGCTGCTGGCGCTCTACGTCGCGACCGCCGAGCGTAAGGGGATCGCGCGCGACCAGCTGTCCGGCACGGTGCAGAACGACATCATGAAGGAGTATCTGTCGCGCGGCACCTACGTCTTCCCGCCGAAGCCGTCGATGAAGCTGACGGCCGACGTGATCGCCTTCACCTACGACGAGATCCCGCGCTGGAACCCGACCAACGTCTGCTCCTACCACCTGCAGGAGGCGGGCGCGACGCCGGAACAGGAGTTGGCCTTCGCGCTATCGACCGCGAAGGCGGTGATCCACGCGGTCAAGGACACCGGCCAGGTACCCGACAGCGATCTGCCGCGGGTGATCGGGCGGATCGCCTTCTTCGTCAACGCGGGCATGCGCTTCATCACCGAGATGTGCAAGATGCGCGCCTTCGTGCGTCTGTGGGACGAGATCACGCATCAAGAGTTCGGCGTCGAGGACCCGAAATACCGGCGATTCCGCTACGGCATGCAGGTCAATTCGCTGGGTCTGACCGAGCAGCAGCCGGAGAACAACGTCTACCGCATCCTGATCGAGATGCTGTCGGTCGTCCTGTCCAAGGACGCGCGCGCCCGCGCGGTGCAGCTGCCTGCCTGGAACGAGGCGCTGGGCCTGCCACGCCCCTGGGACCAGCAGTGGTCGATCCGCATGCAGCAGATCATGGCCTACGAGACCGACCTGCTGGAGTACGACGACATCTTCCGCGACAACCCTGCGGTTGAATCCAAGGTCGACCAGCTCTGCGCGGCGGCCCGCGCGGAGATCGAGAAGATCGACCGGATGGGCGGCGCCGTGGCCGCGATCGAGCAGGGCTACATGAAGGAGCGGCTGGTCGAGTCCAACGCCCGCCGGGTCGCCGCGATCGAGGACGGCGCGCAGACGGTGGTCGGCGTCAACGCCTACACGACGAGCGAGCCGAGCCCGCTGACGAGCGGCACCGACGGCTCCTTCCTGGCGGTCGACCCGAAGGAGGAGGCCGCCCAGATCGAGAGCCTGAACCAATGGCGGGAGGCGCGCGACGACACCAAGGCGCAAGCCGCGTTGGACGCGCTGAAAGAGGCCGCGCGCGCAGGCCGCAACGTCATGGAGCCATCGATTCAATGCGCCCACGCCGGCGTCACCACCGGCGAATGGGGCGACGCCCTGCGCGCGATCTACGGCGAGTACCGCGCGCCCACCGGGGTCGGCAAGCAGGGCGGCCAGCCGGCCGGCGAACAGGGCCCCAAGCGCCTGGCCGACGTGCAGGCGCGGGTCGAGGAGGTCTCCGAACGGATCGGCCGGCGGCTCAAGATGCTGGTCGGCAAGCCGGGCCTGGATGGCCACTCCAACGGCGCCGAGCAGATCGCCGTGCGCGCCCGCGATTCCGGCTTCGAGGTGGTCTACGAGGGCATCCGCCTGACACCGAAGCAGATCGTCGGCGCCGCGCTGGAAGAAGGCGTGCACGTGGTCGGCCTGTCGATCCTCTCCGGCTCCCACGTCGAGCTGGTGCAGGAAGTGATGCGCCGGATGCACGAGCAGGGCCTGTCCGACGTGCCGGTCGTGGTCGGCGGCATCATCCCGGAAAGCGACGCCGAAACGCTACGCGCGGCCGGCGTCGCCGCGATCTATACGCCCAAGGACTACGACCTGACCGCGATTATGGCCGATATCGTGGAAATCGTTGACCGCGAGGGGGAGCGGGCGGCTTAGCATCCGTTTCCGCCCCGAGCGACAAAGCTCTCCAAGACGCAGCAGCGGAGCTCCGGTGAAGGCGCCTACCCTTCACCCGCGCCCGGCTGTGCGGGCGTTTCCGTCTCGGCATCCTTGCCGTAGGCGGGCGGCTGGTTGACGGCGTTGAGTTCGCTGTAGCCATCGCCCAGGCCGACGGCGTCCATCACCTTTTCCCAGGTGCGCGCGTGCTCCTGGGTGAACTGCGTGTAGAACACGCCCACCAGGGCGAGGAAGATCACGGCGGCGATCAGGCGGCCGATCAGGGCGCTGGACATGGCTTCACATCCCCAAGTCGTGGGCCGGCGCCGGTTAAGCCCGGCACCTGTTGGCTGTACTTCAGGGAGTCTAGCCGACCCGGTGCGCTGCCGTCACCTCCCCGTCCACTGCGTTCCCGGCAAGCCGCGCGCAGCTACTGCGCCGCGTGCTCGGCCGGTACCTCGGTACGCTGATCGGCCCCGCCGTCGGCCGCCGGCAGGTAGACGGTGAAGCGCGAGCCCTCGCCGGGCGCGCTGTCGATCTCCAGCTGGCCGCGGTGGCGGTTGACGATGTGCTTGACGATCGCCAACCCCAGGCCGGTGCCGCCCAGTTCACGCGAGCGCGCCGTGTCGACCCGGTAGAAGCGCTCGGTCAGGCGCGGGATGTGCTTGCGCGGGATGCCATCGCCCTGGTCGATCACCGAGACCGCCACACCGCGCCGCGCCCGGCGCGACGGCCGGCCGGTGGCGCGGTCCGCCGGGCCCGCCTCGATCCGGATCGGCGTGCCCTGCCGGCCGTACTTGACCGCGTTGTCGACCAGGTTCTGGAACACCTGGGTCAGCTGGTCCATGTCGCCGATCACCGCGGGCGCGCCGGCGACGTCCAGCTCGACCGTCATGTCCTTCTTCTGCGCCCGGATCTCGGTCGCGCTCTGCACCCGCTCCAAGACGCCGCGCACGTCCGTGCGGCCGGTCGGCGGGGTGTGCTCGTCCAGCTCGATGCGCGACAGCGACAGCAGATCCTCCACCAGATGGGACATCCGCTGCGCCTCGCGCTGCATGATCTCCAGGAACCGCTCGCGCGCCTCCGTGTCCTCCTTCGCCGCGCCCTGCAGCGTCTCGATGAAGCCGGTCAGGCTGGACAGCGGCGTGCGCAGCTCGTGGCTGGCATTGGCGACGAAGTCAGCGCGCATCTGCTCGGCGCGCTTGATGGTGGTGACGTCGTGCAGCGAGCAGACCGCGACTGCCCCGTCCGGCCCGCGCGACGGCAAGGCAGCGACCCGGGCGGAGAAGTGCTGTTCGATCTCGCCACTGGTGGCGGCGAAATCGATCTCCTGGTCGGCGCCGCCGGCGAGCACGGTGTCGACCGTCTGCAGCAGGTCGGGATGGCGCAGCACGGTGGCGAGGTCGCGGCCGACCACCCGTTCGGAGAACAGCCGCTTGGCCGCGGGATTGGCGCCAACCGTGCGGCCGCTGCTGTCGATCAGCAGCAGCGGATCGGGCAAGCCGGACAGCACCGCTTCGTTACCGGCGACCACCGCGCGCAACTCCCGCCGCCGCGCCCGGCGTTCCCGGGCGGTGTCGGCGATCGCCTGCCCCAGCGCCAGGTCCAGACCCGGGCTATCGACGACGGGCGGGTTCGGCAGTTCGTCGTCCTCGCTCCACGACTGGCGCAACTGGTCGATATAGCTGCGCAGGGCCGCGACCGCCCGGAAGTGGCGCGCGAGCAGCCCCCCGGTCCCCGCCAGCACCACCAGCGCGCCCAGCAGGGCCGGCAGCGGCGCGATCGATCCCGTGACCAGGAAGACGGCCAGCACGCCCAGCGCCGGCGCACTCAGCCACAAGGTGGCGCGGACAATCCGTGCAGGCCGGGAGGTCTCGCTCATCTGCTCGATCCGGGTCGCCATGCGGGGTGCCCCCTTTCTCCTGCCCACGGACGGGTCCAAAGCGCCAAGTCCGATCAATTACTTAGGCGGAGAGGTTAGCACGCCCCGATTACGATTTTATGCAACCCCGCGTATGCGGGGCCACAAGCTCTACCGCAAGGTGTCCACCCCCGGCCGGGGCCGGCAATCAGATCAAGCCCTTGCCGCGGATCGCATCGTAGGCCGTGAGCGCGGCGGCGGTCACGGTGTCGTTCACCGTCGAGCCCATCGAGACAACTTGCGCCGGCTTGTCGAGCCCGATCAGGAGCGGCCCGATCACCGTTCCACCGCCGATCTGCTGCAGCAGCTTGGCCGAGATGTTGGCGGAATGCAGCGCCGGCATGATCAGCACGTTGGCCGGGCCCGACAGGCGGCAGAAGGGGTAGAGCTCCTGCATCAACGTATAGTCGAGCGCGACGTTGGCCTGCATCTCGCCGTCGTATTCGAAATCGACCGTGCGCTGGTCGAGCACGTTGATCGCCTGGCGGATGCGCTCGGCCTTCTCCCGCTTGGGGTTGCCGAAGTTGGAGAAGGACAGCAACGCCACCCGCGGCTCGTGCCCCATCGCGCGTGCCTGCGCGGCCGACTGCTCGGCAATGTCGGCCAGCTGCTCGGCCGTGGGCAGCTCGTGCACGCTGGTATCGGAGATGAACACCGTGCGGCCGCCCTGCAGCACCATGTTGAGGCCGAACACCCGATGGCCCGGCTTGGGGTCCAGGACCTTCATGATGTCCTTGAACGCCACCACGAACGAACGCGTCAGGCCGGTTACCATGCCATCGGCGTTGGCGTGCTCGACCATGCAGGACGCGAAGACGTTGCGGTCCTGGTTCACCAGCCGCTGGCAGTCGCGGTACAGCAGACCCTGGCGCTGGTGCCGGGCGTACAGGAAGTCGGTGTAGGGCGTGTTGAAGTCGCTGATCCGGGCGTTGTGGATCTCCAGGAAATCCACCTCGACGCCGATTTGGCGCATGGTGGCGTTGATCCGCTCCTCGCGCCCGACCAGCACCGGCTGGCCGTAGCCGCCGTTGTAGAAGGCGATCGCCGCGCGGATCACCTTCTCCTCCTCGCCCTCGGCGAATACGATCCGCTGCGGATAGGCCCGCACCGTGTCGAAGATCTGCTGCAGGCTGGCGGTCGTCGGGTCCAGCCGGGCGGACAGTTGCTTCTCGTACTCCGCGATGTCGCCGATCGGCACGCGCGCCACGCCGCTGTCGACCGCCGCCTGCGCGACCGCCTTGGGGATCGCCTCGATCAGCCGCGGGTCGAAGGGTGCGGGGATGATGTACTCCGGCCCGTAGCGCAGCCGCTTGCCGGCATAGGCGGCGTCGACCTCGTCCGGCACGTCCTCGCGCGCCAGATCGGCCAGCGCCTGCGCGGCGGCGATCTTCATCTCCATGTTGATGGTGGTCGCCCGGACGTCGAGCGCCCCGCGGAAGATGTACGGGAAGCCCAGGACATTGTTGACCTGGTTGGGGTAGTCGCTGCGCCCGGTGGCGATGATCGCCTCGGGCAAGACCTCGCGGACCTCTTCCGGGGTGATCTCCGGGTCCGGGTTGGCCATGGCGAAGATCAGCGGCTTCGCCGCCATCCGACCCACCATCGCCTGGTCGACCGCGCCCTTCACCGACAATCCCAAGAAGACGTCCGCGCCCTCCAGTGCGTCGGCCAACGTGCGCCGCTCGGTCGGCACCGCGTGGGCCGACTTCCACTGGTTCATGCCCTGCTCGCGGCCCTGGTAGACCACGCCCCGGGTGTCGCACAGCAGGACGTTCTGGTGTTGGACGCCCATCGCCTTCATCAGCTCGGCGCAGGCGATCCCCGCGGCCCCGGCGCCGTTGATCACGACGGTCAGGTCCGCCATCCGCCGGCCGGTCAGGTGGCAGCCGTTGATGATCCCGGCCCCGGCGATGATCGCGGTGCCGTGCTGGTCGTCGTGGAACACGGGGACGTCGAGCAGCTCCTTCAGGCGCTGCTCGATCATGAAGCATTCCGGCGCCTTGATATCTTCCAGATTGATGCCGCCGAAGCTGGCGCCCAGGAAACGCACACAGTTGACGAACTCGTCGACGTCCTCGGTGTCGACCTGCAGATCGATGCCGTCGATGTCGGCGAAGCGCTTGAACAGGACCGCCTTGCCTTCCATCACCGGCTTGCTGGCGGCCGCGCCCAGGTTGCCGAGGCCGAGCACCGCCGTGCCGTTGGAGACAATCGCCACCTCGTTGCCCTTGGCGGTGTAGTCGTAGGCCGCCTGCGGGTCCTGCTGGATCTTCAGGCAGGGATAGGCGACGCCGGGCGAATAGGCGAGTGACAGGTCGCGCTGGGTGGTCAGCGGCTTGGTCGCGCGGATTTCCAGCTTACCGCGGCGCTCGCGCGCGTGCAGCGCAAGCGCCTCTTCTTCGGTGATGCGCGCCTTGTTCTTACTCATGAGCGCTGTTCGATACTCCCCAGGAATCGCGTGGGCCGTTTTCGCGCGCACGCCGCTTTAAGAACAGCCGAAGCTGCGGCGTACGCGGGCCTTCTCGCAAACGGTTGGACGGGCGATGTTAGACGCCCCCGGAACGCCCCGGCAAGGGCGGGGCGTCGCGGAACTGGGCCCAAGCATGACAGCGGCACGCGCGGTCGAAGAAGACGTTGGGCACGCGTCAGCGCGCCGCCCCGTCGGCCGGATCGGGACCCCGGCTCAGCGCGAGCCCATTGTTTCGGTCAAGAAGGAGCGGAGGCCTTCCGACAGGCCGGGCGCACGGGCGCGCCACAATCCCCGTTCAGGATGGTACCGATGCCCGCGCAGCCCCGAGCCTAGGAGTAGTCGCCTTCGCCGTCCTGCTTCGGGCGCTCGTGGGTGTGCACGGAGGCGGCGCCGTGCTTTTGCAGCAGCTCGACCGCCTTGGCCTGACTGTCCGGGTCCTCGGCGCGCACCCACAGCAGGATCGCGCCGTTCTCGGCCGCGCGCGCGAACTCCTCGGTGTGCGGGGTGGCGCGGATATCGCGCAGCACGTCGCCGACCGCATAGCCGGTCAGGCCGGCCCCGATCGCGCCCGAGACCAGCGCGCCGACCGGCCCCGCCGCGACCGCGATGAAGCCGGCCGCCGCGATCGGGCCGATGTACTGCGCCTCGTCGATCAGGCCGCTCATCGTCTCCTGGAACACCTCGCCGGGGCTGTCAGCGGCGGAGATCGATTCGTGGCTATCCAGCACCGACAGGTCGGCGTGCTGGAAACCGGCCTTGCGCAGGTCCTTGACCGCCGCCTTGAAGGTCTCGCGGGTCTCGAACCAGCCCACCACCTCGATCGTGTGGGCCGCGCTCTGGGGATGCTTGCCGTAGGCGCTGGGCGCTTGCGGATTGGGAGTCTGTTCGTCGGCCACGGGTCGCGCTTTCCGCTGCTTGTCTGAAACGGGCTGGCTTGCAGGGGTGTCCTGGTTTGTGTTTAGCGGCTACGCCGCGCCTTGACCAGGGGCCGTGCGCACAGGTGATACCTGCGCGCGGCCTTGGCGCCGGCGTTTCGCCGCGTGCTAGATTGCGCGCCCACCACCCGCCATCCGAAACCCCGCCCCGGAATCGCCTTGTCCGACCGCAGCGCCGCTCCCGAGACCCAGCCGGTCGCCCCGGCCGAAACGTCGCAGGCCACCAGCAGCCCGTCCTCGGCCACGCCGATGATGGCGCAGTACCTGGAGGTCAAGCACCAGCATCCGGACTGTCTGCTGTTCTACCGGATGGGCGACTTCTACGAGCTGTTCTTCGACGACGCCCGGCAGGCCGCCGCGGCGCTCGACATCACCCTGACCCGCCGCGGCCAGCACAAGGGCGAGGAAATTCCGATGGCGGGCGTGCCGGTGCACGCCGCCGAGGCTTACCTGTCCCGCCTGATCCGGGAGGGCTTCAAGGTCGCGATCTGCGAGCAGATGGAGGACCCGGCAACCGCCAAGAAACGCGGCGGTCACAAGGCGCTGGTCAAGCGGGAGGTGGTCCGCCTGGTCACCCCCGGCACCCTGACCGAGGACGAACTGCTCGACGCCCGCCGGCACAACTACCTGACGGCGGTGGCGGAGGTCGGCGGCACGCTCGGCCTCGCCTGGGTCGACGTCTCGACCGGCGACCTGCAGGCCCAGCCGGCCGACGCGGACGGCCTGCCGGCGGCGCTGGCGCGCCTGAACCCCGGCGAGCTGCTGGTTTCCGAACGGCTGCTGGCACGCGCGGAGATCAAGGACGCGCTGAAGCCCTGGCAGGCACTGCTGACCCCACTGCCGGGCAGCCGGTTCGACAGCCAGAACGCCCGCAAGCGCCTGGAAGAAGCGTTCGAGGTGCAGGCGCTGGAAGCCTTCGGCGCCTTCACCCGGGCGGAGACGGCGGCCGCCGGCGCGCTGGTCGACTATGTCGCCCTGACCCAGAAGGGCGCCCTGCCCTACCTGCGCCCGCCCCGGCGCCTCGCCCAGGGCGCGGTGATGGAGATCGACCAGGCGACCCGGCGCAACCTGGAGCTGACCCACGCGCTCTCCGGCGGGCGGCAGGGCACGCTGCTGGCGACGATCGACCGCACAGTGACCGGCCCGGGCGCGCGCCTGCTGGCCCAGCGCCTGTCCGCGCCCCTGACCGACACGGCGGAGATCGCCCGCCGGCTGGACGGCGTGCAGGCGCTCAGCACCGACGAGACGACGCGCGACGAGCTGCGCCAGCGCCTGAAGCACACGCCGGACGTGGAGCGCGCGCTCTCCCGCCTCACGGTCGGGCGCGGCGGTCCGCGCGACCTCGCCGCCCTGCGCGACGGCCTGGGCCAGGCGGCCGGCCTGCGCGGCGTGCTTGCCCAGGCGTTCGAGCGCGCGGCGGACGGCGTCGCCGCCGCCCCCGAACTGCTGACCCGCGCGGCCGAGGAGCTGGGCGACCACGGCGCGCTGACCGACCGCTTGAGCCAGGCGCTCGCCCCCGACCTGCCCACCCTGGCGCGCGACGGCGGCGTGATCGCCGAAGGCTTCGCCCCGGAGCTGGACGAGCAACGCCGGCTGCGCGACGAGAGCCGCCGGCTGATCGCCAACCTGCAGGCGACCTATCAGCAACAAACCGGCGTCCATGCGCTCAAGATCCGGCACAATCAGGTGCTCGGCTACTACGTCGAGGTGACGCCCAGGCAGGCGGAGCAGTTGCCGGCCGACGGCCCACTCATCCACCGCCAGACGCTGGCGAGCGCGGTGCGCTACACCACGACCGAGCTGGCTGACCTGGAACAGCGGATCGCCAAGGCCGGCGACCGGGCGCTCGCGATCGAGCAGCAGCTATTCCAGGAGCTGGTCGCAAGCGCGACCGCGCAGGCGCGCGAGATCGACCGCGCCGCCCGCGCCCTGGCGGAGATCGACGTCGCCAGCGCGCTCGCCGAACTCGCCGCCGAGCAACGCTGGACCCGGCCGAAGGTAACCGACGACACCCGCTTCGCGGTCGCGCAGGGCCGCCACCCGGTCGTCGAGGCGGCGCTCAAGAAGGAGGACGAGGGTCCGTTCGTCGCCAACGACTGCGACCTCTCGGACGACAGCCGACTGTGGCTGGTGACCGGGCCGAACATGGCCGGCAAGTCGACCTTCCTGCGGCAGAACGCGTTGATCGCGGTCTTGGCGCAGATGGGCAGCTTCGTCCCCGCCGAGCGGGCGGAACTGGGCGTGGTCGACCGGCTGTTCTCGCGCGTCGGCGCGGCGGACGACCTTGCGCGCGGGCGTTCCACCTTCATGGTCGAGATGGTCGAGGCGGCGGCGATCCTGAACCAGGCCGGCCCGCGCGCGCTCGTGATCCTGGACGAGATCGGCCGCGGCACCGCCACCTTCGACGGACTCTCCCTCGCCTGGGCCTGCGTCGAGCATCTGCACGACATGAACCGCTGCCGGGGCCTATTCGCCACCCACTACCATGAGCTGACCAGCCTGCAGGGCCGTCTGAGCGCGCTCGCCTGCCACACCATGCGGGTCAAGGAATGGCAGGGCGAGGTGGTGTTCCTGCACGCGGTCGCCCCCGGCGCGGCCGACCGCTCCTACGGCATCCACGTCGCCCGCCTGGCCGGCCTGCCCGACGCCGCGATCCGGCGCGCGGAAGAAGTGCTGGAGACGCTGGAAAAGGGCGAACAGGCCGGCACTCTGCAACGCCTCGCCGACGACCTGCCCCTGTTCGCCGCGATGGCGGAGAAGCCGCAGCCGGAGAAGGCCGAGGCGCAGGGACCGAGCGCGATGGAGACGCGGCTGGCGGCGGTGAACCCGGACGAGCTGACGCCGAAGCAGGCGTTGGAACTGCTGTATGAGTTGCGGGGGCTGGCGGACGGGTCGTAGCGAGGCGGCGATAAGCGCACCGCCTGGTTGGTAGCTTGGGGAGGCTATGCCGGACGCTTCGGCCGCAAGAGTTGCTGGCAGGGTTGGGCCATGAGTGGCCCAGTTAAAAGAGATTGGGTTTGGCGCGCAGCTAACCGGATACACCACGAGAACAGGCCGTCCAGCCGGATTGATCGAGCCCCCTGATGAAAGAACTGAAACGAACGATCAGACTGCTTTACACCGGGCAAAGCCAGCGCGCCCGGCGGTTCCGCTATGGACTGGTGGTCTTCGACGCGCTGACCATTGTGTATTTCATTGCTACCGCGGCGCTGCCCACGACGCAGGTCACGGCCGTAACGAACACCGTGCTGGGCATCCTGATCCTGTTCGATCTCGTGGCACGGTTCTGGATCTCCGATAACCTTCGGAGGGAGCTTGCGCGTATCCACACGCTGGCAGATTTGCTCGTTGTGGGATCCTTGCTGCTTGCGCCGCTTCTCACCGAAAACCTAGCCTTCTTGCGCGTGCTGCGGGGCCTGCGGCTGATTCACGCCTATCATCTGCTCCGCGATCTTCGCCGCGAAAGCGTGTTCTTCCGTCGACACGAGGATGCGATCCTCGCCGCGATCAACCTGTTCGTCTTCATCTTCGTGACCACATCGTTTGTCTTCGTACTGGCCTTCGATGAACAGGCCGGCTTTGCAGGCTATATCGACGCGCTGTATTTCACCGTGGCGACCCTGACGACCACGGGCTTTGGCGACATCACAATGACGACGGCGGGCGGCAAGCTCTTGTCCGTATTCATCATGGTCGTGGGTGTGGCGCTCTTCGTACAACTCGCGCGCGCCATGTTTCAGCCATCCAAAATCCGGTATAAGTGTTCGGAATGCGGCCTTAACCGGCACGAACCGGATGCGATCCACTGCAAGCATTGCGGAGAGCAGCTGCAGATCGAGACAGCGGGCAGCACAGTGGCATGAGTGCATCACCTTAGCCCGGCTATCGACCGGAAATCTGCTTTCCCAGGATGTCGAGTCCGGAGCGCCGTGGAAGACGAAATATGTCTAAACAAGCCGGTCTCGACCGCGATGAGCAGAAGCAGGCCGACGAATATGCGAGCGTTCCCACGTCGGTCATATTCGAGGCAATCCGCCGCGAGGGGGAGCATGAGCTTTCACGGCCCAAGAGCGCGCTCTGGTGGTCTGGCGTCGCGGCTGGACTGGCGATCAGCACCTCGGTGCTCTCCAAGGGCTTTCTGGCATCGATCCTGCCCCACGCCGACTGGGCCCCAGGCCTCACAAACCTCGGCTACACGGTGGGGTTCCTGATCGTCATCCTCGGTCGGATGCAGCTGTTCACCGAGAACACGATCACGCCGATCCTGCCGCTGT
Source organism: Rhodovibrio salinarum DSM 9154 (assembly GCF_000515255.1). NCBI lineage: Bacteria > Pseudomonadati > Pseudomonadota > Alphaproteobacteria > Rhodospirillales > Rhodovibrionaceae > Rhodovibrio > Rhodovibrio salinarum. The sequence continues at coordinate 572,515 of NZ_KI911559.1, read as the reverse complement.
TCTTTGCCCCGACGCGCGCCAACTTCGTGCATACCCTGCAGCTCTGGGGCATCGTCTTCGCCGCCAACCTCGTCGGCTGCCTCGCCGCGGCGCTGGTGCTCGTGCATGGGCACATCCTGCCGGAGGCGCGTTTCGAGGGCATCTTGTCGATCTCGCGCCACTATGCCGAGTCGACCGCGTTTGAGCATTTCGCCTGGGGCATTCCAGCGGGCTTCCTGATCGCCGCCCTGGTCTGGATCTTGCCGCGCATGGAAAGCGCCGGCGAGGTTCTGATGATCGTGATCATCACCTACATCATCGGGCTTGGCGGCATGTCGCACGTCGTCGCCGGGTCGACCGAGCTGTTCTTGCTCGTCGTGAAGGGCGAGCTCGGGATCGCGCCCGCGGTCTTCGGCGGGATTGTTCCGGCTTTCGCGGGCAACGTGCTTGGCGGCACGGGCATCTTCACCGCGCTGACCTACGCGCAGGTGCGCGAGGAAATCTAACGGCCGCGCGGCGGCTAGCCTTCTTCCGTCGCCGCCTGACCCGTGCGGGTGAGCCAGAGGGAGACCAGCGACACGCCGAGGCCGAGAGCGGCGAAGCTGCCGAAGGCGGTGCCGTGGCCGGCCTGGGCGATCATCCAGCCGCTGGCGGAGGAGCCCAGCACCTGCCCGGCGGCGACCGCCAGGAACGGCATCACCGAGCCGAGCGCCGGGTGGTCGGGCATGATCTCGGTGCCGCCGACCAGGTAAATCCCGGTCAGCGTCATGTAGGCCGCGCCGAACGCCGCCGCGGAGAACAGCGCGAGCGCGAGCTGCCCGGGATCGGCGGCGAGCAGCGTCAGCGACGCGGCCATCACGGCGGTGACGAAGGCGTGGCTGCTGGCCGGCCCATGCTTGGCGATCAGGTCGCCCGCCGCGCCGCCGGCGAGCCCGCCGATGCCGACGGCGAGCCACATCCAGGCACTGTCGCGCGCGGCGAGCCCGCCTGCCTGCACCGCGAAATCGGGCGCGAACACCCAGTAGAGCGCACTGACGAAGCCGGTCGCGGCGGCCAGGCTCGACAGGCGGGTCATGTCGGCCCATTGCCGGCGGGTCGGGCCCGGGGTGTCGGCCGCGCCCTGTGCCGGCTTGGCATGGGCGGGCAGGAACAGCGCCGCCGCCAGCACGCCAAGCGCAGCCACGCCGGCGAAGCCGAAATAGGCCGGCCGCCAGGCGTCGGCGAACAGCACCACCGCCGGGGCCGCGAGCGCGACGCCGATGCTGGTGCCGGCGTTGACGGCGGCGTTGACCCGGCCGCGCTGCATCTTGGGCACCACGCGGTGCACCGCCGCCGCCATCGCGGGCGTCGACAGCCCGGTGGCGACACCGCAGACCGCCACGCCGAGCGCCAGCATCCACGGGTCAGGCGCGGTCGCGATCGCGCCCAAGCCAAGCGTGGCAAGCGTGATCGCCGTGACGCCGCCCAGCTTCGCGCCGACCTGCCGGACCAGCGGCGGGCCCAGCAGGATTGCGATCACGAAGCTGGCGAACGGGATCGCGCCGATCACGCCCGCAAGCTCGGGAGCGATCGCCATGTCCTCACGCATCGACGGCAGGAACAGCCCGAACGCAAACCGGGCCAGGCCGTAAGTCACCGCGATCAGGCCGCTGCCGAGCAGCCCCATCGCAAGCGCGGGATGCCGGATCATCGGACCTCCGTTTGATCTTGAGTGGACGCAGCGCTCAACAGCGCGTGAATGCTCGCGCGGGCGTGCCGTATCGTCGCCTCGGCGCCGAACACCGGCACGCCGGCGTTCGCGCCTTCGAGCACCAGGAACAGGCGCGTGGTCAGGTCCCCGTCCTCTGGGGCCCCGTCATCTGCGTCCCCGTCATCTGCGTCCCCGTTGTCCAGGTAGCCGTCGCGGGCGAGCGCGTCGCGCAAGCGCCGGTGCAGGTCCTGCTTGGCCGCGACCGCCTGCTCCCGGATCTCCGGGGCGTGCTCAGTGAACTCGCCCAGCGCCTTCATCAGGATGCAGCCGTGCTGACCGACCGTGCGCAGCCAGTCGCCGTGCGCATCGACCAGCGCCCAGGTCGCCTGCCCGGCCGAGGCGTTCTCCACGGCGGTGTCGACCGCCGCCATGAAGCGGGCGTGGCGGCGCGCCAGCACGGCCGCCACCAGCGCCTGCTTGGACGGGAAGTGGTTGTACAGCGTCATCCGCACCACGCCGGCGGCCTGCACGATCCGGTCGATGCCGGTGGCGTGGAAGCCCTCGGCGTAGAACAGCCGCTCGGCCGTCTCCAGCAGCAGGTCGCGTTTCGCCGTCGCCATCTCGCCCTCTCAAATTAGACTGACCGGTCTATATATTTCATCCATGCTGCGGTGCGTCAACGGGTCGTGAACCGGGAACCGATACAACGAAACGCGGTACAAGCTGTCGCGCCGCGGTCCGGTTCGACCGCACCCGCACGGCGTGCGATACTGCCCCCACAAGACAGCCGACGAGGACCCGCCTTGGCGAACAGCTCCGCGCCCCACCGTACGCCCGAACCGGACATCGAGACCCCGGCCGGGCTGGCATCAACGCGCCCGGTGCCGGGGGTCGACCCCGCCCCCAGCGGCGCGGAATCAGCCCGGCACCTGCTGGAACCGCCGACCGCCCACGACATCCCCGAGCGCGCCGAGGTGCTCGACCGCGCGGCGCTGGAAGCGGCCCTGACCGAAATCGCCGGGTCGCCGGTCCCGCCGGAAGAAGCCCAGAACGCCGCCGAGGGGTCGAACGATCCCGCAACCCGCGCGCAGGTGCTGCAGACGCTCAAGGCGCACCTGCAGGCCGGACGCACCGAAATCCATCGCCGCTTTTACGAAGACAACGCGACCGGCCGGGCGGTCATGCGGGCGACCTGCTACCTGGCGGACGAGCTGATCGGCGCGATCCTGGGACACGTCACCCAGCGCCTGCACCCGCTCGCCAACCCCTCGGCCGGGGAGAAGATCTGCCTGGCCGCGGTGGGCGGCTACGGCCGCGGCGAGCTCGCGCCGCACAGCGACATCGACCTGCTGTTCCTGCTGCCCTGGAAGATGACGCCGCACACCGAGCAGGTCGTCGAGGAGGTGCTGTATTTCCTCTGGGACCTCGGCTTCAAGGTCGGCCACGCCACGCGCAGCGTCGACGACTGCCTGCGCATGGCGAAGAGCGACATCACGGTGCGCACCAACCTGCTGGAAAGCCGGCTGCTGTGGGGCGACCGCACGCTGTTCGACGAGCTAACCCAACGTTACGCCGACGACATCCAGGCCAAGACGGCCGCCGAGTTCATCGAGGCCAAGCTCGCCGAGCGCGACGAGCGGCACAAGCGCCTGGGCGACAGCCGCTACCATCTGGAGCCCAACATCAAGGAGGGTAAGGGCGGCCTGCGCGACCTCTCGACCGTGTTCTGGATCACCAAGTACGTCTACCAGGTGTCCAATGCCGCCCAACTGGTCGACCGCAACGTGTTCACCCGCGCGGAGGCCAAGCGATTCGACAAGGCGCAGGCGTTCCTCTGGACTCTGCGCTGCCACCTGCACTTCCAGACCGCCCGGCCGGAAGAACGCCTGACCTTCGACCTGCAGAAGGATATCGCGCCCCTGATGGGCTATCACGACCACGCCGGCCAGGCGGCGGTCGAGCGGTTCATGAAGCACTATTACCTGGTCGCCAAGGACGTCGGCGACCTGACCCGGATCGTCTGCGCGCAGCTGGAGGCGGAGCACAAACGCCCTCGCCTGCTGCGCCTGCCGGGCCTGGGCCGGAACAAGACGCTGGAGGGCTTCAAGGTCGAGGGCACGCGCCTGTCGGTCGCCGAGCCGGGATCGTTCCAGCGCAAGCCGATCCGTATTCTGAAGATCTTCGAGGTCGCGCAGCGCCGCGGCCTGGACATCCATCCCCGTGCCCTGCGCTGGATCACCCAGAACCTGAAGTTCATCGACCGCAAGCTGCGCGAGGACGCGGAGGCGAACCGCCTGTTCCTGCAGATGCTGACCAGCGAACACGATCCGGAGACGACGCTGCGGCGGCTGAACGAGGCGGGCGTGCTGGGCCGCTTCCTGCCCGACTTCGGCCGGATCGTCGCGCAGATGCAATACAACATGTACCACCACTATACGGTGGACGAACACACCATCTTCGCGATCGGCGTGCTGGCCCGAATCGAACGCGGCGATCTGGCCGAGGAGACGCCGATCGCCAGCGAGGTGGTGCACAAGGTGCTCTCCCGCCGGGCGCTCTACGTCGCGGTGCTGCTGCACGACATCGCCAAGGGCCGGCCCGAGGACCACAGCCAGAAGGGCGCGGAGATCGCCCGCAAGCTGTGCCCGCGCCTGGGCCTCAGCGCCGAGGAGAGCGAGACGGTGCAGTGGCTGGTGCTGCACCATTTGGACATGCCCAAGGTCGCCTTCCGCCGGGATCTGGAGGAGCCGCGCACGATCCGCGATTTCGCCGCGACCGTGCAATCGGTCGAGCGGCTGCGCCTGCTCCTGTGCCTGACGGTGGCCGACATCCGCTCGGTCGGTCCGGGGGTATGGAACAGCTGGAAGGCGGCGCTGCTGCGCGACCTCTACTGGAACACCCAGGACGAACTCACCGGCGGCTTTCACGCGGAAGCGCGCGACCGGCGCGTCGCCAAGGCGAAGGATGAGCTGGTCCAGCGCCTGCCCGATTGGACCCAGGCGGAGGTTCAGACGCACCTGGACCGCGGCTACCCGTCGTACTGGCTGTCCTGCGACAGCGACACGCACGAGCGCCACGCGCGCATGATCCGCACCGCCGAGCGGGAAGCGCGCGCGCTCACCGTCGACACGCGGATCGACGACTACCGCGGGGTCACCGAGATCACCGTCTACACCGCCGACCACCCGGGGCTGTTCTCGCGCATTTCGGGCGCGCTCGCGGTGGCGGGCGCCAGCATCACCGCCGCGCGCATCTTCACCCTGAAGAACGGCATGGCGCTGGACACCTTCTGGGTGCGCGACACCCAGGGCGGCCGGTTCGACCGCGCGGACAAGCTGGCGCGCGTCGCCAGCGTGATCGAGCGCACGCTGGCCGGACGGATTCGGCCGATGCAGGAATTGGAGAAGCAGCGTTCCAGCCTGCCCAGCCGCTACGAAGCCTTTAAGGTCGCCCCGCGCGTGCTGATCGACAACACAATCTCCGCCAAACACACGGTGATCGAGGTCAACGGCCGCGACCGCCCCGGTCTGCTGTACGAGCTGACCCAGGTGATCACCAAAGCCGACCTGATGATCCACGCCGCCAAGATCTCGACCTACGGCGAGCGGGTGGTCGACGTTTTCTACGTCCAGACAGCCCTGCGCGATAAGGTGGACAGCGAAGCGAAACTGCGCCGTCTGCGCCAGAAGCTGGGCGAGGTCCTGGAAAACCAGCCCGGCAGCGGCACCGCGGGCAAAGGCAGCCAGAAGGCGGGCAGCGGGCGCGCCAAGGGCTAAGAAACACGGCACGCCAGGCGCGGGCCTGCTTATGGGAAGGCGCGCGCCCGTCTAGGCGGCAACGCGCAAACCGCTTTCGCCAGGCCGGCCGCGTGGGCTATCAGGGCGGCCCACGCCGGAGACGCTGTACCTCATGTCCCTGCTGCGCTCGCTCGCCACCGTCGGCGGTTATACCGGGATCAGCCGGATCCTGGGCTTCGTGCGCGACATCCTGATGGCCGCGGTGATCGGCACCGGGCCGGTCGCGGACGCCTTCTTCGTCGCCTTCCGCTTTCCGAACTTCTTCCGCCGGCTGTTCGCGGAAGGGGCGTTCTCCGCCGCCTTCGTGCCGCTGTTCTCCCGCCGGCTAGAGGAAGACGGCCGGGATGCGGCCGTGCGCCTGGCGGAGGAAACGCTGAGCGTGCTGACCGCCGTCTTGCTGGCGCTCACGCTGGCGGCGATGGCAGCGATGCCGCAGTTGATGCATCTGCTGGCCCCCGGATTCGCGGACGATCACGAAAAGTTCGACCAGGCGGTGCTGCTGACCCGCCTGACCTTCCCCTATCTGCTGTTCGTCTCGCTGGTCGCGCTATATGGCGGGGTGCTGAACTCGCTCTACAAGTTCGCGGCGATGGCGGCTGCACCGATCCTGCTCAACGTGTTCTTCATCGCCACGCTGCTGGCGGTGATCCCGCTTGCCGACCCGCCAGCCGGGCCGGCGCTCGCCTGGACGGTGACGGCGGCGGGCCTCGCGCAGTTCCTGGCGCTGATCTGGGCAGCCCGGCGCGCGGGCATCACGCTGGACTTCCCGCTGCCGCGCCTGACCCCCGGCGTGCGGCGCACGTTGCGGCTGATGGGCCCGGGCGTCGCTTCCGCGGGGGCGCTGCAGTTGAACCTTGTGGTCGGGACGATCATCGCCTCGCTGCAGCCGGGCGCGGTCAGCTACCTCTACTACGCCGACCGGGTGTATCAGTTGCCGCTGGGCCTGATCGGCATCGCGTTCGGCATCGTCCTGCTGCCGGACCTGTCGCGCAAGCTGCGCGCGGGCCAGGACCAGGCCGCCGTCGACAGCCTGAACCGCGGCATCGAACTGGCGCTGCTGCTGACCTTGCCGGCGACAGTCGCGCTGGTCGCGATCCCCTGGCCGATCGTGACCGTGCTGTTCGAACGCGGCGCCTTCGACGCCGAGGCTGCCACGGCCACCGCCTGGGCGCTGGGCGCCTTCGCGCTCGGCCTGCCGGCCTATGTGCTGATCAAGATCCTGCAGCCCGGCTTCTTCGCCCGCGAGGATACCTGGAGCCCGTTCGTCGCCGCCGCCTGGATGGTCGGGGTGAACATCGTGCTTACCGTTGGGCTGTTCTATTGGATCGGCTTCGTCGGCATCGCACTCGCCACCGCCATCGCCGCCTGGGTAAACACCGGCCTGCTGGCCTTGTGGCTGCACCGGGCGCGCTTCCTGGTCGCCGATGCCCGGCTGAAAAGCCGCCTACCGCGCATCGCGCTGGCGAGCTTGCTGATGGGCGGGGCGCTGGTCGCGGGGGAGGCCTTCGCGATGCCCTGGCTGACCGGCAACCTCGCCGAGCGTGTGGCCGCCCTGGCCGTGCTCGTCCTGGGCGGCATGGCCGTCTACTTCGGCTGCGCGGTGCTGACCCGTGCGGCCGATCTACGCGAGATCGTCCGAACCTTCCGCCGCCGACGCGTGGCGGAGTGACTCGAGCGGGCTCACCACCAAGACACAAAGGCACCAAGGAAGTGGGCTCCACCAAAGGGCGTATTAAGAAAGCCCGGCGAGGGATCACGGTCATACCGTCAGGCGACAGTGCCTTGGAGACCTCACCTTTGCCTGCGGGCTGAGTGCGCGTTTCGGCCTTCTCCGTGCCCTTTGTGTTGGCCCTTCGTTGAGAACAGCATCTGAGTCCCTTCGTGTCTTGGTGGTGACCTGATAGCAGCTGTGCGGCGGTTGCGCCCGGTGGCTTGACCGGGTGGGTGCGCGCCGCCATAACGCGGACTCGGCCAACCCCCGGCGACACGAACAGGCATTTCAAGCGATGAAGCGCATCTTCTCCGGCGTGCAGCCCACCGGCGCGCTGCACCTCGGCAACTATCTCGGCGCGATCCGGAACTTCGTCGATCTGCAGCACGAGGCGGAGGCGATCTACTGCATCGTCGATCTGCACGCGATCACCGTCTGGCAGGAGCCGGGCGAGCTGGGCCCGAACACGCGCGAGGTCGCCGCGGCCTACCTCGCCGCCGGGATCGATCCGAAGAAGAGCATCATCTTCAACCAGTCGCGCGTATCCGCCCACACCGAGCTGTCCTGGATCTTCAACTGCGTGGCGCGGATCGGCTGGCTGAACCGCATGACCCAGTTCAAGGAAAAGGCCGGCAAGCACCGCGAGCAGGCCTCCGCCGGGCTGTACATCTATCCCGCCCTGATGGCCGCGGACATCCTGACTTACAAGGCCACCCACGTGCCGGTCGGCGACGACCAGAAGCAGCACCTGGAATTCGCCCGGAACGTCGCGCAGAAGTTCAACTACGACTATTGCGGCGGCGACGAGACCGGCGTGTTCCCGCTGCCCGAGCCGATTATCCTGGGCGCAGCTGCGCGGGTGATGAGCCTGCGCGACGGGTCGAAGAAGATGTCCAAGTCCGAGCCCTCGGACATGACGCGTATCAACCTGTCGGACGACCGCGACACGATCGCCGACAAGATCAAGCGCGCGCGCACTGACGCCGACATGCTGCCGGGCCCGGATGTCCTAGACGCCTCCGGCAACCTGCCGGAGGAGACGCGCAAGGACCGGCCGGAATGCTTCAACCTGCTGGGCATCTACGCCGCGCTGGCGAATGAAAGCTGGCAGGACGTGCTGGCGCGGTTCGAGGGCCAGGGCTTCGGCGCCTTCAAGCCGCAGCTGGCCGAGCTTGCAGTGGAGAAGCTGGGCCCGATGGGTCAGGAGATGACCCGCCTGCGCAATGACCCGGCGGAAATCGACCGGATCCTGGCCAACGGCGCCGACCGCGCCGCCGAGATCGCCCAGCCGGTGCTGAAGGAAGCCAAGCAGGCCGTCGGCTTCCTTCAGGATTAGGCACGCCGCCCCAGGGACCAAGGCCGTCCGGCACAGCGGGCGGCCTCTTCGCACGCGTAGCAATCCGCACGCGTCCAGCGTTTGCGCCGTAGCCGGTGCGGCAGTAGGGTAGGCACACCCATCCGTCTGCGGGTGCGCGCAGCCGATCCGGTGTTGCGCCCCGACCCGACATCGCTCTCCCCAGCCTCGGTTGCGCCGATCACGCGATGCAAATCTACCTGCCGATCGCCGAGCTTTCGCTGGATGTGTTCCTGCTGCTCGGCCTGGGCGGGGTGATCGGCTTCCTGTCGGGGCTGTTCGGCGTGGGCGGCGGCTTCTTAATGACACCGCTCTTGATCTTTATCGGCGTGCCACCGCCGGTTGCGGTGGCAACCCAGGCAAATAACGTCGTCGCCTCGTCGATTTCGGGCGTACTCGCGCATTTCCGCCGGGGCAACGTCGACGTCAAGATGGGCACGGTGCTGCTGGTCGGCGGACTGGCGGGCTCGACCTCCGGTGTCAGCGTATTCAAATTGCTGAGCGACATCGGCCAGATCGACCTGGTGATTAACCTCTCCTACGTCTTCGTGCTCGGCACGGTGGGCGTGCTGATGACCTGGGAGGGGATACGCGCGTTCCGGCGGACCAGCCGGAAGATGCCCGCGCGCAAGCTGCACCAGCACAACTGGGCGCACGGTCTGCCGTTCAAGATGCGCTTCCACCGTTCGCGTCTTTACATGTCGGCGCTGCTGCCGCTCGGCATCGGCTTCGGCGTGGGCGTGCTCTCCGCGATCATGGGCGTGGGCGGCGGCTTCGTGCTGGTGCCGGCGATGATCTATCTGCTCGGCATGCCGACCTCCATCGTCATCGGCACCTCGCTGTTTCAGATCATCTTCGTCGCCGCCAACGTCACCTTCCTGCAGGCGATGCAGAACCAGACGGTCGATATCGTGCTGGCGCTGATGCTGCTCCTGGGCGGGGTGGTCGGCGCGCAATACGGCAGCCGTCTGGGCAGCCGCCTGCCCGGGGAAGCGCTGCGCATCCTGTTGGGCGTGCTGGTCATCGGAGTGGCGCTGCGCCTGCTCTACGAACTGGTCAGCGTGCCGGTCGACATCTATTCGATCGGGATCGGGGCATGAGCGCGCCCCACCCCACACGCCGGCTGAGCCAGCGGCTGCAGCCGATCGTCACCTTGCTGCTGGCCGCGATCGTCCTGGCCGGCGTGCCCAGCCAGCGCGCCGAAACGCAGGATATGGTCGCCGACCTGTCGAAGCATCTGGTGGCGATCACCACCGGTTTCACCGGCACGGAGGTCTTGCTGTTCGGTGCGGTTGAGGAGCCACGGGGCGGCGGCCCGCGCGGCGAGGTGGCCGTGGTGGTGCGCGGCCCCGCAACGCCCGTAACGATGCGACGCAAATCGCGCGTCGCCGGGATCTGGATGAACACCGCGTCGATGACCTTCGACCGCGTTCCCAGCTTCTACGCGGTGGCCGCCAGCGGACCGCTCGCCGAAATCGCCTCACCGCAGGTCCGCCAGCGCAACGGCATCGGACTGGACGCGCTCGATCTCCCGCTGCCACCAGCCAAGGCCAGTCCCAATGTCGCCGAGGAATGGCGCGATGCCATGATCCGCGCCAAGCAACGCAAGGGCCTGTTTTCCGCTGACGTGCGCCGGGTGGTCTTTCTCGGCGCCCGCCTGTTCCGCACCGAGGTCTACTTCCCGGCCAACGTGCCCACCGGCAGCTACCAGGTGGAGACCTATCTGCTGCGCGACGGTCAGGTCGTGAGCGCCCAGACGACGCCGCTGATCGTCTCGAAAGTCGGGATGGAAGCCACCCTGACCCGATTCGCCTACAATTACGGTGCGGTGTACGGGCTCGTTGCGATTCTCGTCGCGCTGCTGGCAGGATGGGGCGGCTATGCCCTGTTCCGGAAAGCCTGATCCCGTCCGCCCTTGTCTGTCTCAAGTCGTGAGCGCCGCCCCATGAGCGCCGACAGTTTCGAAAAACCCTTCGCCGACTATCCCAGCGGCGCCAGCGGAAGCGAGCGCCGCGTCTTCCTGGTCGTCGTCGACGAAACCGAGGAGATGGAGGTCGCCCTGCGCTTCGCCTGCGGCCGGGCGGCGCACACCGGCGGACGCGTCGCGCTCCTGCACGTGCTGGAGCCGAACGACTTCCAGAACTGGATGGCCGTGGGCGATCTGATGCGTCACGAATCGCGCGCGGAGGCGGAGAAACTGCTGCAACGCTACGCCGCCAAGGCGCAGCAATGGTCGGGGAGCACGCCGATCCTGTTTCTGCGCGAGGGGCAGCGCCACGACGAGCTGATCCGCCTGATCGAGGAGGAACCAGCGATCTCCATCCTGGTCCTGGGGGCCTCTACCGGCCAGGGCGGCCCGGGTCCGCTGATTTCGGCCCTGACCGGCAAGCTGGTGGGCAAGCTGCGGATCCCGATGACCGTGGTCCCCGGCAACCTTGGCGAATCCGACATCGCCAGCATCGTCTGACAGCGATTCCTCAGATTCAGTCCATTTCGCCTGCGTAACGAGGCCGCGCGCCGATCTGCCGCGCGCCATGGTAACCTCCTACCACCTACCGATTTTTTGGCCTCGACCGGGATTTGTTACGAAAACCCGGCGAATCCAGAAGGTTGCAAGAAAGCCACACAGACGACATGGTCGTTTGACATCAAAGTGGCATGTCCGCCGCCCGACAATAACAAGGAGGCGACCCGTCGATGAGTCAGTCCGCACGGCTGTCCGACCCCCGATTGTCCGACGAGACCTCAACACAAGCCGACACCTCCAAAGGCTTGGTGCACAAATTGATTGGCCCCAAGCGCGAGCGAGTCGCTCTGGGCCTCGCCGTTCTGGCAGCCGGGACGATGGCGCTTACGGTCATCTTGGGCGGGCCGGTAACGCGCCATGCCAGCGTCGAATACAGCCCGGAGATCGCCGAACTGCTGGATGCGGAAGGTCTGGTCCAGCGCCCCATGACGGCGGAGGGGCAGACCTGGGCAATGGTCCGCCTGCCGAACGGCCCGCGTCCGCTCGCCAACTACTTCAAAACGTTGAGCTACGAGCTGGACAGCCTGCGTGAAGGCGGGCGCGAGGTGCCGCGTGTCTTCGTCGAGGACCTCCCGGACGGCCTCAAGGACTTTGCACCGGTCGAAGCGAAGAAGAAGCTGTTCGTGCGCCTGATGCTGCCGCTCGTGCTTAAGGCGAACGAGCGGGTGCTGACCGACCGGGCACGGATTCAGAGTCTGCACGCACGCCTCGACCACCTGAGCGGGGCGGACCGGTCTTGGCTGATGCAAACGGCCGCGCATTACCGCCTGGAAGCGGAAACCCCGCAAGAGATCGACTTCGACAAACTGCTGACGCGCGTTGACGCCGTGCCGCCATCGCTCGCGATCACGCAATCGATTCTGGAAAGCGGCTGGGGAACATCCCGCTTCGCCCGAGTGGGCAACGCCCTGTTCGGCCAACGCACCTGGAGCGCCGACACCCCGGGGATCGATCCGAAAAAGGCCGATGGGTTCAAGGTACGGGCGTTCGACAGTCTGCTCGAGTCGGTGCAGGCCTACGTGCGCAACCTGAACACCACAGGCGCCTACGCCGAATTGCGCCAGAAACGCGCCCAGATGCGCGCGCGGGGCCGCCGGATCGACGGCTACCAGTTGGCCGAGGCGCTGACGCGCTATTCCGAGGAAGGCCAAGCCTATGTGCGCAAGCTGCACGCCCTGATGCAACACAACGGTCTGCGGGCGTTCGACGGCGCACGCCTGCGTCGGCAAGCGATCGCTCAACGCGTGATCCCGGACTCCGAAGTCGATTCTGTCCAGGTCGCACTGATCGGCGGGTGACCCCGGTACCCGATCGGACCGCGACCAGCGCCCGGATAAACCGGGTTTCCGCGACCACGGTGACCATAGCCTCCGGACCGCTGACCGGAATCAAAAAGGCCGCACCGGACAAACCGGTGCGGCCTTTTCATAAGCCTCCGTCATGCCGGATCGGCAAGACGGAGAACCGCGTGCAGCGGCCGATGCTTACTTCTGCATCGACTTCTGCATCATCCGCTGGCTCTTCTCGTTCGCGGATTCGGCGGCGCGCTGAGCCTGCTCGGCGTTGCGCTGCGCCTCCTCGGCGGCCTCACGCGCAGCGCGGGCCTCTTCCAGCGCCTGCTGGGCGGTCTGCTGCGCGCTCTGCGCGGTCTGGGTGTTGCTCTCGACCTGGGACTGCAGATCCTCGCTGGTCTGGGCGCAGCCGGCCACGAGCAGCGCCGGGACGGCCACGATGCCGAGCGTCTTGGCGATACGGAAAGTCATGTTTTTAACCCCCTTGGTTCAAGGCAGATGTGTGCAGCTGACGGTGCGATATCTAAGCCGCCGCGCGTGGTCTCGTCCAGAAATACCCGCGCGGCAGTTAAGCACGGTCGAAAGGCCACCATAGAAGCTTGGTTAAATAAAGACCGACAATCACGCGTCGCGTGATTGACACAACGCGGGTCACGCAAAAGCCGAGCGTTTAGTCGCGAAGGTTCGCACGGTTGTAGCGCAGCTGTTCCGGCGTCAGGACGAGGCCAACATAGATCGTGTAGCCGTCGGTCGCCGCGCCTTCAGCGACGGGAATGGTGGGCGAGAGATACTGCGACTCAACGCCCCGTGTCTGGTTGCCGGGCAGTTCGATCTCGATGTCGAAGGTCTGGCGCGACAGCAGCGCGCCGTCCGGATCCGTCACGGCGACATAGTATTGCCCCACGGCCCGCCCCTCGCGGTTCGCCGGCCCCTTCTCGGCCATCAGCCGGATCCCGAGCTCGGTTTCCAGCGTGCGCTGATCTTCGTCCCGCTCCAATTCGCAGGTCAGTGCGACGTCGGTCACCTGTAGGTCGAAGCGCACATCGGTCAGGTCGCGCCCGGGGCCGTCGAAAGCGACCAGTTGCGCACTCTCCTCGGGCTTCACGGCCGACGGGCAGACCAGCGGTGTGGTCGGGCCATCGCTGGCACAGCCTGCCAGGGCCAGCAACGCGGCCAGGGACAGGCTCACAGGACGAATAGCGGCGCGGCAGAAAAACAGGGACGGCACGCGCAATCACCTCATTGGACAAAGGGAATACTCGGATCGAACGGGCGGTTTATAGCTGAGCGTGCGTGCCGTCGCAAAACGGTGCGTCGCCGGTCTGCTTGCACCCGCACAGCGCAACCGTACGCGTTTCTTCGGCCTTGAACACCTTCGGCGCCAGCCCCGTTCCGGAATGCGTTCCATCGCAGAAAGGCTGATTCTTGGACCTGCCGCAGGCATACCAAGCATAGGTCTTGCCGGCTTCCAGCTGGAGCGAATAAGGCGCCTTCTGAGCGGGAATGCGGTCGGCCATGCGGGGTTCCTTCTGGCGGCGATCTTGGGTTACTGTCCACGCCGAATGCGAATTCACGCGGCCGGGCGGACTTTATGAAAGGGCACCGGCGCGCACAAGGCTGGCGACGGTTCGCGCATCCGCTTCTGAACCGGCCGCCCGCCATCTTTCGATCCCGCGGTAACTGAGGACCGCAGCCACGTCATGAGCAAACCGCCGCTGACCATCTACCTTGCCGGACCGCGCGGCTTCTGTGCCGGCGTCGAGCGCGCCATCGACATCGTCGAACGGGCGCTGCAGAAGTACGGCGCGCCGGTCTACGTCCGGCATGAGATCGTGCACAACCGCTACGTGGTGGAACAGCTGGAGAAGAAGGGCGCGATCTTCGTCGACGAGCTGGACGAAGTGCCGGTCGACAAGCCGGTGGTATTCTCCGCCCACGGTGTGCCCAAGGCCGTGCCGCAGGAGGCCGAACGGCGCCGGATGTTCTACCTGGACGCAACCTGCCCGCTGGTCTCCAAGGTCCACCGCGAGGCGGAACGTCAGCATACCAAGGGCAAGGTGGTGATCCTGATCGGCCACGCCGGCCATCCGGAGGTCGAAGGCACCATGGGCCAGCTGCCCGAACACGCGATCAAGCTGGTGCAGGACACGCAGGATGCCGAACGGCTCGAGGTGACGGACCCCGACAACCTCGCCTTCGTCACCCAGACGACGCTGTCGGTCGACGACACGGCCGATATCGTTCAGGTGCTGCAGCGCCGTTTCCCGAACATCTCGACGCCCAAGCAGGAAGACATCTGCTACGCCACCACCAACCGGCAAGAAGCGGTCAAGACGATCGCCAATTCCGCCCAGGCGCTCTTGGTGGTGGGGGCGCCCAACTCGTCGAACTCCCAGCGTCTGGTCGAGGTCGGCGAGCGGCGTGGCTGCGTCCCATCATTCATGGTCCAGCGCGCCCGCGACATCGATTGGTCGAAGCTGGACGGTGTCGAAAGCCTGGGCATCACCGCAGGCGCCAGCGCCCCGGAGATTCTGGTCGAGGAAGTGATCGCCGCCTGCCGGGAGCGCTTCGAGGTCACGGTGGAGGAAGTCCGGGTGACGGACGAGAACATCCAGTTCAAGCTGCCGCGCGCGCTGACCGACACCGAACCGGTTACGGCCTCGCCGGCGCGCTAGAGGCAACTGGCGCCTCCGCACGACTCCATCCCATCCACCCCTTCGGCCGGCCCCTGCGCGGTCCGGCGAGTAGTTGATCGTCCAGGCACGCATGGCCGTCTATACCGAGGTCACCGACGACGACGTCGCGGCCTTCCTTCAGGAGTACGACCTGGGCGAGGTGGTCTCCATGAAGGGGATCGCCGAGGGCGTGGAGAACTCGAACTTCCTGCTCTCCACGACCACCGGCACCTACATCCTCACCCTCTACGAAAAGCGGGTGAAGCGCGACGATCTGCCGTTTTTCCTGGGCCTGATGGATCATTTGGCCGCCCGTGGCATCCGCTGCCCCACGCCGATCCATGGACGCGACGGGGAGGCGCTGCGCGAACTGTGCGGCCGGCCGGCGGCGATCGTCACCTTCCTGCAGGGCATGTGGCCCAAGCGCATCGATGTCCACCACTGCCGCAAGCTGGGTCGGGCGATCGCGCAGATGCATGCGGCCGGGCGCGATTTTCCGCTGACCCGGACCAACGACCTGAGCGTGCAGGGCTGGCGGCCGCTCTTGGATGCCTGCGGCGCGCGCGCGGACGAAATCGAAAGCGGCCTGTCGAACGAGTTGCAGACCGAGCTGGAGGGGCTGGAACAGGCTTGGCCGGCTCAGCTGCCGGAGGGCGTGATCCACGCCGACCTGTTTCCGGACAACGTCTTCTTCCACCAGGGCGAGCTGTCCGGCTTCATCGATTTCTACTTCGCCTGCAACGACCAGCTGGCCTACGACCTCGCGGTCTGTCTCAACGCCTGGTGCTTCGAGACCAACAGCGAGTTCAACGCCACCAAGGCGCGCGCGCTGCTGCAAGCCTACCAGGAAGTCCGCCCCTTCTCGGAAGCGGAGTTGCAGGCGCTCCCTATCCTCGCCCAGGGCGCGGCGATGCGCTTCCTTCTGACCCGCCTGTTCGATTGGCTGAATCATCCGGAAGGCGCCTACGTCGCGCCCAAGGACCCGCGCGAGTACCTGCGCAAGCTGCGTTTCCACCGCGCGGTCCGCGGGCCGGGCGCGTATGGCCTGACCTAAGCGACCAACGCCGCCTTCACGGCCTTCTTCCATCCACTGCGCGAGACGACACGGACCGCATGACGGCAACCAACGACGACGAGTCCACCCTGATCGAGGCCTTTACCGATGGCGCCTGCTCCGGCAACCCCGGACCCGGTGGATGGGGCGCGATCCTGCGCTGGCGCGGACACGAGAAAGAACTGTCCGGCGGCGAGAGCGAGACCACCAACAACCGCATGGAGCTGATGGCCGCGATCCAGGTGCTGGAGACGATCAAGGGCGAGAACCGCCGGGTGAAGATCGTCACCGACAGCAACTACCTGCGCCAGGGCATCACCCAGTGGATCCACAACTGGCGGCGCAAGGGCTGGAAGACGTCCGACAACAAGCCGGTCAAGAACAAGGACCTCTGGCAACGCCTGGAAGCCGCGCGCAAGACCCACGAGGTCGAATGGGCCTGGACCAAGGGCCACGCCGGCCATCCCGAAAACGAACGCGCCGACGAACTCGCCCGCGAGGCGCTCAAGCAGTATAAGTAAGTTTTTCTCACCACCAAGACACGAAGACTCTAAGAAAGAGGGAGGCACCACAGAAAGGCCAACCTTAGTGTCTTTGTGTCTTTGTGTCTTTGTGTCTTGGTGGTGACCCTGGTTTCTGATTACCCGCCGCGCCGGCGCATGTAGAGCAGCCAGCCGAGCGGGCCCAGGATCAGCACGATCACCAGCCAGCCGATGCGCGGGCCGAACGGGCATTTGCTGCCCGGCGGCGGGCTCCAGGGACCGCTCGCGCGCGCGAGCGCCACATGCGCCAGCGGCAGCACGAATCCGAACAGAAGAATCGCCCAGGCCAGGATCTGATCGTTGCTCATGGTGGGTCCGATCCTGGCGCACCAACGGCCTGGCGCCAAGCCTGCGCATTGTCTGGCCTCGCCCCCGATTGCCGAGCCCTGCGGCAGTTCCCATCTCCGGACCAGAGGGACTTGGCCGCGCAGCCATAGGGTCCAACGGACCGGAGGCTCGAGGCCCCAAGCCATTCTTTGTTCAAGGCTACGCTCTCAAGGAGACTTTCCATGCTGAACGGCAAGACGGCGCTGGTCACTGGTTCGACCAGCGGGATCGGGCTCGGCATCGCCCACACGCTGGCCGCCCAGGGCGCCAACATCGTGCTCAACGGCTTCGGCGATGCCGACGAGATCGAGCGCATCCGCAAGGACATGGCGGAGAAAAACGGCGTCACGGTGACCTATTCCGACGCCGACATGTCCAAGCCGGATCAGATCCAGCAGATGGTCGAAAACGCGATCCAGCAGTTCGGCAGCGTCGACGTGCTGGTCAACAACGCTGGCATCCAGCACGTCGCCCCAATCGACGAGTTCGACCCGCAGAAGTTCGAACAGGTGGTGCAGATCAACCTGAACCACTGCTTCCATACCACCCACGCCGCTCTGCCGAAGATGCGCGAAAAAGGCTGGGGCCGGGTAATCAACATCGCCAGCGCCCATGGCCTGGTCGCCTCCAAGGGCAAGGCCGCCTACGTCGCCGCCAAGCACGGCGTGGTCGGCTTGACCAAGGTGACCGCGCTCGACACCACGCAGAGCGGCATCACCTGTAACGCCATCTGCCCCGGCTGGGTGAAGACCCCGCTGGTCGAGCAGCAGATCGAGAAGAAGGCGCAGGAGCAGAACTGTTCGGTTCAGCAGGCCGAACACGACCTGCTGGCGGAAAAGCAGCCGGCGCTGGAGTTCGTCACCCCGGAGCAGATCGGGGCGTACTGCATCTTCCTGTGCTCGGAGGAAGCGCGCACGATCACGGGTGCTGAGGTCAAGATCGATGGCGGCTGGACCGCGCAGTAACGCTCCGCGCTCGGCGGTCTTCAGTACCAGATCTCCATGCGCAGCCCGCGGGCATCGCGGTCCGGCGTGGTCTCCGGCACGCGTCGGGCCCGGCCCGCGAGCTGATCGCGGGCGACCAGGGCACAGACGCCGGCATCCAGCACGTCATCCATCTTGGCCTGGCTGCGCGGGTGTGCGCTGAGCAACCCGTCGATCTCGCTCAGCCCTGCGGAAACCAGGAGATCACGGCGAACAGTCCGGCCCGCGCGGTCCGCCTTGCGCGGCAACGCGGCACCCCCGTTGAGGCGCTGGAACGCGAGTTCCGGATGCGCCTCCAGCACCTGCTCCTGGTCGCTCGGAGACAGAGCCGCGTCGAGGTCCGCGATCTTGGGCATGATGTTGAACGCCTGGATCGACAGCCCGGCATCGCCGCGCGTGCGTGCCGCCGCGCGCACGGCCTCGAAGTCCAGCCTCAGCATGTAGCGTCGCGGCGGGGCGAAGACGCTTGGCTTGCGCCACCGGGGCAGCAGCGCCCGGGCTGCCTGGTCGCAAGGACGTGCACCGATTTCGGCCAGCCCGATCGGCATGTCGACGCAGATCCGCGCCATGCCGCTCAGGGCCTGCGCCAGTGCTGGCCAGTCCGGGTAGAGCGCACTCGTCACCCGAGCGTCAGCGAGGTCGAGGCGCACGGCAAGCCAACCACCCCGGCAGCCATCCACGCCAGCGACCACCCCGCTCATCTCTCCCTGCGATCGGGCATGTGTTAACGCCCTGCGATTTTTCTGCGCGCTGTTAACCATTCGTTAGGTCGGAGAGTTTAGAACCGAAAGTGCGCACGGGGTTATCCCTCCCCTCGACCCCGAGGCCGCCGGTCCAACAGCCTCCCCTCCCCGCTACGGACCGGCGGCGCGCGCCTTGAGAGTAGCCTCCCTGTCCTTGCCGCCGGTGCGTGTACCGCACCGGCGGTATTTTTATGTGCTGCGGTTATCTCTGCGTCCCCTGCCGCCTGTATGACAGCCCCGTGAGCGCTACTCCTTTTGACCCGGACAGCTTTGACTTGACTGCATAGCTCACGCGCCGTACCGTTCCATCACACAGGGCAAGTTGACAGGGTAGGCTCGCGTCAACGGACAAAAATAAAGGACCGCGGTCGTGTCACGACCGACGGTCCTTTTTTTACGCTTTCATGCGCAGGAGTTGGGTCACGGCCTAGTTGGTCGGCCCCACGAAGCTGGACGGGGCGGGATCTAGCACCTCAGGACCATCCGAGGTGACACGCATCACCGCATAGCCCCGTTCGACCAGGCCGTCCGTGTTCAGGCGGAACAGCCCGTTTACGCCGGCAAAGCCGTTACGCTGGGTCAGCGTTTCCTCGGTGTAGACGCGGAACGGCGGCGTGCCTTCACGCACCGCCCGACGGGCCATCAGCGCGGCGAGCGCCGTCGCGTCGTAGGCAAGCGCGGCCACATCCGGCGGCGGCGTGCCCTGGACGGTGCGATACCGCTGCTCGAAACGCGCCTGGCTCTCCGGCGGGGGCGCGGGGTACCAGCCACTCTGCAGCGTGGGGTCCCCGGCCAGCGACAAGCCCGACCACTGCGCCGTTCCCAGGAACTGCACCTCATCCGGGTCGATGTCGTAATACGGGAGCGTCGGGGCCAATTGGCGCAGTTTGCTGCCGCCAATTGGGAACAGCACGGCATCGAACGGCGCCTTGCCCAGCGCATCCAAATTCTTCAGACGGCGCAGCTCACGCGCTGCCTGTGACCCGCTCTGTCGCTCAAGCTCCGCAATCCGGTTTTTCAACTCCCGCTGCCGCCGGCTATAGTCTGAAAGCTCCTTGACCGGCTCGGAAATATCGCGGGCATCGGGATCGAACAGTCGGCTGTCGACCAGCGCAACGTCGTGCTTGTCAGTCGCCTCGCGCATCGCCTGCCGGATCAGTTCGCCGTAGCGGTTGTCCGGCGCCAGCAAGGCGAAGCTCCGGTTGCCCTGTGACGCGGCGTACCCGACGATCCGGTCGACCTGCTCGCTTGGCAGCAGGCCGGTCACCCACACGCCGGGGCGCGCGACCTCCCGGTTGTTGGAAAAGGCCACCACCGGCACCCGACCGCCCTCGGCAACCGGCGCGACGGCATCCACCGAACTGGAGAAAACAGGCCCGAGCAGCAGGTTGGCACCGGCGGCGATGGCCTCCTCCGCGGCGCGGCGGGCCCCTTCGGGGGTGCCCTTGGTATCGCGCACGACCAGCGCGAACTGATCGTCCGCAATGTCGAACATCGCCAGTTCCGCCGCGCGCAGCATCGCCTGGCCCAGGTCGGCGCGCGGTCCCGAAAGCGGCAGCAGCAGACCCACGCGATGCGGCGGCAGCCCCTCGGCCTCCGGCGGAGTCAGCTGGAACTCCTGCGGCGCGGTGAGCGCGTCTTCCAGCACCTGCTCGACGCTGATCCGCGGCTCAGCCGGTGGCTGCTCCGCCCCGGTGGTCTCGTCTTGCGACGCAGCGCCGGGCGGTGCACCCTGTTCCGTCGTCGGCGCGCAGGCACCCAGCAGCACGAGCGTCGCCACGCCCGCCGCGGTCAAAGCACCGCGCAGCATCCGCAAAGGCCCGTCGTCACGGCATGTCGCGTCAAGCACGGTTCGCTGCTCCACATAATCCTTCGCCGGTCGGGGACGGACCGGTCCGAGATGGCGGTGGCGCCTCTGCCGCCGCTTCCGGCGGTGAGCCTACCGGGGGGCCCGAGGGCTCGCAAGCGGACAGCGCAGCGGACACAACACCCCCACAGACCGCGCCCCAACACGCCGACGCGCGCACGGCGGCACGCCCGCCCCTGAGCGCCGGGCTGTATGTCGTCGCCACGCCGATCGGCAACCTGGGCGACCTGACCTTTCGTGCCGCCGATCACCTCGCGCGGGTCGACGCCGTGCTGTGCGAGGACACGCGGGTGACCCGGCGCCTGATGGACGTCTACGGCCTGCGCCCACCGCTGATCTCCTATCACGAGCACAATGCCGAGCAACGCCGGCCGGAGGTGCTGCAACGCCTGTCGCAAGGGCAGGCCTTGGCCCTGGTCTCCGACGCGGGGACCCCGCTGATCTCCGATCCTGGCTACAAGCTGGTGCGCGATGTCCAGGACGCCGGGCACCCGGTACGCGCCCTGCCCGGCGCGAGCGCGGCGCTGGCGGCGCTGGCGATCGCCGGGCTGCCGACCGACCGCTTTTTTTTCCAGGGTTTCCTGCCGTCGAAACAGGGACAGCGCCGGGCCGTTCTGGAGGAACTGCGCGGCCTGAAGGCGAGCCTGGTATTCTACGAATCGCCTCAGCGCCTCGAACGCAGCCTGGCCGACATGGCGGACCTGCTCGGCCCCCGCGACGCGGCCGTCGGACGCGAGCTCACCAAACGCTTCGAGGAGCTGATCCGCGCGCCCCTGCCGGAGCTGGCAACGCGGTTCCGCGAGACGCCGAAGGGCGAAATCGTGATCGTGGTCGCGCCGCCATCGGCCGAGGCACTGATCGCCGACGCCGAGACGGTCGACGCACGCCTGCGCACCGCCCTGGAAACCATGAGCGTGCGTGACGCCGCCGCGGCGGTTGCCGCCGAGACGGGCTGGAAGAAGAAACAGGTCTATGACCGCGCCCTGCACCTCAAACCGGGGGGCCGGCGATGACGCGCCCGACCCAGGCGCGCCGGGCCGCCGAACAGCGCGGCCGCGGGGCCGAAGCCACGGCGGCCTGGATGCTGCGCTTGAAGGGCTACCGAATCCTCGCGCGTGGCCTGCGCACCCCGGTCGGGGAGGTCGATCTGATCGCCCGGCGCGGCCGGGTGCTGGCCCTGATCGAAGTCAAGACCCGCGCGACCCGGGATCAGGCCGCCATGGCGATCACTCCGCGCCAGCGCCAGCGAATCGCCCGCGCCGGCCAGGTCTTCCTGGCACGCCGGCCCGACCTGGCGACGCTGAACCTGCGCTTCGACGCCGTACTGCTCGCGCCCGGCCAATGGCCACAGCACATTACGGACGCCTGGCGCCCGGATGCGGACGAGCGCTTGAGCGTGTGACCCGGGAATGACCGGTGGCGCGGTCTGGCAGCACCAGTCATCACAGCTTCGCCGCTTGGCCTGGGCCTGGACGTATGGGTAAAAAGTTGCGTCAAACCCCCTGAAATCCCCGGAGACTCCGACCGCCATGACCTGCCCCCGGATGCGCCTGCGTTCCCGCCGGACCGCCCAAATCGCCGCGGCGCTCTGCCTGGCCGCACCGCTCGGCCTTGCGGCCTGTACCCCTGCCGGCGTGGCGGTTGGCGCCGGAGCCACCGCCGGCGTCGCCGGCTTCCAGGACCGCGGCCTTGGCGGAGCGGTCGAGGACAGCCGCATCCGCATCCAGATCAACGACCTGTGGCTGAAGGAGGACGAGGTCCTGTACCGCAAGGCCGGCCTGCAGGTGCAGAACGGCCGGGTGCTGGTCACCGGCGTGATGCCGACCGAGGAAATGCGCGCCAAGGCGATCGAGCTGGCCTGGAAAGCCGACGGTGTGAAGGAAGTGATCAACGAGGTGCAGATCGGCGACAGCTCGGTCGGCGACTATACCGAGGATACCTGGATCTCCACCCAGCTGAAGGCCGACCTCCTGCTGGACGCCGAGGTCAGCTCGATCAACTATTCGATCCAGACGGTACGCGGTGTCATCTACATCATCGGCATCGCGCAGACCGACCAGGAACTGCAGCGCGTGTTGAACCACGCCCGCGGCCTGGCCAACGTCCGCAAGGTGGTCAGCTACGTGCAGGTCAAGACCGAACCGCGCGAACCCAAGCTGCAGGGTGGCGGCGACACGGCCGAGCAGCCGAACGACCGCCGCCAGCAGCCCACGACGCAGGATGATCAGACGCCCGGAACCAACGCCCCCTCCCGCTCCGACACACCGTCCACCTCCAATGAGCCCCCCACCGCTACCGAGCCGGTGACGGAGACCGACCTCGACGCATGAATGATCTGGCGGAAGCGCAAGGCATCCTTCGCCGCGCAGGCGGCCGGCCGGACACCGACATCGACCTGGCCGAGACCGCGCTTGCGCTGGGTGCGTTGGACGTGCCGGAGCCGCGCCTCAACCGCTACCGCCATCACCTCAGCCTGCTGACCCGCGACGTCGCCGAGGCGGCCCAGGCGGCCGGGACCGACGACCTCGCCGCCCGGGCGCGGGCGCTCGCCGAGGTGCTGGTCGAGCGCTACGGCTATCAGGGCGACCGCGACACCTACGACGATCTGCAGAACGCCAACATGCTGCGGGTGATCGATCGGCGGAAGGGCCTGCCGGTCGCGCTCGCCATCCTGTTCATCCATGCCGGGCGGGCGCAGGGCTGGCACATCGACGGCCTGAACTTCCCCGGCCATTTCCTGCTGTCCATGAACCTGGGGGCCGAGCGCGCCGTGCTCGACCCGTTCGACGGCCTGCGCCCCCTGGGCGCCCGGGACCTGCGCGAGCTGTTGACCGCGATCGAGGGGCCGGGGGCCGACCTGTCCCCGGAGCACTACGCGCCGCTCGGCAACCGGGCGATGCTGTTGCGCCTGCAGAACAACCGTAAGGTTCGCCTGCTGCATGACGAGCACCGCGACCTAGCGGTGCAAGCGCTCGAGGCGATGCTGATGATCGCCCCGGGCGAGCCCAGTCTATGGCACGAGGCCGGCTTGCTGCACGCCCACCTGGGCAACCTACGCGCCGCGATTTTGGCGTTGGAGCAGGTGATGCATCTGTCCGAGGCCCCGAACGAACAGCGCGACGTCGCCAACCTGCTGCAGCAATTGCGCGGGCGCATCAGCTAGCGCCCCGGGGACATGCAGGGGAAGCGCAGAGGTCTCTTTCTTGCACCTGGCAACAGCGGGATATCATCGCGCCCCCGTTGCCAGGCGGGCCTCGGCCGCATTAGGTAAAACGCGGAACCTCATCTCACCCAGTCAGCAGGACCATCGCTATGGCCGAGGACCCGAAGCATACGCAGGAGACCCCCGGCGTCAGTTCCGGTCGGCGCGAAAGCACGACTCTGCAGGAGCCGTTGGCCCCCGCGCTGGACCGGCCGTCTTCGCTAGCCGTCGCCTTCCAGATGGACGCCCTGTCGGGCATCGACATCGACGCCGACAGCTCCTTCGCGCTGGCGCTGGAGGCGCAGCGCCGCGGCCACGGCCTGTACCACTATGCCCCGGAAGCCCTGACGCTGCGGGACGGCCGGGTCTACGCCCGCGGCCGGCCGATGCGCCTAAAGCGGGAGCACGGCAACCACTACCAGCTGGGCGACTGGGAAACGCTCGACCTGGCGGCGATGGACGTGGTGATGATGCGCCAGGACCCGCCGTTCGACATGGCCTACATCACCGCCACGCACCTGCTGGAAAAGGTGCATCCGCATACGCTGGTGGTGAACGACCCCGCGCACGTGCGCAACGCACCGGAAAAGCTCTACGTCACCCACTTCGCCGAGTTCATGCCGCCGACGCTGATCACCAGCGACCGCGAGCAGATCCGGCAGTTCCGCCGCGAGCAAAAGGACATCATCCTCAAACCCCTGTTCGGAAACGGCGGCGCGGACGTCTTCCGAATTACCGAGCAGGACGAAAACCTGGGCGCGCTGCTGGATATGTTCACCCGGCTCTACCGCGAGCCGATTATGGTGCAGGCCTACCTGCCGGAAATCCGCAAGGGCGACAAACGGATCATCCTGATCGACGGCGAGCCGGTCGGCGCGGTCAACCGCGTTCCCCCGCCGGGCGACGCGCGCGCCAACCTGCACGTCGGCGGCTATGCCGAGCGGGCGGAACTGACCGAGCGCGACCGCCAGGTCTGCCGCGCGATCGGTCCGGCGCTGCGCGAGCGCGGGCAGATCTTCGTCGGCATCGACATGATCGGCGACTACCTGACCGAGATTAACGTGACCTCCCCCACCGGCATCCAGGAGATCAACCGGCTGGACGGTGTGTCGCTGGAGACGCAGGTCTGGGACGCCATCGAAAGCCGCGTCAACGCGAGCGGCCACATTCCGGAGTAAGTCCCGTTGCAGATCGTCTATTCCGCCGACCACGCCCGTCAGCATGGCCGCGGTGAACTGACCGATGGCCGCCTGATGCCGGTGGTGGAAAAGCCCGCGCGCGCCGAGATGGTGCTCAAGCGCGCCCAAGAGGTCGGCCTGGGCGACATCATGCCGCCGCGGGACTTCGGCCGCGAGGCGCTGGTGCGCATCCATCGACCGGACTACCTCGCCTTCCTCGAAGGCGCCTGGGCCGAGTGGGAAGCCGAGCGCGGCGGGGAAACCGACTGCCTGCCGCTGATCTGGCCGGTGCGCAACCTGCGCGCCGTTTGCCCCACGCACATCGACGGCAAGGTCTCCTACTACGCGCTCGACGCCGGTACACCGATCACGCCCGGCACCTGGACGGCCGCGCGGGCCAGCGCGAACGTTGCGATGACGGCGGCCGACCTGGTCGCCGACGGCACGCGTGCCGCCTTCGCGCTCGGCCGGCCGCCCGGGCACCACGCGACGGCCGACCAGCTGGGCGGCTACTGCTTCCTGAACAACGCCGCGCTCGCCGCGCAACGCCTATTGGACCGCGGCGCCGAACGGGTGGCGGTGCTGGACGTCGACTACCATCACGGCAACGGCACCCAGGCGATCTTCGAGGACCGCGCGGACGTGCTGTTCTGCTCGCTGCACGCCGATCCGAAGCAGGAGTTCCCCTACTTCCTGGGCCATGCGGACGAAACCGGCACGGGCGCGGGCGAAGGGTACACCGTCAACGCGCCGTTGCCCTGGGGCACCACGGCGGAGGCCTGGATGGCCGCGCTGGAGCGGCTCTGCCAGCGGATCGAGTCTTACGCGCCCGACGCCCTGGTCGTGTCGCTCGGTGTCGACACCTACAAGGGCGATCCGATCTCCCGCTTCGCCCTGGATACGTCCGACTTCCCGCCGATCGGCGCGCGCTTGGCCAAGCTCGCCCTGCCGACCACCTTCGTCATGGAAGGCGGCTACGCCGTCGAGGAGATCGGCGTGAACGCGGTCGGCGTTCTGCAGGGCTTCGAGGGGGGCTAGGCCGACCCCTATGCCACCGACACGTTGCGAACGCGAGGAGACATCCCCGGTATGACCGATGCCTACGCCGAGTTGGAAACGCGCTTTGGCCGGATGAACGCGCTGTCGGAGGCCGGCGGCGTCCTGAACTGGGACATGGCCACCCTGATGCCGGCCGGCGGGGCCGAGGCGCGCAGCGAGCAATTGGCGGCCCTTCAGGTCACCTGCCATCAGATGATGACCGACCCCAAGATGGCCGAGCTGTTCGAAAACGCGCAGGCGAAGGGCGACCAGCTGTCCTCCTGGCAGGCCGCCAACCTGAAGGAGATGCGCCGGCAGTGGCTGCACGCCACCGCCGTGCCGGAGCGCCTGGTCGAGCAGATCAGCCGCGCCACCAACCGCTGCGAACTTGCCTGGCGGGAGGCACGGCCGGAGAACGACTTCCAGAAGGTGAAGCCCCATCTACAGGAAGTCCTGGACCTGACGCGCGAGGCCGGCCAGGCCAAGGCGGACGCGCTCGGCCTCGGCGTTTACGACGCGCTGCTCGACCAGTTCGAGCCCGGCTTCTCTTCGCAGCGGATCGACGAGATATTCGGCCGGCTGGCCCAATGGCTGCCGGAGACGCTGCCCCGGGTGCTGGAGAAGCAGCGCAGTCAGACCCCGCCGCAGCGCCCCGAAGGCCCGTTCCCGCAGGCCAAGCAGGAACAACTGGGCAAGCGGCTGATGCAGGCGGTCGGCTTCAATTTCAGCCACGGCCGGCTGGACGTCTCGCTACACCCCTTCTGCGGCGGTGTGCCGGACGATCTGCGGATCACCACCCGCTACGACGAGAGCGACTTCACCAGCGCCATCCTGGGCGTGCTACACGAGACCGGGCACGCGATGTACGAACGCAACCTGCCCGCCGACTGGCGCCGGCAGCCGGTCGGCGAGGCGCGCGGCATGGCGCTGCACGAAAGCCAGAGCCTGCTGATCGAGATGCAGGCCTGCCGCTCGGCCGACTTCATCCAGTTCATGGCGCCGATCGCCCAGGAAACCTTCGCCGGCAGCGGTCCGGCCTGGGAGCCGCACAACCTCTACCGGCTGGCCACCCAGGTCGAACCCGACTTCATCCGGGTCGACGCCGACGAGGTGACCTACCCCGCCCACGTGATCCTGCGCTATCGGCTGGAAACCGCGCTGATCGCCGGCGACATGAGCCTGGACGACCTGCCGGGCGCGTGGAACGACGGCATGCGGGACCTGCTCGGCATCACCCCGCCGGAGGACCGTCTGGGCTGTCTGCAGGACATCCACTGGTTCGACGGCGCGTTCGGCTACTTCCCCACCTACACGCTGGGCGCGCTCGCCGCCGCGCAGCTGTTCGAGGCCGCGACCACCGCGCACCCTGAAATCCCGCAGCACCTGCGCCAGGGCGATTTCTCGACCCTGCTCGCCTGGCTGCGGACCAACGTGCACAGCCTGGGCAGCTCGCTCACCACAGACGAAATCCTGGAACGGGCCACCGGCGCGAAGCTCGACGAAACGGTGTTCCAACGGCACATCCAGCGCCGCTATCTGGACGACTGACGGGACGACAGACCGCGCGTCGCGGCGTATTCGGGGCGGGGCGTGTCAGCACCCGGCGGCCCACCGGCCACCCTTGTTCCCTGGCAAGGGGTGTGCAGGATGCGCGGGCGTGCCCCACCCCTTCGTGAACGCCCCATCGCATGGCCCTGCTGTTCGACGTCGTCACCCGGATCACCTTGCCGATCGTCGCGATCGCGGCGCTCGGCTTCGTGATGCAGACCCGCGCGGGCTTCGACGTCCGCTCGCTGAACCGGCTGCTGCTCTACGCCACGCTGCCCTGCTTCCTGGTGGTGACGCTGGCGGAAGCGAAACTGCCGCTGGGCCAGCTTCAGGGCGTGGTGATCTTCACGATGGCGCAGTTCGCCCTGCTGCTCGCTCTTGGCTGGTCGGTCGGCCGCGCGCTCGGCCTCGACCCCAAGGCGCGCGCGGTGGTGGCGGTCGCCTGCGCCTTCCCGAACAGCGGCAACTTCGGCATCCCGGTGATCGAACTCGCTTTCGGCAGCGACTATGTCGTGCACCAAGCGGTGATCACCTCGACCCACACGGTGATGATCCTGCTGCTGGCCCCGATCCTGTTCGGCGGCGGCGGCACGGTCGGCCAGCACCTGAAGGGCGTGTTCCAGACCCCGCTGATTCCCGCACTGGCGATCGGCATCGGCCTGAACCTGGCCGGGATCGAGTTGATCGAGCCAATCCGCAAACCGCTGGCGACGATGGGCGATGCCTACGTCGGCGTGGCGCTGTTCGCGCTCGGCGCCCAGTTGGCGGAAAACCGGCTGAGCGTGCAACTCGGCACGGCCGGAGTGTCGGTCGCGCTCCGGCTTCTGATCGCGCCACTGCTGACGGCCGCCGCCTTACTACTGCTGGAGATGCCGGCGTCGGTCGAGGCGATTCTGCTGGTCGGCAGCGCCGGCCCGGTGGGCGTGTTGGTGACCATCTTCGCCAGCGAGTTCCGCGGCAACGTCGAACTCTCGAGCGCGGTTGTGGTTGCCTCCACCGTGCTGAGCCCAATTGCCATCACCGCCGCGGTGATCGCCACCCGACTGATGGGGATGGGGTAGCTGGACGTGCAAGAACGGCCCTTCCCGTCCGTGGCGGAAAGGACCAGTGTGCGCGACCTTCAGTCTACCCCTGCTCCGCCTCGGCGCTTTCGCTGCCGACGCTGTCGGGCTGATTGGCGGGATGGTCGAGGGCGTAACCGGCGGCGCGGACGGTACGGATCAGGTCCGCCTCGTCGCCGGTGTTGAGCGCCTTGCGCAGCCGGCGGATATGGACGTCGACCGTTCGCGGTTCGACATAAACATCGTGCCCCCAAACCGCGTCCAGCAACTGCTCCCGGGTGAACACGCGGCCCGGGTGCTGCAAGAGATGGCGCAGCAGGCGGAACTCGGTGGGGCCTAGGTGCACGTCGCGGCCCTGCCGGCGCACCCGGTGGGCTGCGAGGTCCATCGCCAGGTCCTCGAACTGCAGCGTCTCGCTGGTCAGCTGCGGCTGCGCCCGGCGCAGCACGGCGCGGATGCGCGCGATCAGTTCAGCCGGGGAGAACGGCTTGGTGATGTAGTCGTCCGCTCCCGAATCCAGCCCCCGGACCTTGTCCGCTTCCTCGCCACGGGCGGTCAGCATCAGGATCGGCACATCGCGCGTATCCGGCTGGCGGCGCAGCCGGCGGCAGACTTCCAGGCCGCTGGTGATCGGCAGCATCCAGTCCAGCAGCACCAAGTCCGGCCGCTCTTCCGAAGCGCTGATCAGCGCTTCGTCACCGTCCTGAGCAGCCATCACGCGAAAGCCCTCGCGCTCCAGGTTGTAGCGCAGCAGCGTGACCAGGGCGGTCTCGTCCTCGACAACCAGGATTAGCGGCTTCATTGCAGTCGCCCCTCCTTCAGGCGTTCGAGGACCCATCGCCGGAATTCGGCGTGTTTTCGGTCCCGATATCCTCGGCGGTCTCCGGCGCCTCGACGACGGCGTAGCTGGAGGTATCGCCCTTCGGCCGGCCGCCCTCGATGTAGTCCCCGGTGACAAGGTAGTGGATCGTCTCGGCGATGTTGGTGGCGTGGTCGCCGATCCGCTCGATGTTCTTGGCGATGAACAGCAGGTGCGTGCACGGCGTGATCGCCCGCGGATCCTCCATCATGTAGGTCAGCAGTTCGCGAAACAGCGAGGTGTACATCTCGTCCACCTCGGCATCGCGGTGCCAGACGTCGAGCGCCTTCTCCGCGTCGCGTTCGACATAGGCGTCGAAGGTATCCTTGACGATCGACTGCACCAGCTTGGCCATCCGCGGCACGGCGGAGGCCGGCTGCGCCGGCGGTAGCTGATTGAGCGCCAGCGTGCGCTTGGCGACGTTGACCGCATAGTCGCCGATCCGCTCGGTGTCGGAGGCGATCTTGAACGCGGCGATGATCTCCCGCAGGTCGGTCGCCACCGGCTGGCGCAACGCCAGGATGCGGACCGTTTCCTCCTCGATCTGGTGTTCCAGGCCGTCCAGGCCGGTGTCCGCGTTGACCACGCGGCCGGCGAGGTCGCTGTCCCGGCGGGCCAGCGCGTCGACGGCGCTGGAGAACTGGCTTTCCGCCATGCCGCCCATGCGCGCGATCTGATGGGCGACGTTCTTCAGTTGATCGTCGAACGACTTGACGATGTGTTCCTGCTGCCCTTGCAAGGCGACCTCCCTTGGCGCCGGCCCTCCGGCGCGTATCTTCACATAGATGTGCCGGCCCGGCTCAGCCGTACCGGCCCGTAATGTAGCCCAGCGTGCGCTGATCCTTCGGATTGGTGAAGAGCGCCTCGGTCTCGCCCGCCTCGACCATCTCGCCCAGGTGGAAGAAGGCGGTGCGCTGCGATACGCGCGCGGCCTGCTGCATGTTGTGGGTGACGATGACGATCGTGTAGTTCGCGCGCAGTTCGTCGATCAGCTCCTCGATCTTGGCCGTGGCGATCGGGTCGAGCGCGGAGCATGGCTCGTCCATCAGGATCACCTCGGGGCTGACCGCGATCGCGCGGGCAATGCACAGCCGCTGCTGCTGACCGCCGGAGAGGCCGGTTCCGGGCAGGTCCAAGCGATCCTTCACCTCATCCCACAGGCCGGCGCGCTGCAGCGAGTTGACGACGACCTCCTCCAGCTCGTCCTTGGTGTTCGCCACACCGTGGATGCGCGGACCATAGGCCACGTTATCGTAAATCGACTTCGGGAAGGGGTTGGGCTTCTGGAACACCATCCCCACCCGGGCGCGCAGCTGCACGACATCCAGCGCCGGATCGTAGATGTCGGCGTTGTCGAGCGTAACCTGACCGCTGATCCGGCAGCCCTCGATCACGTCGTTCATGCGGTTCAGGCACCGCAGGAAGGTCGACTTGCCACAGCCCGAGGGCCCGATCAGGGCGGTGACTTCGTTTACCCCGACATCGAGCGAGATGCCATGCAGTGCATGCGCCTGTCCGTAGTAGACGTGCACGTCCTGCGCGGCCATCTTCGCCGTCTTGCTGGTACCGGCGGACGGGCTCGATCCGGTCTCGCCCTTGCCCGGCTGATTTTTGTGTTTGGCGGCTTCCGCCGCCATCGGAGTCTGGACTTCGGTCATCGCGTCGTACGTTCCTTGGCGTTGGAGCCTACCAGCGGCGCTCGAACTTCTTGCGCAGCAGCACGGCGGTGGCGTTCATCGCGATCAGGAAGGCGAGCAGCACCATGATCGCCGCGGAGGTCTTTTCGATGAAGGCGCGCTCCGGGCTGGTCGACCAGAGGAAGACCTGCACCGGCAGCACGGTCGACGCGTCGGTGATGCCCGTGGGCACCTCGACGATGAAGGCGACCATGCCGACCATCAGCAAGGGGGCGGTCTCGCCCAGCGCCTGGGCCATGCCGATGATCGTCCCGGTCAGGATGCCCGGCAGCGACAGCGGCAGCACATGGTGGGTCACCGTCTGAATGCGCGAGGCGCCGACGCCGAGCGCCGCCTCCCGGATCGAGGGCGGGACCGCGCGCAGCGCCGAGCGCGCGGAAATGATGATCGTCGGGAGCGTCATCAGCGACAGCACGATACCGCCGACCAGCGGGCTGGAGCGCGGGAAGCCGAAGAAGTTGATGATCACCGCCAAGCCAAGCAGACCGAACACGATCGAAGGCACCGCCGCGAGGTTGTTGATGTTCACCTCGATCAGGTCGGTCAGCTTGTTCTTCGGCGCGAACTCCTCGAGGTAGACCGCCGCCAGCACCGCGATCGGGAAGGACAGCAGCAGGGTGACGAACAGCGTCAGGAACGAGCCCACGGTCGAGGACAGGATGCCCGCCTGTTCCGGCTCGCGGCTGTCGGAGCCGGTGAAGAAACTGGTGTTAAAGAAGGCATCCACCCGGCCCTGTTCGGCCAATTGGTCGTGCCAAGCGATGAAGTTGGGGTCGAGCAGACGGCGGTCGGGCGGCAGATCGCGATCGACATAACCTTTCTGCAGCATGTCGATCTTGTCGTCGGTCTTGACCCAGACATCGAACGAGGTGCCGAGCAGGCTGGGATTGTCGATCACCTGCTGACGCACGGTGCGCGCCGCCGCGCCGGAGACGAAGCCGCGCAGCTCGCGCCGCGCCTGTTCGTCGGTTACATCCGGGAAAAGGGCGAACAACGCATCGTAGACGACAGGCCTGAAGTTGGTTTCCTGCAGGTTCTCCGGCGTCGGCTCGCCTTCCAGGCCGATCTGCTCGGCCGTCGGCGTCACGGTCAGCTGCATCTGGGTCTGCCAGAAGGCCGTGTAGCCGTTGAGCACGATACTGGCCAGCAGCACGGCCAGCATGCCGACCGCCGTCACCACGGCGATCACCCCGTAGAGACGGAAACGGCGTTCGGCGGCGTAGCGCTTGCGCAGGCGCGCTGCCGACAGATCCGGCCGGCGCACGGACAGGTCGGCGGTGTTCGAGGTGCTACTCATATTTTTCGCGGTACTTCCGAACGATGTGGAGGGCCACGACGTTGAGCGCCAGCGTCACCGCGAACAGCGTGATGCCGAGCGCAAAGGCCGCCAGGGTCTTGGCGCTGTCAAACTCCTGGTCGCCGGTCAGCAATGTGACGATCTGCACGGTCACGGTGGTGACCGCCTCAAATGGGTTGGCGGTCAGGTTAGCCGCCAAGCCCGCGGCCATCACCACGATCATGGTCTCGCCGATGGCGCGCGAAATGGCCAGCAGGATGGCCCCGACGATGCCCGGCAGTGCGGCCGGGAAGACCACCTGCTTGATCGTTTCCGACTGTGTGGCGCCCATCGCATAGGCGCCGTCGCGCAGCGTCTGCGGCACGGCGTTCATGACGTCATCCGACAGCGAAGAGACGAACGGAATGATCATGATGCCCATCACCGCCCCGGCGGCGAGCGCGGATTCGCTGGAGACCGAGAGACCGAGCCCGCCGAAGGTATCGCGGATGAACGGCGCCACCGTCAGAGCGGCGAAGAAGCCGTACACCACCGTCGGGACACCGGCCAGAATCTCCAGCAACGGCTTGACGCTGCCGCGGATCCGCTTGGGCGCGTAGTCCGACAGGTAGATCGCCGAAAACAGTCCGACCGGTACCGCCACCGCCATCGCGATCGCGGTGATCAGCAAGGTGCCGGTGAACAACGGCACCGCACCAAACGCGCCTTCCGCGGCAACCTGGTCCTCGCGGATCGCGGTTTGCGGGTCCCAGGTCAGGCCGAACAGGAAGTTGTCGATCGGGATCCGGCCGAAAAAGCGCACCGCCTCAAACAGGAGCGACAGCACGATGCCGATCGTGGTCATGATCGCGATCGTCGACGCCACGATCATCACGATCGTGATCACCCGCTCCACCTTGTTCCGAGCGCGCAGATCGGTGCGGATGAACCGCCGGCCGACGCCAAGCCCGATCACCGAGAGCGACAGGGCGGCGACCAACGCGATCGACCGCCCGAACGCGAACACGTCGTTGTAGGCGGCGGCCGCGCGCTCGATCTCCGGCGTCACCTCGCGGAAGATGCCGTAGCCGGCGGCAAGGTTCTGGATGTCGGTCATCAACAGCTGCAGGCGCTGCGGCGGCAGGTCCTTGGTCGCAGGATCGAGCGTCTGCAGCATCGCCCATTGGGCGACCTGCGGCTCGACCAGGAACCAGCCGGCGGCGAGCAGTACCCCCGGCAGGCCGCACCACAGCGCCAGATAGCCACCGTAGTAGCTCGGCAGGGAGTGCAAGTGGACCGGGTGCCCGCCCGAGACGGTGTAAGCACGCCGGCGGCCAACCCAGTAGCTGAACGCCAGGAGGGCCACCAGGGTAAGGAGGAAGACGGAGATGTTCATCGACCGTTCGGTCCCGCTGGTGCTGTGCGCCGGCCGCGCGCGCCGCTTCCGGAAGGGGCCTGGCGCTGGCGGTCAGCTGTATCGCGTTGGGCTGCCTCATCGTCGGCCCACCGGACATTAGCCGGTCTGTGCGCCGCCGTTCGTGCCCGCCCGTGGGACGGCAGCGCGGAGAGCCCTGAGGTCAACTGCGTCGGTATCGAAATTCGGGTCGGTGCGAAAGGGGCTAAACAAATCGCATGAGGAAATAGCGAGGCGGAAGCGGCGGCCGGAGCCAGTCCGGCCGCCGCCACGTCAGTCCGATCGTCACGCGGGCCGCGTGAGACCGCTTAGCCCGCGATGTCGTCCGGGTTCAGCGGCTCGAAGTTGCGCGCCTTGTTGGCCCACTCCTCACGCTGCTCATCCGGCAGCGGGATCAGGCCCTTCCCGACCAGATAGCCGTTCGGACCCCAGGTGGCGTCGCTCGTGAACTCCTTCACGTACGCCTCGATGCCCGGGATGACGCCGACGTGGGCGTTCTTGACGTAGAACCACAGGCTCCGGCTCAGCGGATAACGGTCCTCGGAGATGTTCGCGACCGTCGGAGCATAGCCGTTGATCTCGGCCGCCTGGATCTTGTCGCGGTTGGAGTCCAGGAAGCTGAAGCCGAAGATGCCGAAGGCATTGCTGTTCGAGGTCAGCTTCTGAACGATCAGCGTGTCGTTCTCGCCCGCCTCGATCCAGGCACCGTCGGAACGGTAGGTCAGGCAGATCTCCTCCATCTTGGACTCGTCCATCGAGGAGAGCATGTCGAACTCGCTGCAGCCGTCGAGCATCGCCATCTCGTTGAAGGCGTCACGGGTGCCGGATGTTGGCGGCGGGCCGTAGATCTCGATCTTCGCGTCCGGCAGGGAGCTGTCGATGTCGGACCAGGTCTCGTACGGGTTCTCGACCAGTTCACCGTCCTGCGGGACCTCGGCCGCCAGCGCCTGCCAGACCTGCTTGGTGGTCAGCTCGACCTTCGGGCCTTCAACCGAGTTGGCGAAGACGATGCCGTCGGAGCCGATCTTGACCTCGGTGACCTTCTGAACGCCGTTCTCCTGGCAGCGCTTCACCTCGGACGGCTTGATGCGGCGGCTGGCGTTCGTGATGTCCGGGTGCTGGGCACCGACACCGGCGCAGAACAGCTTCAGGCCGCCGCCGGAGCCGGTCGATTCGATGACTGGGGTCGGATACTGGGTTTCCTTACCGAACTGCTCCACGACCGAGGTCGCGAACGGATAGACGGTCGAGGAACCCACGATGCGGATCTGATCGCGCGCCTGGGCCGCAGCGTCGCCGCTCGGCAGAGCGGTCACCGCCGCCACGGCCGCGGCGAGTGCGATGGTCTTCTTCATCATGGTGTTATGACTCCGTTTCCCTGGAG
Organism: Rhodovibrio salinarum DSM 9154; assembly: GCF_000515255.1. Classification (NCBI taxonomy): domain Bacteria; kingdom Pseudomonadati; phylum Pseudomonadota; class Alphaproteobacteria; order Rhodospirillales; family Rhodovibrionaceae; genus Rhodovibrio; species Rhodovibrio salinarum. Next base: position 537,317 of record NZ_KI911559.1, on the reverse strand, counting down.
TGAGCGCTCGCAAGGCCCGGACACCCCCTCTCCGGTGCCGGGCGCGCGGCGATCTTGGATGCCGCCGCTTTGCAGGCAGGAGTCCTAAGCGCCGCTGCGAAACCTTTTACTACAACGAGATGACACTTTTGTTTCGGCCGGTGCCGACGCACCGGGGCCCGTTACGGACGCAACTTTGATCAGTATATTTTAGCGAGATTTTTGATTAATATTAACACTTTTTAATTGCATTTGCGGTCCGCTGCTGGAAACTGGCTGGACGGACCTGATCGATCAGATCGCGTTCTGTGAGCGCGTGGATCGGCCTTTCGTCCTTGTGGATGCCGGCGACCTGAGGGAATGGCCGCGGGTGTTGCTGCCCCGGCTGTTCGAAAGGCTGGGCCTGATCTGGCGGGCATCGGTGCTGGAATGGACGCCGGCGCGCCGGATGCGGCTCGGGCGTCTCGACGGAGATCAGGACGATTGGTACCAGGACGTCCTGGGGAGCCGCGGGATCGGCCGCGAGCAAGGCGCCCCCCCAAGTTTGGCCCGGTTTCCCGAAGCCGACGGTATACGGTCGCACGTCCGGGAAGCGCTGGATTGGTATCGCGATCTCCGGCGGCGGCCCGAGTTCATCCCGGGCGGCAGCGCATAGGCCGCAGCGGTGCCCGTCCGGCAAACGGCTTGCCGCACGGGCACCGACGGCGTCACCGCTGGACCAGCGCCAACCGGATGGCCAACCCGCCCAACAGCGTCCCGGACACCACGTTCATCACGCGCTGGACGCGCGGGGAATGGTGCAGGCGCTTCGCACCGAGCCCGACGATCGTGGCCAGTGTCGAATTCACGATGATCCCGCCGATGTTGAGCAGGCTGCCGAGCACAATCATCTGCAGCCAGACCGGACTACGCTCCGGTTCGACGAATTGCGGCAGGAACGCGATCATGAACAAGGCGACCTTCGGATTGAGAAGGTTGACGATGACCGCCTGCCGAAACACCCGCCAGTTATCGGATCGGCCGACCTCTTTGGCATCGGCTTCGGGCTTGGCCAGCATCAGGTTGATTGCCAAGTAAACCAGATAGGCCGCGCCCAGCCACTTGACCGCGATGAACGCCAACGGACTCGCCTGGATCAAGGCGGCCAATCCGGCAGCCGCCGCCAGCGTGTGGACGAGCGATCCAACGGCGATTCCCCACGCACTGGCGTAGCCGGCCGCAGGACCCTGGGCTGCGCTGCGGGCGATCGTATAGGTCATGTCGGCGCCCGGGGTGAGGTTGAGGGCCAGGGTCGCCGCCAGGAACGGCAACAAACTGGCCCAGCTAGGTAGGAATTCTGGGAGCATGCCAGGCCTCCTTTCCACACAGCCGGCTCCGCTCAGCAACGAAGCTGCTTGAGGGAGAGTCCTAACATACAACCAACGGCGCGAATTTTAACTACGTTACACTTTTGGCGTGCACTGTGGGTCGGGCGCGATTAGCCGTACTGTCGGCGCGAGGCAGCCGCCTCAGCGAGCGCAGCACGCGGACGATCCAACGCTGACGGGATCATTCAACCAACCGCCCTTGGGCGGTCTGGTGCCGCGGGAGGGACTTGAACCCCCGACCCATGCATTACGAATGCATTGCTCTGCCAGCTGAGCTACCGCGGCCCCGGATCACGCGGTGCACGGCGTGCACCGGTACAAATAGCCAAGCGTATCGTCACTCGGCGGTTCGGAACCTAGTCAAGCCCCGCGCGCGCGTCAACGCCATCGCGCGGGGCCTTGTTGGCGATATCCAATGTCGTCTTGGACCGGTTCGTCCAGCGCGACGGCAGACTTCCACTTCGTCCGATGCAATTGAAGAAGCGCCCTGCGGCCAAGGCCGGCCCAATACGTCTGCGCCGTCGTCGCCGATCGCGCTGCCCGCTTAGCTTGCCGCCTGGCGCGGCCCGTCTGACTTGCCGGTCACGTCGGTCGCCTCGGCATCCTCGACATCCGGCTGCCCCTCGCCAGCGGTTTCCAGGCGGGCCAGGGTTTCGTCGGCGGCGAGACCGGCACCGGCTCGTGGCGGGGTCTGCCAGGCGAAGCTGTCGAACGTGCCGCAATGGCCACACACCGCCTGCCAATCGTCCGCCATGGCGCCGCAGGTGGTGCACAGCCACGCCGGATCGGCCGGCGCCTCGGTCGCCTTGCGCAGCCAGTCGCGCGCCGCCTCGCGGTCGTCGTTCTGCCGCTCGGCCAGTTCGGCCAGTTCGCGGCAAACCTCCTCGCTCGGCTGCTCGCCGCCCGCGGCCTCCAGATGACGGCGGGCATCGGCCCACTGCTCGGCCCGCAACGCCGCACGGCCCAATGCCAACGCGCTTTCCCGGTGGGTCGGCGCCTTGTCGGTCAGGCGCTTGACGCGGGCGTAGCGCTCCTTCTCCGTCTTGGCCGGGCGGGCCTTGAGGTAGAGCGCAACCAGATCCGGGTGCGGTTGGTGCGTCCAGGCCTTCTCGATCGCCTTGGCAGCGGCGCGACCACGGTCCTCGTCGATCATCAGCTGGGCGCGGACCTTGGCCGCCGGCACCAGGCTCGGCGCCAGATCAAGCGCTTCCTTGGCGTAGTCGCGGGCGAACGCCGCCTTACCTTCCGCCTGCGCCTTGCGGGCCAGCTCGGTCAGGATCACCGCACGGCGTCGGCGCGCGGTCTCGCGGTCGATCAGGTTGCGCTTGCGCGATTCTTCAACGGCCTCCAGCGCCCGCTCCAGTTCGCCCGCCTTGAGCGACAGATCGAACAGGCTGTTCAGCACCCAAGGCGTCTGCGGGCGGATGTCGTAAGCCTGGCGGGCGTACTCCAACGCGCCTTGCAGATCGCCCTCCCGCTCGGCCTGGCGTAACAGGCCGCGCAGACCGAGGAAGCGGGTATCATCATCCTCCAGCATCCGCGAGAAGTAGCGCTTGGCCGCCTGCTCGTCGCCGTTCAGCTGCGCGGCCTGGGCGCTCAGCAGCATCGTGAGGGGCGGCTCGGACAGCAGGGTATCGGCGCGACGGGCGTGGCGCCGGGCCTCGTCCGGCTCGCCCGCGGCAACCGCCACCATGCCCTGGGTCAGAGCCTGGTAGCCCTTGCGCATGCGTCGATCGCTGCGGCCGCGCTTGAAGCCGCGCGGCAGCCCCAGGACCCGGCCCCACATCCGCCAGCTGATCGCCGACAGCGCCGCGATCAGGACGATGAACAGGATCAGGATGGCAACAGACGTCTGTACCTGCCAGCCGTACCACTGGATCAGCACGTCTCCTGGCCGATTGGCGAGCCAGACGGCGATGAAGACGAGGATCGCAACCTTGGCGAAAAAGATCAGTGCGCGGGTCATGGGTTAGTTCGCGCTCCCATCCTGATCGCCGCCGTTGCCCGTGGCCGATCCGGCGATCTCGCTCATCAGCTGGCTGCTCAGCTCCGACAGCGCCGTCTCGGCTGCCAGGCGGCTGTTGGCCTGGTCCAGCCAGCTCTGCATCTCCCCAAGGGCCGGGTCGGGCAACTGCTCGACGATCGCGACCGCCTCCTGCAGATTGCCCGCGGCCAGCTTGTTCTGCGCCCGGGCAAGGCGTGCGTCGACGCTGTCGCCTTCGGCCGACGCGTCGACCCGGCGCACGGTGATGACGTCGTTCAGCCGGCGCAGCACACCGCCCAGCATGCCATCCTGCGAGGCCCCCATGTCGGCGGCCACCGCCTCGGCCGCCGCGCGGTCGAACGCGGACGAGAGCTCGGCGCGGGTCGGGACCCCCTCGGCAGCCATTGGCTGCAACTGGTCCAGAGCCTCGGACAGCGCGCTGTCGCCGGCGACCACCTGCCGGGCGGCTTGCAGTTGCTGAGCGAACGGCGAGGAGAAACGCAGCGCGTCACGCAACTCCGCCACCGCCAGCGCCTTCGCCGCGGACCCGGCACCGCCATCGGCGGAGGCGCGGGCCGCCTGCTGTTGTTGCGCCAGCTGCTGGGTTTCGGATTCCAGGGCGTTCAGCCGGTCGGTCAGCGACTGCGCCGTCTCGCGCGTGGCAGCGGTCTGGCTCACCTGCTCGACCTGGCTGGAAAGCTCATCGACGCGGCTGGCCAGTGTGTCCAGGCGCTGGGCGGACTCGCCGCCACCACCGCTCTCGGCACTGCCAGTCGCCGCACTGGTAGAGGCACCACCTCCCTCAACGCGGCTGGCGAGCGTCTCCAGACGGGTGGTCGCCTGATCCAGCCGACTGGACAGTTGATCCACCTGCTCGCGCAGCTGCGCGACCTGCTGGCCGCCGCCCTCGGCCCCTTCGGACCCAGTACCGGCCGTAGCTCCGCCGGTCGCGCTCTGGGTTTGCTGCGCCGCGCTCTCCGCGGTATCGGCAGCCTGCTGCGCGGTCTGCCCCACATCTTCGAGGCGATCCTGCACATCCGCCAGCTGGCCCGAGAGGTCGGACACCGTCGCTTCCAGATCGCTCAGCGCTTGCTGACTCGCCGGCTGCACCTGCTGGTCCTGCGCGCCCGGCAGATAGGGCTGCCAGAGGTCGCGGGTGTAGATCGCGACCCCGGCACCGACCACCACGATCGCCGCGCCGAGGAACATGCCGGGCAACCAGCCCCGCGACCGACGCGGTGCCTGCGTCGCAGCGGCTGCAGGCGCGGCGCCGACGCGATCTTCGGCCGTGCTGGAAGCTTCCGCTTCCGCCCCGGCAGCGTGGGTGTCGGGTTCGGAAACCTCGGCGTCCTCGGGCGCCTCCTCGGACATATCGTCGCGGTCGACCTCCTCGGCCTCGATCGTTTCCGGCGTGTCGCCCGACTCGCCCCACGGGCTGCCGACGGCCGGGGAGGCACGCAAGCTCTCCTCGCCCGAGGCACTCAGCACCGCCCGATCAAGATTGATATTGTTGGCATGCGCGGCCGCCAGGATCTCGTCGTGCCGGGATTCCGGGATCGCGCCCCGGTTCTTCCAGCCCTGTACGGTCGACACCGCCACGCCCAGCTTGGTCGCCATCGGGCGGATGCCCCCGAAGCGCTGGATGACAGCGAGTGCCCGGTTGTTGGACGGGTCGGCCGTCTCGCCGTCCTGGGGCTCGCTCGTCTCGGCCGTGTTGGCAGCAACGCCCTGGACAGCGTCCGTGTCCGTGCCTTCAGGGCCGCCCTGCTCTACGGTGCTGTCCTGCTTTTCCGGCTCGGACGGGGTCTTGTCGTCTTTGTCTTGCTGGGTCATGGCATCCTTCGTCGCGGCTTGGGCCGTCGTGGATGGCGCGGGCGATGGTCCCGATATCGACGGCGAACGGCCGTCGGGGTGATCTGAAGGTTGGACGGAATCCCCGGTATCAATTGCGTCCAGCGCCGCCAGCAATGCCTGCCGGTCTGGCCGCTCGGCGACCCGTACATCCGCCCAATGCAACCCCTGTGCGGTGGCGGTCGAGTCCAGTCCTTGCCCGTCGGATCGGGACGCACGCCCCTGCCGCACGCCGTCCCGCAGTGCCGAGGCGACCGCTTCGGACAGGCAAATTGCCCGAACCCGCTCGCTGGTGTGTACGATCCCCTCTGCGTCGAGAAGCGTAACAAACACTTTCGCAGTTCGGGGAGAGAAAAAAAGGGCTGCGTCAACAGTGCCACTCTGCAAGGCCGTCCGCGTCTCTTGGGAGAGACGTTCGGCAGGTACGGCCTCGTAAAGCGGTGTACGTCTGACTTCGAAACCCGCCGCGCTCAGCCGTTCCTGCAAACGGCCGGCCGTAACCGTCCCCGCAGCGTGCAGCACCGGCCCGTCAGCCGGATCGAGCCGGTCGATCGCCAAGTCAGCCAGCGCCTCGGCATCGCCGGCGGCGCTCTCAACCCCGACGAACCCGGCCTTTCGCGCGGCCTCCGCACTGGCTTCCCCGACCGCAAGAACACGCACGTCGCGGTCCCCAGACAGCTCGGCAAAGGCACGTACGCCGTTCGCCGAAGTGACCAGGAGCGCCTGTACGTCCGAGACATCAAGCTCGACGTCGCGTACGCGTATGTCCAGAAGCGGCTCGATCAACGCGTGGTGGCCGCGGGCTTCCAGCTCGGTCACCAGCTCTTCCGAGTCCGCCCGCGGGCGCGTGACCAGCACCCGCATGGCTTAGAACAGGTCCGCGTGGCGCTGGAAGAACTCCTCGCCGGCCGTGGCGCGCAGCTCTCGACCGGCATCGCGCGCTAGGGCGTCGGCCTCCGACACCGGGCCAGCGCGCTCGGCCCGCCAGGCTTTGGAACCATCCGGCTCCGCCAGAAGCGCACGCAGACGAATCTGCTGCTGGGCGTCGTCGGTGTAGTCGCACAGCACGCCGATCGGCGTCCGGCAGGAGCCCTCCAGTTCCTCCAGGCAGGCCCGCTCGGTCACCACACGCAAGCGCGATGGCGCATGATCGATCGCTGAGATCAGCGTGCGCGCCCAGTCATCGTCCGCGCGGATCTCCAGGCCGATTGCGCCTTGCGCCACCGCCGGCAACAATTCGTCGGTGGACAGCACGGCGGTGGCGTCTTCCGCGATGCCCATACGGCGCAGACCGGCCAATGCCAGCATGGTCGCGTCAACCTGGCCCTCGCGCAGCTTCTGCAAGCGGGTCTGCAGGTTGCCGCGGAAATTGACCACCGAGAGATCCGGGCGCAGTGCCATCACCTGAGCCTGCCGGCGCAAACTGGAGGTGCCGACCGTGGCGCCCTTCGGCAGCTCGGCAATACTCGCCGCCTTGTCGCAGAACCAAGCATCGCGCGGGTCCTCGCGCGGCAGAATGGTGGTGATCTCCAACCCCTCCGGCAGCCAGGTCGGCACGTCCTTCATCGAATGCACCGCGACGTCGACCCGGCCGTCATGCAGGGCGTCCTCCAACTCCTTGGTGAACAGCCCCTTGCCGCCGATCTCGGCCAAGCGACGCTTCTGCTCGATGTCGCCGGTGGTCTTGACCTCGACGACCTCGATGCGTCCTTCCGCGGCCAGCTCCGGGTGCGCGGCTTCCAGTTTCGCTTTGGTTTCATAAGCCTGGGCGAGCGCGAGCTTACTGCCGCGGGTGCCCAGGCGCAGGGGTCGGTGCGCGTGTGCCATGGGAAACTGTCTATGACCTGCACGCATCGGGTTCAAGCGCTTGCTGCCGCGACCCTGTGTCCACCGCGTATCCGTCCTCTGGCACAGCCGGGCCCAGGTGCCTAGAATCGACGGTATGATCGTACTGGCCGTGGAAACCTCCTGCGACGAAACAGCCGCCGCCGTCGTCGTCCGTGACGGCGAGGGCCGGGGGCGTGTGCTGAGCAACGTCGTGCTGTCCCAACTTGAGGAACACCGCCCGTTCGGCGGCGTGGTGCCGGAGATCGCCGCGCGCAGCCATCTGGACCATCTGGACAGCCTGGTGCAGCGCGCGCTCGACGACGCGGAGGTCGGCCTTGACTCGCTGGACGGCATCGCTGCCACCGGCGGGCCGGGGCTGATCGGGGGGGTGTTCGTCGGCACGATGACCGCCAAGGCGATCGCGGCAGCACGCGGCCTGCCGTTCCTGGCGGTCAACCATCTGGAAGGCCACGCCCTGACCGCCCGCCTGACCGAAGGTTTGGCGTTCCCCTATCTGCTGCTGCTGGTATCCGGCGGGCACTGCCAACTGGTCGAGGTGGCGGGGGTCGGCCGCTACCGCCGGCTGGGCGGCACGGTCGACGACGCCGTGGGGGAAGCGTTCGACAAGACGGCCAAGCTGCTCGACCTCGGCTACCCCGGTGGGCCGGCGGTGGAACAGGCGGCCCGCGCCGGCGATCCACAGGCCATCAAACTGCCGCGACCAATGGCGGGTAAACCCGGCTGCGACTTCTCCTTCTCCGGTCTGAAGACAGCCGTGCGCCAGGCGCGCCAGCAGATGGCCGCGTTCGACGCCCAAGCCGCCGCCGACCTCGCCGCCAGCTTCCAGGCCGCAGTCGCGGACGTGCTCGCCGACCGCTGCCGGCACGCGCTGACGCAGTTCGAGGCCGACACCGGCCAGCCAGGGCCGCTGGTGGTCGCTGGCGGAGTCGCCGCCAACCAAGTACTGCGCGCCCGCCTGCACAACCTCGCAGCCGAGCGCGGCACCCGCCTGGTCGCCCCGCCGCTCGCGCTGTGCACCGACAACGCCGCGATGATCGGCTGGGCGGGCCTGGAACGTCTGGCGCTCGGCCTGAGCGACCCACTCGACTTCGCCCCCCGCCCCCGCTGGCCCCTGGAGTCGCTGACGGGCGCTTGAAGTCCATGATAGGATTGCCGGTATGGCAAACGACCCGCAGAAGACTCGAGACCCCGCGATCGTCCCCAATGACGAACGGCCCCACGACCTGTCCCAGGAGGAATGGGCAGCGATCCAGGAAGCGCGCGCGGACCTCGCCGCCGGACGGCATTATACGCAGGAAGAGATCGAAGCCTGGATCCGCGAGCGCCAAGCTGCCCGCCATCGGCACAACGACTAGCCCCCCTGCTGCTACCCAGATGTTGAGTGGCATTCTGTCATGCGGGTCATCTGGTCACGGAAGGCGCGTCGCGATCTTGAGGCGATCCAAAGCTTCATCGGCGCCGATAATCCGGAAGCTGCGGACAGAGTCGAAAACGCTGTCGTGGAAATAACCCGCCGCCTAGCCTCCTACCCGCGCCTTGGCCATCTCCAAGACGGCGGTTTCCGGGAAATCATTGAACCGCGCTATCGCTACATAGTGCGCTATGACGTGTTCTCCGACGACGCGACGGCCGGGCGTGTCCATATCCTCTCCATCTGGCATCCCAAACAAACGCGGTAGGAAGATCGCATCATGCAGCGCTTTGCGGTGATCGGAGGCGGTGCCTGGGGCACAGGGTTGGCGCAGGCGCTGGTGCGTGCCGGGCGCGAGGTGACGCTTTGGGTGCGCGAACGCGAGGTCGCCGAGGAGATCGCCGAAACGGGCGAGAACCGTACCTTCCTCCCGGACATCCCGCTGAGCTCGGAGATCTGGGCCACACCCGATCTGGAGGAAGCGGTCGACGGGGCGCAGGCCCTGCTGCTCGCCGTGCCTGCGCAGCACCTGCGCGCAATGGCGCGCGCACTGCGCCCAAATCTCGGGCCCGAGGTGCCGCTGGTGATCTGCGCCAAGGGAATCGAGGACGGCACACTCGCCCTGATGAGCGAGGTGCTGGAAGCCGAACTGCCCGGCTGGCCGCTGGCCGTGCTGTCCGGCCCGACCTTCGCGGTCGAGGTCGCGCGGGGGCAGCCGGCCGCCGTCACGCTGGCCACGCGCGATCCCGTGCTGGGCGACGCGCTGACGGCCGCGATCGGCAGCCGGACCTTCCGCCCCTATCTGTCGGACGACGTCGTCGGCGCGGAAATCGGTGGGGCGGTCAAGAACGTGATCGCGATCGCCTGCGGCATCGTCGACGGCCGCGCCTTGGGGGAGAACGCGCGTGCCGCGCTGATCACCCGCGGCCTGGCCGAGGTCTCACGCCTGGCGTTTGCCAAGGGTGCGCGGGCGGAGACCGTGACCGGCCTGTCGGGGCTGGGCGACCTGACGCTGACCTGCGTGGGCGCGGGCTCGCGCAACCATTCGCTGGGCGTGGAACTCGGCAAGGGCCGCTCGATCCAGGAGATCCTCGGCAGCCGCCGGTCGGTCGCCGAGGGCGTTTTCTCCGCCCGCGCCACCGTCACGCTCGCCGAGCACCTAAACGTGGAAATGCCGATCGCCCAGGCGGTCGACGCGGTGGTCAACCAGGAGGCCGAGATCGCTGCCACGATCGACGCGCTGCTCGCCCGGCCGCTGAAGAGCGAACATCGCTAACGGGGGGGGGGCGTGCCGCCCATTCCCCCGCCCCGTTCGTTCGGCTAGCCTGCCCCGCGCCTACCGGTTATCCGGGGGCTTGAGGCCAAGAACACTTTCAGGGGAGTACGACACGCGATGATCTTCATGATCCGCTGCGTCGACAAGCCGGACAGCGGCGAGCTGCGTCAGACCACGCGCGAGGCGCACCTCGCCTACATCCGCGAGCACCTGCAGGACGTCTATTGCGCCGGCCCATTGCTGGGCGAGGACGGGCAGACGCCGGTGGGCAGCCTTTTGCTGATGGACTTCCCGACCCGCGCCTACGCGGAGGCCTTCGCCGAGGGGGATCCCTACAACCACGCGGGCCTGTTCCAGGAGGTCGAGATCAAGCCCTGGAAGGAAGTCTTCCCGTAACCCCCGCGCTGCGGTGGTCACGGAGTCAACCGAGCGAACGACAGGCGGCGAACGATATAAATGGCTTACTGGCTGATGAAGAGCGAGCCCGGCACTTGGTCCTGGGATGATCAGGTCCGCGACGGGGTGGCCGAGTGGGACGGCGTGCGCAACTACCAGGCTTCGAACAACCTGAAGGCGATGCAGGTGGGCGACCGCGCCTTTTTCTACCACTCGGTCAACGAGAAGCGGATCGTGGGCATCGTCGAGGTGGTTAAGGAGTATTACCCCGACCCGACCGACCCCGCCGGCAAGTTCGGCATGGTCGACGTCAAGGCGATCGAGCCTTTGCCCAATCCGGTCAGCCTGAAGAGCATCAAGGCCACGCCGGAGCTGCAGGAACTGCCGCTGATCAAGCAGTCGCGCCTGTCGGTCATGCCGATCGACGCGGCGAGCTGGCAAAAAATCTGCCGTATGGGCGGGCTTTAGGGCACCGCCACATCCCACACTTGTGCACCGCCGTATGCCCGCGCCATACTTGTCGCACAGCAGGGTTAATACCCTGCACGAGAGGCGGCGCGTCCATCGAACCTGGTTGAATAACGCGTTACGCGTCCAACGTAGCAACAAAGCGGCGCTCAGCGCCGGTAGCCACGCCGGACGGTGACACCCGCCAATGGCCTGCGCGCCGCCCAGTCCCGGCGCGCCGACGGTTAGGCCCAGATGCGGGCCTTGGCACGGGCCAGGGCGCCGTCCCATGGGCGAACGACAACCCGAAACGGGGAGGGAGGCCCGAAATCATGAGTCAAGTCGAGACCTATCCCGTGCCGCAGCAGATCGCGGACAATGCGTGGGTCGACGAGCCCAAGTACAACAAGATGTACCAGCAGTCGATCGACGATCCCGAAGGCTTCTGGGCGGAACACGGCAAGCGCATTCACTGGTTCAAGCCCTTCACCCAGGTGAAGGACGTCCACTTCGGCGCGGACGACGTACACATCCGCTGGTTCTACGACGGCACCACCAACGCCGCGTACAACTGCATCGACCAGCACCTGCCGCACAAGAAGGACGACACCGCGATCATCTGGGAGCCGGATGATCCGCGCGAAAACGCCCGGCACATCTCGTTCGGCGAACTGCACGAAGAGGTCAGCCGGCTGGCGAACGGCCTGAAGGCCCTGGGCGTCGGCAAGGGCGACCGCGTGTCGATCTATATGCCGATGATCCCCGAGGCCGCGACCGCCATGCTCGCCTGCGCACGCATCGGCGCGGTCCACTCCGTGGTGTTCGGCGGCTTCTCGCCCGACAGCCTGGCCAGCCGCATCCAGGACGCCGAGGCCAAGGTGGTGATCACCGCCGACGAGGGCCTGCGTGGCGGCCGCAAGATTCCGCTGAAGCAGAACACCGACGAGGCGGTGGCGAACTGCCCGTCCGTTCAGGCCGTGGTGACGGTCAAGCGTACCGGCGGCGGCATCCAGTGGCACGACGGCCGCGACCACTGGTACCACGAGGTGCTGGAGAAAGCCTCCAGCGACTGCCCGGCGGAGGAGATGAGCGCGGAGGACCCGCTGTTCATCCTCTACACCTCGGGCTCCACCGGGAAGCCGAAGGGGGTGCTGCACACCACCGGCGGCTATCTGGTGCACACCTCGATGACCCATCAGTACGTATTCGACTACCACGACGGCGAGGTCTTCTGGTGCACCGCCGACGTCGGCTGGATCACCGGGCACAGCTACATCGTCTACGGGCCGCTAGCGAACGGCGCGACCACGGTGATCTTCGAGGGCGTGCCGAATTATCCCAATGCCAGCCGGCACTGGGAGGTCATCGACAAGCACAAGGTCAACATCTACTACACCGCGCCGACCGCGATCCGCGCGCTAATGCGCGAGGGCAATGGCCCGGTGGAAAAGACCAGCCGCGACAGCCTGCGTATCCTCGGCACGGTCGGCGAGCCGATCAACCCGGAGGCCTGGCGCTGGTACCACGAGGTGATCGGCAAGGGTAAATGCCCGATCGTCGACACCTGGTGGCAGACCGAAACCGGCGGCATCCTGATCACCCCGCTGCCGGGCGCCACGCCGGCCAAGCCGGGGTCGGCCACCCTGCCCTTCTTCGGCGTCAAACCGGTGCTGGTGGACAACGAAGGCAACCACCTTGAGGGCGCCACCCATGGCAACCTCTGCATCGCCGACAGCTGGCCCGGCCAGATGCGCACGATCCACGGCGACCACGAGCGGTTCGTGCAGACCTACTTCTCGATGTATCCGGGCCGCTACTTCACCGGCGACGGCGCCCGGCGCGACGAGGACGGCTACTTCTGGATCACCGGCCGCGTCGACGACGTGCTCAACGTCTCCGGCCACCGCATGGGCACGGCCGAGATCGAGAGCGCGCTGGTGCTGCACGACAAGGTCGCCGAGGCGGCCGTGGTCGGCTACCCGCACGACCTCAAGGGCCAGGGCATCTACGCCTACGTGATCCTGAACGCCGGCGAGGAAGAGACCGAGGCGCTGCGCAAGGAGCTGGTCGACATCTGCAAGAAGGAGATCGGGCCGATCGCCAAGCCCGATCTGGTGCAGTTCGCCAGCGGCCTGCCCAAGACCCGCTCGGGCAAGATCATGCGCCGCATCCTGCGCAAGATCGCCGAGGACGACTACTCCAGCCTGGGCGATACCTCGACGCTGGCCGACCCGGGCGTGGTCGACGACCTGATCGAGAACCGCCAGAACCGCAGCGAGGCAGCGGAGTAACCGCCGCCCACCCTGCGAAGCTGGAACACGCTACGGATGAGCCGGGCGCCTTCGGGGTGCCCGGCTCTTTTTTTTCGTGTCGGAAGATCCGGCCAGGAAGTTAGCCTAGAGACTGTCCCCTAAGACGTTGGCTCCGCATCGGCTCTGAATGAGTTCGGCCACAGCTTGCCTGTTGCAGGTGGTGACCTGGTGATAAGCAGGAGCGCTATCGGACCTTAAAACCTTCAATGCATCGTCATACGCACTTAAAGCTTCTTCCAGTCGCGTCATCCCCTCTTCTCGCTCACCTAGCGCCCTAAGCGCATTGCCCAGGTTGTTCTGCGTCATCCCCCAATCCAGCGGCAGGCGCTCGCGGGTACGCACCTCCAGCGCCGCGCGATAAGCCGCCACGGCATCTTCCAGCCGTGCAGTCCCCTTTTCCCGCTCACCTAGCGTCTTGAGCGCATTACCCAGGTTGTTCTGTGTCATCGCCCAGCACAGCGGCAGGCGCTCGCGGGCGTACAATTCCAGCGCCGCGCGAAAGGCCGCTACGGCCTCTTCCAGCCGTGCCATCCCCTCTTCCCGCTCCCCTAGCACCCTAAGCGCGTTGCCCAGGTTGTTCTGCGTCATACCCCAATCCAGCGGCAGGCGCTCGCGGGTGTGCACCTCCAGCGCCGCGCGATAAGCCGCTACGGCCTCTTCCAACCGTGCAGTCCCCTCTTCCCGCTCTCCTAGCGTGCTGAGCGCGTTGCCCAGGTTGTTCTGCGTCGCTGCCCAACCCAACGGCAGGCGCTCGCGAGTGTGCACCTCCAGCGCCGCGCGGTAGGCCGCTACGGCCTCTTCCAACCGTGCCGTCCCCTCTTCTCGCTGCCCTAGTGTCCTGAGCGCATTGCCCAAGTTGTTCTGCGTCGCTGCCCAACCTAATGGCAGGCGCTCGCAGGTGTGCACCTCCAGCGCCGCGAGGTAGGCTTGAACAGCTTCCTCGATGTCCTCTAACCGTCCAGACTGCTCGCCCAATATGAGGCACGTATTCGCGTAAGCTTCATGCAAAGACGCCTGCATCGTGTCGGCCATACCGTCCGGTGGCGACCGCATTAGCGTTTGAAGCTTATCGCGTGCTGGGCGCAGTGTTTCTACGAGGTAACTTGCACGGCTTTCGGTGTCGACGGCTGGAGCCGTGGCGGCGAGCGCCGTTCCTAAGAGGGCCTCTGAAAAAGCGGGGCCGAAATACTGCGGCAGTTCGAGCTTCTGGCTCTCGAGCGCATAGGTGTCGGCGGTTGCGCTGGATTCGCTTGATGGCACGACGTGTAGATAAAGCGCCTGATTGGCGGCCACGACGTCGCCGAAGATTGCAATGTCGCAGCCAGTGTGACGCAGACGCCGCTTCACGGAGTCTCGGACCTCGGCAAGCCGGTCGGTGTCGCTTCCGGCCTCCACCTCCGCAAAGCTCCGTATGTCGGTCACGACCTCGATTCCAGGCTGTTTCCGCAAGGACCGGACGATATGTCGGCGATTGCTGTTACGCCCGTCGTCGCCATTCAAACGGGCAACCAGCACGTTGAAACGGTGCGGATCGCGGGCAACAATCTCATGGCGCTTGAGCCAGCCGCGCACGGTCGGCCAGCTTCGCCAAACAAGTCCTCCGAGTGCGGCGATGGCGGTGACGATAAGCGGCCAGACGACATTCTCCAGCACGGCGACAACAACTCCAGGAAGCGACTCGGCGGCGATCTGCACGCGGGAGAATAGCACTTATGCCCACCCTTTATACCCTCGGCCACTCCAACCACGAGAGCGCGACCGTCCTCGGCCTGCTGCGGCAGCACGGCGTGGACCTGCTGGTGGACGTGCGCACGGTGCCCTATTCCAAACGGCATCCGCAGTTCCGCAAGCACGCGCTGGAAAGTGCGTGCCGGGAGGCCGGGATCGACTACCGCTGGCGCGGGGAGCAGCTGGGCGGGATCAAGCGGGATAGCGCCTGCCGCACGTTCGACGAGGCCGCAGGGCGGCCCGGATTCGTCGAGGCGCTGGGGGAGCTGGTCACGCTGGCCCGCGCGCAGGTGCCGGCGCTGATGTGCGCGGAAAAGGAGCCGATGGCCTGCCACCGCACCGCGCTGGTCTGCCGCCACCTCGCCGCCCGGCCGGACGCGCGCGACCTTGCGATCTGGCACATCCGCGCCGATGGCTCGCTGGAGGACCACCGGACGTTCGAGCGTCGGCTGGTCGCGGAGATGGGGATCGATGCGCAGGATCTGTTCGCCGGCGATCCGGTGCAGGATGCCTATGACGCCCTGTCGGTGAAAATGACGGGCGCGCGCTAGGCTATCCGCGACACGGCGGGCCGAGGCGACGCGGCACGCCGCTCTACACCAGCGTCTCCAGCGCCCGCGCCAGCCGGTGGGCGGCGCGGGCGATTTCCGTTTCGGTGACGGCGGCATAACCGAGCAACAGGCCCTGGCGGTCGGGCGCCCCCTGATAATAGCCGCTGAGCGCCGGAGCGGCGACGCCGTGAGCGTCGGCGGCGTGAGCACACCGGCGATCGTCGGCGTGGGCGGCGAGCGCAGGGTCGAGGCCCGCCACCAGGTGCATGCCGGCAACGTCGGGCTGCAACGCGAGCAGCCCCGACAAGTGACGGCGGCCGGCCTCCAGCAGCGCTTCCTGACGGGCCGCGTAGAGCCGGCGCATCCGGCGCAGGTGCTGGGCGAAGTGGCCTTCCTCGATGAAGGCCGCCAGCGCCGGCTGGACGGTGCTGCCGGGATGATCGTCCAACCCCCGGCGCGCACGGGCCATCGGGTCGGCCAGATCTTCCGGCACCACCAGGTAGCCGACGCGCAAGGAGGGGAACAGCACCTTGGAGAAGGTGCCGATATAGATCGTCCGCCGCCCACGATCGAGACCGGCCAATGCGGCGAGCGGTTGGCCGGCGTAGCGGTATTCGCTGTCGTAGTCGTCCTCGACGATCCAGCCACCAATCTCGGACGCCCAATCGAGCAACGTCAGGCGACGTGCGAGACTCATCACCGTGCCCAGCGGGTAGGCGTGGCTGGGCGCCACCACCGCGAGGCGCGCCTCGGGCGCCAGGGCCCGGCCCGCCGCGACCGACAGCCCCTCGCCGTCCATCGCCACCGGGACCGGCACCGCTCCCGCAGCGGCGAGCGCGCCACGCAGACCGGGGTAGCCCGGCTCCTCCATCCACACCCGGTCGCCGGGATCGCACAAGAGCCGTGCGACGATGTCGAGGGCCTGCTGCGCGCCCCCCGTGATCAGCACCTGCTCCGGCGTGCAGTCGAGCCCGCGCACCCGGTTCAGATGGCCCGCCACCGCCCGACGCAGGGCCGGATCGCCGCCCGGCGGGTTGTGCATCAGCCGATCCCGCCCGGGCGCCCGCCAGCTTCGTTGCAGCAGCCGCGCCCAGGTGTCGAACGGGAACTGCGCCAGCTCCGGCTCTCCGGGGTTGAACGCGCGCGGCCGGCGGTGCCGTGGCAGCCCGAGCGCGGCCAGGCGCTGCCCGCGCGCCGACAGGCGACGCGACCGCGCGGTGTCGTTCGGCGCCGGTTCCCATGCCGCCGGCTTCGACTCCGCCGTCAGCAGCGTCTCCGGCAACTGCCGGCTGACGTAGGTGCCGGAGCCGACCTTGCCTTCCAGATAGCCCTCGGCGAACAGCTGTTCGAACGCGCTCACCACCGTGTTGCGGGCACAGCCCAGCTCGTCGGCCAGCGCCCGGGTGGACGGCAGCCGCGCGCCGGGCGCAAGGCGCCCAGCCAGCACCGCCGCCCGAAGCGCACGGTAGAGCTGGCGATGGCGCGGGGTATCGGACTCGGGATCGAGCGCGATCCCCAGCAGGGGCGCGCGGTCGGCGCTGCGGGCCATCGCGGGCGGTCTCCCGGTTTCAAGAATTGGTCCTATCAATAAAGTCTGAATGGACCTTCCGATACAACCACTTTGCCGGTCTCCTGACGATCCGTGCCCACACCGACCGTCAGAGGATATCAGGCCGATGAGCCCGCTAGAGACGCCCAACGCCGAACCGACCGACTATCCAGCCACCGAGCGCACCCGGGTGCGCCGGGCAAACACCCGCGCGCACTACGACCGGGAGACGGTGCACGCGGTGCTCGACGCGGGCCTGCAGTGCGCGGTCGGCTACGTTTTCGACAGCGCACCGTATGTGACCTGGACCGCCTACTGGCGCCACGGAGAGCGGCTTTATTGGCACGGCTCCTCGGCCAGCCGGATGATCAAGCGGACCCAGGGCGGGGTGCCGGTGTGCGTTTCCGTCGGCTTGTTGGACGGGGTTGTGTTCGCGCGCTCGGGCTTCCACCACACCTTCAACTACCGCTCGGTCGTCGCCTACGGCACCGCGCACGCGGTTACGGACAGGGACGAGAAGCTCGCGGCGCTCAAGGCCTTCACGGAGCGCCTGGCACCGGGGCGCTGGGACGAGCTACGCCCGCCAACCGACCAGGAACTGAAGGCCACGGCGGTGTTGTCGATGCCGCTGACGGAAGTGGCTGCGAAGGTGCGCCAGGGCGGCCCGAAAGACGACGCGGAGGACATGGACGCCCCGGTCTGGGCCGGGTACGTCCCGGTCGGCCTGGTTGACGGTGCCCCGGTCACCGACCCGGACTCGCACGTGCCTACCCCGCCAGCGTACACGCACGGACTACCCCTGGGTTAGCAGCGTTAGTCCTGGCGGGCCCGCGCGGTGATCTTTTGCTGCCGGGCCTGCTTCTCGGTAGACCACATCGACTTCACGTAGGCCAGCAGCTGACGGATCTCGCGATCACTCAGCCGGTCGCCGAAGCCTTGCATGTCGGACTGGTAACCCTCCGGCACCAGCGCCTCGATGCCCAACTCAACCATGGCAAACAGCTGGCCGTCAGGGTGATGCCACGCATGACCATCACCGTTGAGCGGTGGGGCGGGCAGCTTGCCGTCGGGCCGGCGCTGGCGCCAGTTCGCCTGCCCCTGGCCGTTGGCGCCGTGGCAGGCGGCACAATTCGCCTGATACAGTCGTTGGCCCGCGGCAATGTCCTCGGCCGTCATGCGAGTGCCGCCCGACACACCCTCGCCGATCAACCGCATGCCCCCGAGCGCCGCCACACCGGCGAGCACAAGCGCACAAAACGCCCAGACCGTGCGCCGCATCACACGTCTCCTCCGACCCCCGTGTCCAATCAATAACGGGTATCGAGCTTCCCGTAACAGGAAGGTCAAGCCGGGCTGGCTGAGACAAAGCGTCCGGCTGCACCGGATCGCGTCTAGCCCTCGACCGTGCCCAACACGTGGCCGTAACGGTCCAGGCAGGCGGCCTGGAGCGGCCCGCCGCGCCCGCAGCCGATATCGAGGCTCAATTTGTGGGTTTCGTCCGTGGGCGTGCCACCACCGGGGTCGTAGCCGCGCACGACGCGGGCATAATCACCGTAACCGCCGGTCAGGCGTGAAAACCCGCCGCCATGCCACCAGAACAGATCGCCCTGGCGGTCCAGCGGCCGGTCGGGTGACAGGCCGGTGTGCACGAACAGCGCGCCCCCCGGCCCAGTCTCGGCAGCGTTGTGCAGACGCCCTAGGAGTTCCGAATGGCCGTGATGGGCCTGCATCGCCCGGCGAACCTGCCCGGTCCAGCGGGTCAGCGCGACCGTGCCCGCCCGCGCCGCGCGCAGGCCGGCGTCGACGTCGCCGCCATAGGCTTCCAACGTCGCGCGCACGCCACGCGGGGCCATCCAGTTAAGCGCCGCCACGGGGTCCGGCGTGAACTGCAACTGCAGCAGCTGCTGCCACATCACCTCCTGGCTCCCGCGCAGGTAGACAACGTGGCAGGCAAACGCGCCCGGCATGGCGATCACCGCCCGACGGAAGTCGAGCAGCTCGTCCAGCGTGGCGCAGATCGCGGTCGCACCGTGGCCTTGCCGGTCCAGACCGCCACCAATCAGGTTCCCCAGGTAGACCACCCTGTCGCCGGGGGCGAGGTCAGGCCAGATCTGGTCGTGAACACGCGCGAGGCGTTCGGCCTCCCCGTGGATGGCGGGAATGGCCCAGATACGCTCCGCGCGTTCCAGACTGGCGAATCGCCGTTGGCTCATGGAGCAGCTGTGGACTCCGGCGGTGGACGGCGGCCCCTCGCGGGGCCGGCGGCAAAAGGCGACCCCGCCAGAAACGAACGGGCCCGCGCCGGCGTTGTAGCCCGCGCAGGCCCGTCACGAAAGGTCGCGGAAGCGGTATAAGGCGCAGCCCGCGTGCGCAGCCAAACCACGCACGCAGAAGGCTGCGCGCTAGCGGCGTTACGCCGCCTTCAGCACGCCTTCAAGCTTCTCCGCCGCGGCGCGCTCGTCGATGTGCTCCATCGCCGCGAACTCGCGGGCCAGGCGCTCAAGCGCGGCCTGGTACATCTGCCGCTCGCTGTAGGACTGCTCGCCCTGATCCTCACCGCGGTACAGGTCGCGCACGACCTCAGCGATCGACACCGGATCGCCGGAGTTGATCTTGGCCTCGTACTCCTGGGCGCGACGGCTCCACATCGTCTTCTTGGCACGCGCGCGCCCCTTCAGCGTGGTCAGGGCGTTCTCCATGACCTTCTTGGTCGAGAGCTTGCGCAGCCCGGCGTTGTTCGCCTTCGACACCGGTACACGCAGGGTCATGCGGTCCTTGTCGAACTTGATGACGATCAGCTCCAGCTCGCTGCCCGAGATTTCCGTCGTCTCCAGGCCCATCACCTTGCCGACGCCATGCGTCGGGTAAACGACGTAATCGCCGGTATTGAAGGGGACATCTTTCTTCTTCGCGTTGGCCGTCGCCATGTCCGATCCCATTCCTTAAGCGTGTTTCACTGCGCCCGTTTGATCTCCGCGCCATGCGGCGCCTGTATCCGCCCGTATCGTCTGCCCCCGGTCACCGGGGCCGGTCTCATCACCCCCGCCGTTGCCGGTGCGCACAAGCCCCGCTAACGCCTACGCCATGCCAGCCGTCCCTTGGAGGGACGCTAAAACGCGATACTAAGCCGGGGTCACGGAACCGCTCGAAACGGCCGTGGCCTCAAGACTTTCAGCGATGGCGCGTGCGATCCTTAAGGGTGCGCCCCCTTGGGCGCGGTCGCGTCGGTCGGCGTGAGGGGAGCCAAGCCCCGCTTCGATGCAACACCCGCAAAGACGCCGACCGGGCAAACTCGACCGGGTCGACCTGCGGATGGCATCTGGCCGATTCCGCGAACGCAAGATGCGTTGCGGAACCCGGTTCGGACAGTGGCGCAGGCCGAGGCGGATAAGACTCCGCGCGCCATCGCCGAACAGTCCACTGTTATACATTACCTTTTTGTGGCAGACAACGTTCGCGCAGCGAAGAACGCCCGTTTCGGGCGGGTTTCACGCCCCAGGAAAGAGGGCGCAAAGCCCACGACTGCCGGGCGTCTTGTGGCGCCGCAGCATACGGACCGGCGGACCTCACAACACAGCCATGCGCTGAATGGGACACTCAAGACGGCGGGCGCACCTTTGCTATGCCCGCCAGTCCCGGAACCCGACACGCCCAAGCCCGTTCACAAAGCACTTCCGGCCCATGCCGCAGCACGGGCCGGAGAGAACACCGTTCGATAGAGAAGAGCCGTCGGCCTACTGATCGCCGGTGCCAGGCTCGGCGGAGAAATGCTCCTCGTACTTATTCTCCACCCCGTCCCACGAGTCGGCCTCGGGCATCGCGTCCTTCTTCCGGGTGATATTCGGCCACAATTCGGCGTACTTGGTATTGAGCTCGATCCACTGCTCGGCTTCCGGATCGGTGTCCGGGATGATCGCCTCCGGCGGGCACTCCGGCTCGCACACGCCGCAGTCGATGCACTCGTCGGGGTGGATGACGAGCATATTCTCGCCTTCATAGAAGCAGTCGACCGGGCACACCTCGACGCAGTCGGTGTACTTGCATTTGATGCAGTCTTCGGTGACGACGTAGGTCATCGCGTCTTCCTCTTCGTGGACCGGCCGGTGCCATAGCTGGCCGCCGCCGGTGCTCGCTTCCTCATCTCAGCCAAGCCTGGCGGGCCGGCGCAGCCACTGTGCGGGGCGCGCGGGCCCGACGGCATAATCCAATAGCCGATCGGTTCAGGCTTCGTAGCCCAGCTGGCGCAATGCGCGTTTGCGCGCCTCGCCGCTCTCCAGGTCGGTGACGTACATCAGTCCGGTCACGCGGCGCATCAGATTCGCCTCGTGGTCGTGCAGTTCGCCGTCGGCGTAGGCCACCTCCCACAGCATCTGCATGAACTCCACCCGATCCTCGTGCTCGAAGGCGTCCTTCACCGTGCGCGTCAGGGTGTAGAACTCCACCGACCCCTGGGCCCTTTGCTCCGCCTGGGCGAGCAGCTTCTCCGCCGCGTCCGCGTCGAGGTCGAAGCGGCGCTGCAGCAGATTGGCGATCGCCGTGCGTTCGTCGGCATCGAAGTCGTTGTCCATGCGTGCGGCTTCCACCAACAGCACCGCCACAGCGACCTGCAGTTGATCGAAACCGCCGGTGTCCGCAGCGACCGGCCGGTCGCGCAGAATGGCCTTGATCCGCTCGAGCATGTAAGCTCCGTATCACGCGGTTATTTGCCCGGGCAACCCTAGGCAGATTGCGGGTTTGCGCGGCATTGCGCCGCTGTCTTGCGTCCCGGTAGATCGCGCTTTCACACCCCGAAGTCCACCCCCTTCGGATTCCTATCCTGCCACTTTTCGGACCCTCTCGCCGCCATGACCGACCCGCGCTATCACGATGCCCTCGGCCCGGCCAGCACACATGCCGACGAAGCCCCGAGCGGCGCCGATGGCCGCCTGCACGCCCCGGCGACACAACGCAACCGGGGCCCGATCCTGGAGGTGCTGATGCGCCTGCTGCCGGCCGAGGGGACAGTGCTGGAGATCGCCAGCGGCACCGGCGAGCACGCCGTCTGGTTCGCCCAGAACCTGCGCCCGCTGGTCTGGCAACCGTCCGACGCGGACCCCGAGATGCGCAGCTCGATCGACGCCCACGCCCAGGCGCAGGGCGTGCGGACCATTCAGCCGGCGATCGCGCTGGACGTCCGACACACCCCCTGGCCGGTGCGCCAGGCGCGCGCGGTCGTGTGCATCAACCTAATCCACATCGCCCCCTGGGCCGCCGCCGCGGGTCTGTTCGCCGGCGCCGCGGGCATTTTGCCGCAGGGCGCCCCGCTGGTGCTTTACGGCCCCTTCAAACGCAATGGCGCACATACCTCCGACAGCAACGCCCGGTTCGACGCCAGCCTGCGCGCCAGCGACCCCAGCTGGGGCGTGCGCGACCTGGAGGACGTCGACGCGCTGGCGGCCGCAAACGGCTTCGCCCGCCAGGAGGTGGTCGAGATGCCGGCAAACAACCTGACGGTGGCGTACGTGAAAGAGTGAGGGACCGCGGCCCGACCGCCGCGCCTAGCCTTCGTCGAACCGCCGCATCGCCGCGCCCAGGATCGCGCCGGTGCCGTCCTGTTGCACCAACAGCGCACACCCGCTGCGTCCGGCTGCGCGGGCCTCGGCCAAATCCAGCGAGATATCCCGCCGGGCGCCGGTGTAGGCACCCAGGTCCTGCCAACTACGCACCACGTTGTGGTTGACCAGCCGGTCGCCGGCATTCTCCCCGTCCGCAACGTCGGTGGCGTGGCGGGCGTCGAAGGTGACCAGCCAGACACGCGCCTCCCTGTCGACCGTTGCCGCCGGAATCACCGCTCGGTCCTCCGCCAGCTGGGGACGCACGGCGGATGGGCGCTGCCGGGCCCGGGCAAGTTGGTCCAGCACCGCCTGCCGCCGCGAGCCGACGGCCTGCAGCGCACCGTCGACCACGATCTGCGGGGTATAGACGTAATCCAGACCCAACCGGTGTCGGTACGCCTGTTGCCGGTTGGTGTGGCGGGCAAGGCCGTACGGGTCCTGCCAACCGATGTAGTCCCAGTAGTCGACGTGCAGCGACAACGCGATCACACCCGGCCGGCCCTTCAACTCGCCCAGCAGCCGGTCAGCCGGCGGGCACGAACTGCAGCCCTGGCTGGTAAACAGCTCGACCACCACGGAGCGAGCGTCCTCGGCCGCGAGCAACCGAGCCGGCGGCAGCAGCAGGAGGATAAAGGCAAGCAGCAAAAAGCGACGGGCCATAGACGCACGCTAGCCGAGCGGCCGACAGCACGCCACTCAACGCCGTTCACTGTTGGGTGAGCGCGCACCGGCGCCGCGCGCCGCCCTACCCCGCCGCGCTCTCGCGCTGATCGTCGATCACGATGCCGTCGTTCGGCAGCTCGCCGGGCTCGACGAACGCGACCGCGCCCTTGAGCTGGGTGGCCTCGTGCAGGCTGCCGGCGATGGCCTCGGCCAGGCGCTGATCGCCGCCAGCGACCTCGCACACCAGGGTGAGCACGTCCTGCGCGTTCTCCCGGGTAACCTGGGCGCGGGCCTTCTGGATCTCCGGATGGCGCTCGCTCACCCGGGCGATCTGCTGGGGATGGACGAACATGCCCTTGACCTTCGCCGTCTGGTCGGCCCGGCCCATCCAGCCCTTGATCCGGGTGTTGGTGCGCCCGCACGGACTGGACCCGGACAGCACCGCGGACATGTCGCCGGTGGCGAAGCGGATCAGCGGGTAATCGGGGTTGAAGGTCGTGACCACGAGCTCGCCGACCTCGCCATCGGCCACCGGATCGCCGGTGCCGGGGCGAACGATCTCCACGAGCACGCCCTCATCCACCACCATGCCGGGATTGGGTCCACCGTCGGGAGCGGTCGTCTCGTAGGCGACCAGCCCAAGGTCGGCGGTGGCGTAGCACTGCCGCACCAGCACGCCGCGGTCGCTGTATTCCTGACGCAGGGAGGGGAACAGCGGGCCGCCGGAGACCATCGCGCGCTCGATCGAGCTGGCGTCGAGACCGAGTTCGTCCGCCTTGTCCAGCAGGACCTTGAGATAGTCCGGCGTGCCGGTGAAGGCGGCCGGGCGCAACTGATGGATCGCGGCGGCCTGCTGCGCGCTGTTGCCGGTGCCGGCCGGGATCACCGGGCAGCCGAGCGCGCGCGCGCCGCTATCCATGATCCAGCCGCCGGGCGTCAGGTGGTAGGCAAAGCTATTGTGCACGACCATGCCGCAATGGAAGCCGGCGGCATACAGGCCGCGCGCCATGCGCCAGTGGTCCGGCCGAATGCCCTGCGGCTCGTAGACCGGCCCGGGGGACGCGAACAGGCGGGCCATCGCTTCGATCTCGCTGGCGTTGAAGCCGCCCAGCGGGGCCTGAGGGCTCTGCCGGTCCATGATGTCTTGCTTGCGCGTCACCGGCAGCTTCGCCAGCGCCTGGAGATCGGTGACGCTGCGCGGATCGACTTCCGCCAGCATCTCGGCGTAGGCGCGGGAATTTTGCTGCGCATGCGCGATCTGCTTGGGCAGGACCTCTGCCAGGTCGCGTGCCCGGCTCTCGGCGTCGCGGGTTTCCAGCGCGTCGTAGTGGGAGCTGTCGCTCGCATGCGCGGACATGGGGCGCGGCCTTTCTATCACGATCCGGGCACCGGCCGGGCGCCGGCCGAAGCCCAGGGTGCCGCAGCCGCGCAGACACGTCCATCGCCCGATGGAGGGTCCAGAAAGCCGACCGCGAGGGGTGTCCACGCTGGACAGGCGGGCGCATATAGCTAAGGTGGGGCGCGACGCGGGCCACTTGCTTCAGTAGGCAGGTCGCCGGCCACTCCTCAACAGAGGTGCGCGCTCGACCCCCGTTTGATCCCGAGCGGCCGCAACCGTTTCCACGCGCCGGCCGCACGGCGCGCGACGGCCGTCAGATGCCCAGCGCACCCGCACGCGATGACGAGAAGGACGAGACCTTGGCTGGACAGGATAGTCTCAAAACCCGCCGCACCCTGACCGTCGACGGTCAGGAGTACGATTACTTCTCCATCCCCGAAGCCGAAGCCAATGGCCTGGGCGACGTCTCCCGCCTGCCGTTCTCGCTCAAGGTGCTGCTGGAGAACCTGCTGCGCTACGAGGACGGCGGCACGGTGGTGACCGACGACGCCAAGGCGATGAGCCAGTGGGTGAAGGACCGCAAATCCGACCGGGAGATCGCCTACCGCCCGGCGCGCGTGCTGATGCAGGACTTCACCGGCGTGCCCGCCGTGGTCGACCTGGCGGCGATGCGCGACGCGGTGGCGAACCTGGGTGGCAGCCCGGATCAGATCAATCCGCTGTCGCCGGTCGACCTGGTGATCGACCACTCGGTGATGGTCGACTCCTTCGGCAATCCGACGTCGTTCAAACAGAACGTCAAGCGCGAGTTCGAGCGCAACCGCGAGCGCTACGAATTCCTGCGCTGGGGCCAGCAGGCGTTCGACAACTTCCGCGTCGTGCCGCCGGGCACCGGCATCTGCCACCAGGTCAACCTAGAGTACCTGGGCCAATCGGTCTGGGTGAAGGACGACGGCCAGGGCCGCAACGTCGCGATGCCGGACACGCTGGTGGGTACCGACAGCCATACCACCATGATCAACGGCCTGGGCGTGCTCGGCTGGGGTGTCGGCGGCATCGAGGCGGAGGCCGCGATGCTGGGCCAGCCGGTGTCGATGGTGATCCCGCAAGTGGTCGGCTTCAAGCTGACCGGCGAGCTGGACGAGGGCGCGACCGCGACCGACCTGGTGCTGACCGTCACCGAGATGCTGCGCAAGCACGGTGTGGTCGGCAAGTTCGTCGAGTTCTACGGTCCCGGCCTGTCGGCCCTGACGCTGGCCGACCGCGCGACGATCGGCAACATGGCGCCCGAGTACGGCGCCACCTGCGGCTTCTTCCCGGTCGACGCCGAGACAGTGCGCTATCTGAACTTCACCGGCCGCGACCCGCATCGGATCAAGCTGGTCGAGGAGTACTGCAAGGCTCAGGGCCTGTGGCGCGAGGACGATACGCCGGACCCGGTGTTCACCGATAACCTGACCCTGGACCTGTCGGAGGTCGAGCCGTCGATCGCCGGGCCGAAGCGCCCGCAAGACCGCGTCGCAGTGAAGGCTGCCGCTGGCGAGTTCCGCAGTCACCTGCAGAAGGAACTGGGCCTGGATCCCGACGGCGCAGCCGCCGACATGGCCGAGGAAGGCCCGGCGGCGATCGGCGACAGCGCCAAGCAGGCGTTCGACGACTCCGGCGTGCAGGTCGAGGGCGAGAACTACCGCCTGAACCACGGCGACGTGGTGATCGCGGCGATCACCTCCTGCACCAACACCTCCAACCCGTCCGTCATGCTGGGTGCCGGCATGCTGGCGCGCAACGCCTTGGAGAAGGGGCTGGAGGTCAAACCGTGGGTGAAGACCTCGCTCGCCCCGGGCTCGCAGGTCGTGACCGACTACCTGGAGGCCGCCGGCCTGCAGGACGACCTGGACGCGCTCGGCTTCAACCTGGTCGGCTACGGCTGCACGACCTGCATCGGCAACTCCGGCCCGCTCGCCGACAACATCGCGGGCGCGGTGGAGAAGGGCGACCTGATGGTCTGCTCGGTGCTGTCCGGTAACCGCAACTTCGAGGGCCGGATCAACCCGCACTGCAAGGCCAACTACCTGGCCTCGCCGCCGCTGGTGGTCGCCTACGCGCTGGCGGGCAACATGCGCATCGACCTATTGAACGACCCGCTCGGCGAAGACCGCAAGGGCCAGAAGGTCTACATGAAGGACATCTGGCCGTCGGCGAGCGACATCCAGTCGATGCTGACGTCCTCGCTCACCTCCGACATGTTCAAGGACCGCTATGCCAACGTCTTCCAGGGTCCGCCGGAGTGGCAGGACATCCAGGTCGGCGAGGGCCAGACCTACCAGTGGCAAGGCGACAGCACCTACGTCCGCCGTCCCCCCTTCTTCGAGGACATGGGCGGCGAGCCGTCGGGGCTGGAGGACGTCCACGGCGCCTACACCCTGGCGATCCTGGGCGATTCCGTCACCACCGACCACATCTCCCCCGCCGGCGCGATCAAGAAGGACAGCCCGGCCGGGCGCTATCTGATGGACCGGGGCGTCGAGCCGCGCGACTTCAACTCCTACGGCTCGCGGCGCGGCAATCACGAGGTGATGATGCGCGGCACCTTCGCCAACATCCGCATACGCAACGAGATGGTGCCGGGTGTCGAGGGCGGC
Source organism: Rhodovibrio salinarum DSM 9154 (assembly GCF_000515255.1). Classification (NCBI taxonomy): domain Bacteria; kingdom Pseudomonadati; phylum Pseudomonadota; class Alphaproteobacteria; order Rhodospirillales; family Rhodovibrionaceae; genus Rhodovibrio; species Rhodovibrio salinarum. The sequence goes on along the minus strand of NZ_KI911559.1, from coordinate 510,380 downwards.
GTGACCAAGCACGTGCCGTCGGGCGCGCAGATGGCGATCTACGACGCCGCCATGAAGTACCAGGACGAGGGCACCCCGCTGGTCGTGGTCGCCGGCAAGGAGTACGGCACCGGCTCCTCGCGCGACTGGGCGGCCAAGGGCACGCGGCTGCTCGGCGTCAAGGCGGTGATCGCGGAGAGCTACGAGCGCATCCACCGCTCCAACCTGGTCGGCATGGGCGTGCTGCCGCTGCAGTTCCCCGACGGCAGCAGCCGCGAGACCCTGAAGCTGACCGGCGAGGAACGCTGGGACCTGACCGGCGTGAAGGACGGCATCACGCCACGCATGACCGTGCAGGCGACCCTGCACCGCCCGGACGGCAGCCAGGAGCAGGTCAACCTGTTGTGCCGGATCGATACCGCGGACGAGGTGGAGTACTACCGCCACGGCGGCATCCTGCACTACGTCCTGCGCCAGATCGCCGGCCGCGCCAGCGCGTAAGGGCATACGCGGCCACGCTGGTCATGCCCGTAAAGGATGGGACTCCCCGGCATAGGCCGGGGGGTCCATCTACTCTCCCTCAAAGGGGATGAGTATTAGCTCGCACCGAGTGACCGCGACCCAAGCCAGGTATTTGACAGCCTCACCACAGCCGGATAGGGCCGGTCGTTCATGAAACGCCTGCGCGTCCGGCATACCACGACCTACCGCTACAAGCGGCCGGTCACCTTCGGCGAACATCGGCTGATGTTCCGCCCGCGGGACAGCCACGACCTGCGGCTGACCGCAACCAAGCTGCGCATCTCGCCGAAGGCGGACGTGCGCTGGCTGCACGATGTGTTTTCCAACTCGATCGCGATCGCCATCCCGCAGGAGCCGAGCGATACGCTCACCTTCGAGAGCACGATCGATATCGAGCATTATGGCAGCGACAGTGCCACCTTCCCGCTCGCCCCGCATGCCCGGACCTATCCCTTCTCCTACCCCGCGGAGGAGAGCCCGGATCTGCAGCGCCTGACCGAGCGGCACTACCCGGATCCCGAACACAAGATCGATACGTGGGCGAAACGGTTTCTCGAGGACCGCGGCGGCCCGGTCGATACCAACCTGCTGCTGGGCGAGATCACCCGGGCGATCGCGCGCGACTTCGGCTACGAGCGCCGGCATGCGATCGGCACCCGTCCGCCGGTCGAGACGCTGGATCTCGGCACCGGCTCCTGCCGCGACCTGGCGCTGTTGATGATGGAAGCGTTGCGCGCACTGGGCCTGGCGACCAGGTTCGTCTCCGGCTACCTGTACGATCCCGCCCGCGACCCCGCCCGGCAGGACACGGAGCAACACGCACTCTCCGGGGCCGGCGCGACCCACGCCTGGGTGCAGGTCTACCTGCCCGGCGCCGGCTGGGTGGAATACGACCCGACCAACGGTCTGGTCGGCGGCGGCAACCTGATCCGCGTCGGCGTCGCCCGCGACCCAAACCAGGCGATCCCGCTCAAGGGCACCTTCACCGGCTACCCGGACGACTATCTGGACATGGACGTCGCGGTCGAGGTCACCAGCGCCACTGAAGAATAGGGCCGGCAGCCGCGCGCCTCAGGCCACGCACAGCGGATCGGTGTCGCCGTAGCTGACGTCGGTGAGATCGCGGATGCTGGGCTGCTCGCCGCACAGCGGACAGGCCGGATCGCGCCGGGTCTTGATGCTGCGAAAGCCGGTGGCGAGCGCGTCGTACAGCACAAGCCGGCCGGACAGGCTGTCGCCGATGTCGAGCAGTTCCTTCCCCACCTCGGTCGCCTGCAGCGCCCCCATCACGCCGGGCAGCATCGCCAGCACGCCAACGTCGGCGCAGGACTGCTTGGGATCGGCCGGCTGGGCGCCGAAGACGCAGCGGTAACAAGGGCCGCCGCCGTGATCCTCGGCCAGGTGCGCCTTGAAGGTCGACAGTTGCCCGTCGAAGCGCATGATCGCCGCGGACACCAGCGTCCGGCCGGCCAGATAGCAGGCGTCGTTCAAGAGATAACGGGTGACGAAGTTGTCGGAACCGTCGGCCACCAGATCGTACTGGCCGATCAACTCGACCAGGCCCGCGCGGGTCACCCGCCGGTCGTGGGCGTCGACCGCGACCTCGGGGTTCAGGGCCCGCAGTCGATCGGCCGCGCTCGCCACCTTCGGCCGGCCGATGTCGCCGGTGGTATGGATGACCTGGCGCTGCAGGTTGGACAACTCGACGCGATCGTCGTCGATCACGCCCAGCCGGCCAACACCGGCGGCGGCCAGGTAGGTCAGGAGCGGCGCGCCCAGACCGCCCGCGCCCACCACCAGGACCCGCGACTCGAGCAGGCGCTGCTGCCCCTGCTCGCCGATCTCCGGCAGCACAAGGTGACGGGCGTAACGGTCGATCTGCGGGTCGGTGAACTCCATGCCCCGAACTTAGCCCCGAGCGGCCGCCTCGGCCACACCCTGGCGCGGGCTACATGCCCTCGAACAGCGGCGTGGACAGGTAACGCTCGGCCGCCGAGGGCAGGATGGTGACCACGCGCTTGCCCTTCATCGCTTCGCGCTGCCCGATCTCCATGGCGGCCGCCAAGGCCGCGCCCGAGGAGATGCCGACCGCCAAGCCCTCGCAGCTCGCAGCCTCGCGCGCCATCGCGAAGGCGGTGTCGTTGCCGATCCGGATCACCTCGTCGATCATCTCGCGATCCAGCGTCTCCGGCACGAAGCCGGCGCCGATGCCCTGGATCTTGTGCGGCCCCGGCGTGCCGCCGGAAAGAATCGGACTGTCCTCCGGTTCCACCGCGATCATCTGCACATCGGGATTGCGCTGCTTCAGGACCGAACCGATGCCGGTCAGCGTCCCGCCGGTCCCAACGCCGCTGATGACGGCATCGACCGCGCCGCCGGTATCCGTCCAGATCTCCTCGGCGGTGGTGCGGCGGTGCACTTCCGGGTTGGCGGGATTGCGGAACTGCTGGGGCATCACCGCCTTGGGCAGCTCCTCCAGCAGCTGCTCGGCGCGCTGAACGGCCCCGCGCATGCCCTTGCTGCCGTCGGTCAGCACCAGTTCCGCGCCCAAGAGACGCAGCATCTTGCGCCGCTCGACCGACATCGTTTCCGGCATGGTCAGGATCAGCCGATAGCCCTTGGCGGCGCAAACGAAGGCGAGCGCGATACCGGTGTTGCCGCTGGTCGGTTCCACCAGGACGGTGTCCGACTCCAGCCGGCCCTCGGCCTCCAGCGCCTCGATCATGGCGCGGCCGATCCGGTCCTTCACGCTGGACAGGGGGTTATGGAACTCGCACTTGCCCAGGACCTCCGCGCCCACCTGGTAGCGCTCACTCAGGCGCGGCAGGCGGACCAGCGGCGTGGCCCCGATCGTGTCCAGGACGGAATCGTAGATTCGTCCGTGCGGACGCGGGCCGGGCGTGGCCGGCGCTGTGGTGTCTTGGGTGTTGGCGGATGGGTTGGGGTCGGCCTGATGGTCGGCCATCTGGCGATTCCTCCCTCAAGCGTGTGGTTATAAACCGTTTCACGGCACTTTAAGGGATATAGGAACGCGCCCCCACGCCTTGCAAAGAAAAAAGCTGTGAACGCCGGCAATCAGCGGGGCTTCCCCCTCGGGCGTCCTTCAAGGCGCCCTGCGCACCTTCAAAGTGAGCCTGAAAATGGCAGGCGCCAAGCTGGCGCTAGATCGAAAAATCCGGAACCTGCTGGGCTTCGGACTGGATGCCTTCGTTGCGGGCCTTATCGCACAGTTCCTCGATGGTCATGTGGTCGAAGCGGGACATCATCTCGTCCTGCATGCCCTGCCAGATCGGACGCACGACCCGCCGGCCGATCTCGCTGCCACCGGCTTCGCTGGTCGGGTCGGGCGTGCCCTCGAGCTGACGGACGACACGGATGATTTCGCCCACCGTGATCCGACGGCGTTCGCGCGCCAGACGATACCCGCCGCGCGGGCCGCGCTGACCGGCCAGGATGTTGTGGTGGACCAGTTGCTGCAGCACCTGCTCCAGGTAGCGCCGCGGAATCCCCTGACGCTCCGAGATCTCGCTGGAGCGCACCGGCTCGGGCCCGGCGTTGTAGGCGATGTCGACCACCGCCTCGATGGCGAACAGCAGCTTCTTGGACAGGCGCAGCATCGTATCTCGTCTTTCCGCTTTCTTCGCGACGCACCGCCGACCGTTGGGCAGCCGCCGGTGCGTCTCAGATGTGTTCATAGGCGCCGGCGCAGAACGTGCCGCCAGCGGCTTGCTAGCCGGCCCCCTTGGCCGTCCCCAGACGCTCGGCGATCCGCTCGGCAAGCGTGTCGGCGACCGCCTGCTTGGTCATGCGCGGCCAGGTCTCCGGCGTCGTGGCATCATCGGTGATCAGGTGAACGGTGTTGTCATCGCCACCGAACGTTCCGGTCCCCACGGAGACGTCGTTGGCGACGATCCAGTCACAGCCCTTGCGCGCGCGCTTCTCCCGGGCGTGCTCGACCACGCGCTCGGTCTCCGCGGCGAACCCGACGACCAGCGCGGGACGCTGGTTCCCGGCCGCCGACAAAGCGGCCAGGATGTCCGGATTCGGCTGCAAGCGCAGGCCAAGCTCGGCCGCGTCGCCGCGCTTCATCTTCTGCGGGGCGCAGTCCGAGGGGCGCCAGTCGGCCACCGCTGCGGCACAGACGGCAATATCCACCGGCAGCGCGTCCTGACAGGCCGCCAGCATGTCGCGGGCGCTCTCGACGTGCTGGACGCGCACGCCGGGCGGATCGACCTGCACCGTCGGCCCGGTGACCAGGGTGGTCGCCGCCCCCAGCCGCGCCAGCGCGCCGGCGATCGCATGGCCCTGCTTGCCGGACGAGCGGTTGGCGAGGTAGCGCACGGGATCGATCGGCTCGTGCGTCGGCCCGCTGGTGACCAGCGCGCGACGCCCGGCGAGCGGCCGAGCCTGCCCGAAATAGCCGGCGATCGCCGCCAGGATCGCGTCCGGCTCCGCCATCCGGCCGGGGCCGTATTCGCCGCAGGCCATGTCGCCCTCGTCGGGCCCGACGAACCGCACGCCGCGCTGGCCAAGCGTGGCGACGTTCGCCTGGGTCGCCGGATGCTGCCACATCCGCACGTTCATCGCGGGCGCGACCAGCGTGTCCTTGTCGGTGGCCAGCAGCACGGTCGACGCCAGATCGTCGGCCCGCCCATGGGTCATCTTGGCCAGGAAGTCGGCGGTCGCCGGGGCAACCACAACGAGATCGGCGGCGCGCGACAGCTCGATATGGCCCATCTCGCTTTCGTCGGTGAGCGAGAACAGGTCGTCATAGAGCTTGTCGCCGGACAGCGCCTGCAACGATAGCGGCGTCACGAACTCCGCCCCGCCGCGAGTCAGCACGCACCGCACCTCGGCGCCCGACTTGCGCAGCAGCCGGATCAGCTCAAGCGCCTTGTAGGCCGCGATGCCGCCGGTGACGACCAGCAGCACGCGCTTACCGCGCACAGCCTCGATTTTCAACGGTACCTGCGGCATAACGACCCTATTTCACCACGTGCCGCCGTAAATAGCTCAGGGCCGCGTTAATGTCCACCGCTTCATGCGGTTTTTCGGCGCCCACCGCAGAGCCACAGAGGGTACGCAAAGGCCGCGCAGCGGATAAGGGAGCTCGCTATCCCGCCAGCACAGCGCCCAGGGCAAACGCGGCGAGTGCCAAGGCGCCGGCAGACATCGCCAGCGCCAGTTTCATCCAGCCGTTACCACGCCCTTGGGTCAGGGCGCGGGCGGTGTCGGGGTGCACCTTGAGGCCGCCGCCGCTTTCGATTTCCTGCACGATCCGCTCGGCCCGCGCGATCGTCTCGGGCAGGCGGCCGGCGATCCGGGCCCATTCGCGCGCCCCCTGTTCCAGGCGCGCCTGCGGCCCGCGGTTCTGGCGCATCCACTCCTCGATCAGTGGCTGCGCCAGGGTCCAGGTGTTGATCTCGGGCCGAAGCGCGCGACTGACCCCTTCGGCCATCATCATGTTCTTCTGCAACAGCAGGAACTGCGGTTGCATCTGCAGGTGGAAGGATTTCGACAGGGTGAACAGCTGGCCCAATACGCGGGCGAACGAAATCTCGTTCAGCGGCTTGCCGAACACCGGCTCGCAGACGCTGCGCAGTGCCTGGGCGAAGGATTCCACCGACGGGCTTTCGGCGTTCGGCTCCGGCAGATAGCCGGCCTCGATCTGCACCTCGGCCAGGCGCATGTAATCACGCTGCAGCAAGGCAAGCAGCATGTCGGCCAGCAGGTAGCGCATGTGCCGGCTCAACCGGCCCATGATGCCGAAGTCGACCGCGACGATGTTGCCGTCGGCGTCAACGAACATGTTGCCCGGGTGCTGGTCGCCGTGGAAATAGCCGTCGCGGAACACCTGCCGGAAGAAGATCTCCGCCGCCTTTTCCAGCACCGAATCCAGGTCGTGACCGGCGGCCAGCAGGGCTTCCCGGTCGTCCATCGGGATGCCCTCGATCCGGCCCTGGGTCATCACCCGGCGCGAGGTGCGCGCCCAGTCGATCGGCGGCACGTTGTAGCTCGGATCGCCCTTGAAGTTCGCCGCCAGCTCGTCCGCGGCGGCGGCTTCCATCGACAGGTTCATCTCGAAGCGGACCTGCTCCTCGAACAGGCGCACCATCGCGACCGGCTTATAGCGGCGCAGCCTCGGTTGCGCCTGCTCGACCAGCCCGGCCAGCCAGTAGAACAGCGCCAGATCGCGCTCGAACGCCCGCTCGATGCCCGGACGCAATACCTTGACCGCAACCTCCCGGCCGTCGGTGGTGACGGCCAGGTGGACCTGCGCGATCGACGCGGCGGTCTTGGGCGGCTCGAACTCCTGGAAGAAGGTCTCCACCGGGCCGCCGAGCTCGTCCTCCACGATCTTCTGTGAGGTGTCGCTGTCGAACGGCGGCAGATGATCCTGCAACTCCGCCAGATCGTCGGACACCTGCTCCCCGATCAGGTCGGAGCGGGTGGAGATGAACTGGCCCAGCTTGATGAAAGACGGGCCCAGGTCGGACAGCGCACGCGCCAGCTTCTGCCCCGGCCGCCCGGCGACATGCCGGCGCGACACCTGCCGCGCGAGCCAGACAATCGGCTTGGCGACGCCGGCGATCTCCAGCACCGCCAGCGCATCGTGGCGGGCCAGCGTCCGGGCGATCGTGAGCAAACGGAAGAGGGAGCGGATGGCGCGCAGCATGAAGCCCGGTTACAGCCGCCAGCCGGAGTGGATCGCCGCGATGCCGCCGGAGAGATTGCGGTAGCTGACGCGCGCGAAACCGGCGTCGCGCATCATCCCGGCAAGCTCCTCCTGCGGCGGGAATCGGCGGATCGATTCCACGAGATACTGGTAGCTCTCCCGGTCGCGGGCGACCAGCTGGCCGATCCGCGGCAATACGTTGAAGGAGTAGACGTCGTAGAGGTCCGAGAGCACCGGCAAAACCACCTGGCTGAATTCCAGGCACATGAACCGGCCGCCGGGCTTGAGCGCGCGGTAGGCCTCCGCCAGCACGTCCTCGATGTGGGTGACGTTCCGCAGACCAAAGGCGATCGTGTAGGCATCCGCCACCCGGCTCTTGACCGGCAGCTTCATGGCGTCGCCCGCGACCCAGTCGATGCCCGACAGATAGCCTTTGTCGACTGCGCGGTCGCGGCCAACCTCCAGCATGTCCGGGGTCAGGTCGCAGACGACCACCTGCCCCGCGTCGCCGGTTCGCTTGCGCAGGCGGAAGGCGATGTCGCCAGTGCCGCCCGCGACGTCCAGCACGGTCCAGCCGGGCCGCGGGTTCAGCTGATCGACGAAGGAGTCCTTCCAGAGCCGGTGGACGCCCATGCTCATCAAGTCGTTCATCAGGTCGTAGGAGCGGGCGACGTTGGAGAACACGCCGCGCACCAGTCCCTGCTTCTCCGCCGCGCCCACGTCGCGGTAGCCGAAGGAAGCCCGGTCGCCCTCGGAAAACCGCCGGCGCCCGCCGGTTTCCGGGTCGGCCTCGGAGTCTGCGGTGAAATCGCTGGGGGAAGGATTGTCGCGCATCATGGCGCGGACCATAGCGCGCTGCCTGCCCGCACGCTACTGTGCGCGCGCGCCGCAGGGGCCTAGATTTTGGCCAACCGCGTATGCGCCGCTCTAAAGACCGCCCTTCGACGATCCGCGATCCGATAGACCCGATGCCCGAACTGCCCGAGGTGGAAACCGTCTGCCGTGGTCTGCGGCCCTGGCTGGAAGGCCGGCGGCTGGCCTCCGTGATCCAGCGCCGGCCGGATCTGCGCTGGCCGCTGCCGGAGAACTTCGCCCAGCGGCTGGAGGGCCGCATGATCGTGCGCATCGACCGGCGGGCAAAGTACATGCTGGCGCATCTGGACGACGGCTGGGTGCTGCTGATGCACCTCGGCATGAGCGGTCGGATGGCCGTCGCCGCCGATCCCGACGCGCCGTTCGAACCGCACGACCACGTCGTCTTCCTGACCGATGAGGGCTGTCAGGTCCGGTTCAACGATCCCCGACGGTTCGGCTTCATGGACCTGCTGCCGGCCGAGGGCATCGAGACGAGCGCGCACTTCCGCGGCCTGGGGCCGGAGCCGCTCGGCAACGCATTCAACGGCCCGGAACTGGCCGCCCGCCTGGCCGGCCGGCGCACGCCGATCAAGGCGGCGCTGTTGGACCAGAAGACGGTGGCGGGGCTGGGCAACATCTACGTCTGCGAAGCGCTCTATGTCGCCGGATTGTCGCCAAAACGCCAGGCCCACACGGTGCAGGGCAAGCGCGCCGAGCGGCTGGCGGCGGCCACGCGCAGCGTGCTGACCCGGGCGATCGCGGCCGGCGGCTCCTCCCTGCGGGACTACCGCCAAGCCTCGGGCGAGCTGGGCTACTTCCAGCACGACTGGGCGGTCTACGACAAGGAAGGTCAGCCCTGCCCGGACTGCGACTGCACCGTGGCAGCCACCGGCGGCATCCAGCGGCTCGTTCAGGCTAACCGCTCGACTTTTTATTGTCCGCGCCGGCAGCGATAGGCTATCGCAGGAGTATGACCGTGCGACCCGCCGCTGCCCGCCCAACACGCCGACCGACCGTCGTCATGAAGGCGTGCCTTGCCCTGGCACTGGCCGGGCTGCTGTGGGCCGCGCCGCCGGCGCCAGCCGCGGCCCAAGGCGGGGACAGCGACTATGTCGCCGACATCGTCGATCTGCCGCTGATGGAAGGGCTGCGGGAAGTCGCGGACGCCGGCATGGCGTTCGACAAACCCTCGGGCCGGATCGTCGAGGCCTACGCCCACGGAACGGTCGACACCGCGGCGGTCCGGCGTTTCTACCGCCAGACACTGCCCCAGCTGGGTTGGCAGCGCCTCGGTCAAGACCAGTTCACCCGGGAGGGCGAGCGCCTGCAGATCGACTACCTGGGCGCGGACGGCGACCTGACCGTGCGCTACACCCTGCAGCCACGCTAAACGGCAGCCGCGCCAAGCCCGCGCCCATCCAGCGTATCGACCCGACAGCGACCCGAACCACGCGGAGGACCGCGCCGATGACCTACGAGTTGATCCAGGTGGAAACGCAGGACCGGGTGGGCGTTCTCACGCTCAACCGACCCGATGCGCTGAACGCCTTGAACGCCCAGCTGGTCCGCGAACTGGGCGAAGCCGCGCAGGCGTTCGACCAGGATCCGGAGATCGGCTGCATCCTGGTGACCGGGATGGAAAAGGCGTTCGCCGCCGGCGCCGACATCAAGGAGATGAAGGACAAGACCTACGAGCAGGTCTTCGCCGAGGACTTCATCACCGACGACTGGGAGGTGCTGGCCAAGCTGCGCACCCCGGTGGTCGCAGCCGTCTCCGGCTTCGCGCTCGGCGGCGGATGTGAAGTCGCCATGATGTGCGACCTCATCATCGCCGGCGACTCCGCGAAATTCGGCCAGCCGGAAATCAAGCTGGGCACCATCCCCGGGGCCGGCGGCACGCAACGCCTGACCCGCGCGGTCGGCAAGGCGAAGGCGATGGAGCTTTGCCTGACCGGGCGCATGATGGACGCCGAGGAGGCCGAGCGCGCCGGGCTGGTGGCCAAGGTCGTCCCGGCCGCCGATCTGCAGACCGAAGCGATGAAGACCGCCGGCGCGATCGCCGGTATGTCGCTGCCGATCGCCCAGCGCTGCAAGGAGGCGGTCAACATCGCCTTCGAGACCACGTTGAACGAGGGCGTGCGGTTCGAGCGGCGCACCTTCCACAGCACCTTCGCAACCCACGATCGGTCGGAGGGCATGGACGCCTTCGTCAACAAGCGCAAACCGGACTGGCAGCACCGCTAAGCGGTCGTCCGATCGCCCGCACCGGAAGGGGCATCGGGCGGATGGCGCGCCGGCTTGACGCCGGCGCGTGCCGCCGATATAACCCGCCGCCACAGCGCAACACCCTAGAGATAAGAGCAAGACAGATCAGCCATGGCGCACCATAAGTCCGCCGAGAAGCGCATCCGTCGCAACGCGCGGCGCTATCAGATCAACCATGCGCGCAAGAGCCGCATGCGCACCTTCGTCAAGAAGGTCGAGGCAGCGATCCAGCGCGGCGACAAAGCGGCCGCCCAGGAAGCGCTCAAGCAGGCCGAGCCCGAGCTCGCCCGCGGCGTGAACAAGGGCGTGATCCACCGCAATACCAAGGCGCGCAAGGTCAGCCGCCTGTCGCAGCGGGTGAAGGCGCTGGCGTAGCGCCTTTGTCGGGGCGCGCAGACGCCCCCTCACCTGTTGATCCAACGGTGCACAATCCAGCCGGTGAACGCCGGGCTCCTAAAGCCTAAGCGTCGCCGGCTATTTGTGTTGCAGGCTTGTTAACTTTAGCCGAGCACGCAAACGTTCCGCATGCGGTACGACAGTGGCACCAACGTGGCGGTCGGCGCACGGTAGCGCCCCTAAAAATTTTCTGCCTGTGATTCCAGTCATCTACGGCGACACTCCGGGGCTTATGCCTAACCGGGTCACGCGTTCTACATTCAGTCCCGTTGCCTTACCGGCCCGTGACGGGTAAGTTACACACCCTCGCTGAAGACTTTCGGATACTGATATTTACTAATCGCCGCCCAATTTCTTTGGGTGACAGGCTCGTTTGTCTAAATATTAGACCGGCCTTTAGTGCAGACCCGCACGCTTTTTGGACTCGACTCTTACGTCCGTTTTGTCATTTTCTACTGCTTACGGGCGCGAGGGCGGAGAATAGCGGTTTGGCCAGCAACGCCAACCGCCCACCGCAGGAAACACCGGGCCGACGAACGCCGCGGGACACGGCGTTTGGCTGGCTAGAGACGGGGCCGAGAGAACCAATCGGATTCCCCGCGCCACGGTTATTGGGGACGCGAGACGGCATGACACACTCGTCCGGTTCGGCGCAGCAGAACGCCGGTCGCATGCATGCGACACATACAGAGTTCCCTGGCGACCGTCAGACGGGCGCGAACGGATCCACGAACGGACAGACGGCAAGCGCCCTTGGCGGCGACGCCTCGGCAGACGATCAGTCACTGACCGAGCAGTGGGCGCGCGTCCGCGGCCGGTTGCGCCAGGAGGTCGGCGAGGCCGCCTTCCGATCCTGGCTGAAGCCGCTGACGCTGAGCGGACGACGCGGCGAAACGGTGCGCATGGCCGTCCCGACGCGCTTCATGCGCGACTGGGTTTCGTCCAACTACGCCGACCGGCTGCGCGCGCTGTGGGCCAGTGAGAACGTCCAGGTGAGCGCCGTCGAAATCGTCGTCCAGGCGCCCGAGCGTTCCAGCCGCGCCCAGGCGATCGGCGCCAACCAGCCGGGCACGCCGCGCAGTGACGCCCCGGCCAACAGCCAGGCAGCCGGCATGCCGGGCTCGGACTCCGCGCCATCGACCGGCGGCAACTCGGCTGTTGCAGGCGCATCGGACGGTCCGACGGCACCGGCCGAACCACGCGATCCCGCCGAGATGCGCGATGCCTCCAACGTCCGCGACTCCGGCGATGCCGGTCTTTACGAGAGCCGCGAGGGCGGCTTTGGCGACATCTCCGCGCCGCTGGACCCCCGCTTCACCTTCGACAACTTCGTCGTCGGCAAGCCGAACGAGCTGGCCTATGCCGCCGCCCGCCGGGTGGGCGACGCCAACGTCGTACCGTTCAACCCGCTGTTCCTCTACGGCGGGGTTGGGCTCGGCAAGACCCACCTGATGCATGCGATCGCCTGGCACATCCACAACCGGCAGCCGCACAAGAAGATCATCTACCTGTCGGCGGAGAAGTTCATGTACCAGTTCGTGCGCTCCCTGCGTACGAAGAACACCATGGCCTTCAAGGAGCAGTTCCGCTCCGTCGACGTGCTGATGATCGACGACGTGCAGTTCATCGGCGGGCGCGAGGCGACCCAGGAGGAGTTCTTCCACACCTTCAACGCGCTGGTCGACCAGAACCGGCAGGTGGTGATCTCCGCCGACAAGAGCCCGTCCGACCTGGAAGGCGTCGAGGAGCGGATGCGCTCGCGCCTGGGCTGGGGCCTGGTCGCGGACATCCACCCGACGACCTACGAGCTGCGCCTGTCGATCCTGCAGGCCAAGGCCGACCAGATGGGTGTCGCGATCCCGACCAAGGTGATGGAGTTCCTGGCGCACAAGATCACCTCCAGCGTGCGCGAGCTGGAAGGCGCGCTGAACCGGATCGTGGCGCACGCCACGCTGGTCGGCCGGCAGATCACCCTGGAGACCTGCCAGGAGGTGCTGCACGACATCCTGCGCGCCTCCGACCGGCGGGTGACGATCGACGAGATCCAGAAGAAGGTCGCCGAGCACTACAACGTGCGAATCTCCGACATGGCCTCCGCCCGACGCGCCCGCGCGGTCGCCCGGCCGCGGCAGGTGGCGATGTACCTCGCCAAGACCCTGACCGCCCGCTCCCTGCCCGAGATCGGCCGCAAGTTCGGCGGCCGCGACCACACGACCGTCATGCACGCAGTCAAGAAGGTCGAAGAGCTGCGTGGCGGGGACGCCGCCTTCGCCGAGGACGTCGACCTGCTCAAGCGCATGCTGCAGGGCTAGGCGCCCGGTCGCCGCAGGCGGCCACTTCCCTTCCCGACAGACAGTCGGCGTGGGCGCTGCACATGCAGCAGCGCCCACACGCGCGCACGTGCGCGCGTGATCTTTATTAGGCGCAAAAGAGCGAGCGTGCTATCGTTGCCGGCCGATTCGCGCCCTTGTGCGGCCGCTGTCGGGCACGCCGTACACAACACTCCAAGACAGACTTTCTCGAGGATCGAAACGGGGAGCAGATGAAGCTGACGATCGAGCGCGCGGCGCTCTTGAAATCGCTGGGACACGTCCAGAGCGTGGTCGAACGCCGCAACACCATTCCGATCCTCTCCAACGTGCTGATCGAGGCCGGGTCCGGGGCGGCGAAGCTGACCGCGACCGATATGGACCTGACGATCGTCGAGGAGGTCGGCTGCCAGGTCGCAGAAGCCGGCGCCACCACCGCGCCTGCGCACACGCTGTACGACATCGTGCGCAAGCTGCCCGACGGCGCGCAGGTCGAACTCGACGTCCAGGGCGACCAGGGACAGATGAGTCTGAAGAGCGGCCGCTCGACCTTCCAGTTGGCGACCCTGCCCAAGGAAGACTTCCCGGCGACGCAGGCGAACGACCTGCCGCAGGCGTTCAGCCTGCAGGGCAAGGAACTGCGCGAGCTGATCGACCGAACTCGCTTCGCCATCTCCACCGAGGAAACGCGCTACTACCTGAACGGCATCTACGTCCACGCCACCAGTGGCGAGGAGGGCAGCGCCAAGCAGCTGCGCGGGGTGGCGACCGATGGCCACCGCCTGGCGCGCTTCGAGATGCCCGTGCCCGATGGCGCGGATGGCATGCCGGGGGTGATCGTGCCGCGCAAGACAGTCAACGAGCTGCGCAAGCTGATCGACGAGACCGATGGCGGCATCGAGGTGGCGCTGTCGGACACCAAGATCCGCTTCACCTTCGACAGCACGGTGCTGACCTCAAAGCTGATCGACGGCACCTTCCCGGACTACGAGCGTGTGATCCCGTCGGGCAACGACAAGATGATGGAGGTCGACCGCAAGGCCTTCGCCTCCGCCGTCGACCGCGTTTCGACGATCTCCACCGAGAAGAGCCGGGCGGTCAAGCTGTCGCTGGCCGACAACACGCTCACCCTCTCCGCGACCAGCCCGGAAAACGGCAGCGCGACCGAGGAGCTGGAGATTTCCTATCAGGGCGACAACATCGAGATCGGTTTCAACTCGCGCTATCTGCTCGACATCGCCGAGCGGCTGGGCGGCGACGGCGCGCAGTTCAGCCTGTCCGATTCCGCCTCGCCCACGATCGTGCAGGACGCCGGCGATACCAGCGCACTGTACGTGCTGATGCCGATGCGCGTGTGAGCCACGCGGCCCACCACACGCCGCCCCAACCCCAGGTGTCGATGGAACGGACAGGACACGCCGCCCTGCATGCGGACGCTTCCGACCGGTTTGCCGGGACCGCCCCAACACCGGGGTTGTACGTCCAGCGCCTGCACCTGACCGCGTTCCGAAACTACGCGCACGCCGCGCTCGAAACCGACGGTCGCCCGGTCGTCCTCACCGGCCCGAACGGCGCGGGCAAGACCAACCTGCTGGAGGCGGTCTCCTTCCTCGCCCCCGGCCGGGGTTTGCGCCGGGCCGGCTTGAGCGAGGTGGAGCGCCACCCGGGCGCGCAAGCGACCCGCGGAAGCGCGGGCTCCCGTGACGATGCGGCCAGCCCGTCACCGACCGGGCCGGCCTGGGCCGTCGCGGCGCGCGTGATGACGCCGGAGGGATCGCGCGACCTCGGCACCGGGCGCGATCCGAGCGCCGAAGGACGCGAGCGTCGGGTGGTCAAGATCGACGGCGACTTCGCCGGCAACCAGCAGATGCTGGGCGAGCTCGTCGCGGTGACCTGGCTGACCCCGCAGATGGATCGGCTGTTCCAGGACAGCCCCGGCGGCCGGCGGCGGTTCATCGACCGGCTGGTCTACGGCATCGATCCCGCGCACGCCGGCCGCGTCAACGCCTACGAGCACGCCATGCGCGAACGCGCCCGGCTGCTGCGCGGCGACCGTACGCCCGACCCGGACTGGCTGGGCGTGCTGGAACAGCGGATGGCCGAGCGCGGCGTGGCGATTGCGGCCGCACGCCGCCAACTGGTTGACCGGCTGGCCAGCGCCTCGGCCAGCGGGGACGGACCGTTTCCGAAGGCGGGGCTCGGTCTGTCAGGCGATCTGGAGACTTGGTTCGACGAACTTTCCGCGCTCGACGCGGAGGAGAAGATGGCCAGCGCGCTTGCCCAGGCGCGCGGGCGCGACGCCGAAACCGGCGGCGCGGCCTACGGCCCGCACCGCGCCGATCTAATGGCCCGGCACGTCGCCCGCGACCTGCCGGCGGAGCTCTGCTCGACGGGCGAGCAGAAGGCGCTGTTGATCTCGATCGTGCTGGCGCACGCCCGTCTGCTTGCCGCCGAACGGGGCTTCGCGCCCCTGGTCCTGCTGGACGAGGTTGCCGCCCATCTCGACGCCGAACGCCGGGCGGCGCTGTTCGACGAACTGGTCGCCCTGGGCGCGCAGCCCTGGCTGACCGGCACCGATCCGGAACTGTTCGCGGGCTTGCACGGCCGTGCCCAGTTCTTCGAGGTCCGTGCGGCCACGATTGCGCCCGCGACCTGACGACGCCGGCGCGCTGCCCGACACCGACCGGCGAAAGACCCACAGGCAATCACCATATAGAAGCCGATGACCCAGAATCCCGAACGCCAGACCAGCGAGATCCCCGCCGACAGCAGTGCCGAGGAGGAGGCCCGCCGTTCCGCGGCCTCCGAGGCCTATGGCGCGGAGTCGATCCGCGTGCTGCGCGGCCTGGAAGCCGTGCGCATGCGCCCGGGTATGTACATCGGCGACACCGATGACGGCTCCGGTCTGCACCACATGGTCTGGGAGGTCGTCGACAACTCGATCGACGAGGCGCTGGGCGGCTACTGCAACTGGATCGAGGTCCGCCTACAGGCGAACGGCAGCGTGCGCGTGGCCGACAACGGCCGCGGCATCCCGGTCGACATGCACCCGGAAGAGGGCATCTCCGCCGCCGAGGTGATCATGACCCAGCTGCACGCCGGCGGGAAGTTCGACCAGAACTCCTACAAGGTCTCCGGCGGCCTGCACGGCGTCGGCGTCTCGGTGGTGAACGCCCTATCGCAGCGCCTGGAGCTGGACATTCACCGCGGCGGCCGGCGCTACAAGGCCGCCTTTACCGACGGCGAACCGACCGAGCACCTGTACGACATCGGCGAGGCCGCCGGCAGTGGCACGGCGATCGTGTTCTGGCCGTCCCCCGACATCTTCGCCGAGCGCGAATACGACTTCGACCGGCTGGAACACCGTCTGCGCGAGCTCGCCTTCCTGAACTCCGGGGTGACGCTGAAACTGGTCGACGACCGGGGCGCGGAGCCGCGCGAGGTCGAACTGCACTACGACGGCGGCGTGCGTGCCTTCGTGCAGTACCTGGACCGCTCCAAGCAGTCGCTGCTCGACCATCCGATCGAGATGAAGGACGAGCGCAACGGCATCGTGGTCGAGGCGGCGATGGAGTGGACCGACGCCTACCACGAATCCGTGCTGTGCTTCACCAACAACATCCCCCAGCAGGACGGCGGCACCCACCTGGCCGGCCTGCGCGGGGCGCTGACCCGGCAGATCAACAACTACGCCCAGGAAAGCGGCGTCCTGAAGAAGGAAAAGGTCTCGCTGACCGGCGACGACGCGCGCGAGGGGCTGACCTGCGTGCTGTCGGTCAAGGTGCCGGACCCCAAGTTCTCCAGCCAGACCAAGGACAAGCTGGTCAGCAGTGAGGTCCGCCCGGCGGTCGAGGGCGTGGTCAACGAGGCGCTCGCGCAGTGGTTCGACGAGCACCCGAACGAGGCCAAGAAGATCGTCACCAAGGTCGCCGAAGCCGCGGCCGCGCGCGAGGCGGCGCGCAAGGCCCGCGAGCTGACCCGGCGCAAGGGCGCGCTCGACGTCGCCAACCTGCCGGGCAAGCTGGCCGACTGCCAGGAGCGCGATCCGGCCAAGTCCGAACTGTTCATCGTCGAGGGCGACAGCGCCGGCGGCTCCGCCAAGCAGGGCCGCGACCGCCGGACTCAGGCGATCCTTCCGCTCAAGGGCAAGATTCTGAACGTCGAGCGCGCCCGCTTCGACAAGATGCTCTCCAGCCAGGAGATCGGCACGCTGATCACCGCGCTCGGCACCGGCATCGGGCGCGACGAGTTCAATATCGACAAGCTGCGCTACCACAAGATCATCATCATGACCGACGCGGACGTGGACGGCAGCCACATCCGCACCCTGCTCCTGACCTTCTTCTACCGGCAGATGCCGGAGCTGATCACCAACGGCCACCTCTACATCGCCCAGCCGCCGCTGTTCCGCGTCAAGCGCGGCCAGTCGCTCACCTACATCAAGGGTGACCGGGAGATGGAGGAGTACCTGATCGAGCAGTCGGTCACCGACAGCGTGCTCAAGACCGCCGACGGGCAGTACATCGCCAAGGACGACTTCCGAGACCGGGTCCGCTTCGCGCTCAAGGCGCGCCAGTTGATGCAGACGCCGATCCGCCGGATCGGTGCCCCGCAGGTGGTCGAGCAGGCAGCGATCTGCGGCGCGCTGACGCCGGAGCTGCTGGACGATGCGGCGGCCGCGCAACAAGCCGTGGACACGCTGGCCTGGCGCCTCAACCGCGTCGCGCCGGATGACGAGAGCCGCTGGCACGGCTCGGTCGAGGGGGACGGCAGCCTGCGCATCTACCGCACGGTGCGCGGGGTCGACGAAAGCTACCGGATCGACCAGGCCCTTCTGCGCACCGCCGAAACGCGGCGGCTGGCGGAGATGCGCGGTGAGTTGCATACGCTGTTCGGCGAGCCGGCCGAGCTGCAGACCAAGGATCGGCAGATCGCGCTGTGGGGCCCGCTCGACCTCGCTGTCCAGGTCATGGAACACGGCAAGAAGGGCCTGACGATCTCCCGCTACAAGGGTCTGGGCGAAATGAACCCGGATCAGCTGTGGGAGACCACGCTGGACCCGTCCAACCGGTCCCTGCTGCAGGTCGGCGTGGAGCACCAGGACGAGGCGCAGAGCCTGTTCTCCACCCTGATGGGCGACGTCGTCGACCCCCGGCGCGAGTTCATCCAGTCGCACGCCCTCGAGGTCTCGAACCTGGACGTGTGAGTCGGCGTACCCGCCCGGGGCCGAGTCACACGTGTGACGGCTGTGCGGACCACGACTTTGCCGCTTGACGGCATCGCTGTTCCGGCGTTGCCTACGTTCAACTATGTGAATCTGCCGCAACGCCGGCCGCGGGCAACGCGCGTCAGGCCTGGGCGGTGCTGGCATTCCGAAGGGTTGCCAAGGCTATGAAGAAGCTCCTGCTGATCGTTGCCGCCGTTGTCGTCCTGTTGGTGGCGGTCGCCTTGATCGCGCCGATGCTGATCCCGATGGACACCTATAAGCAGCAGATCGCCAGGCAGGTGGAAGCCGCCACCGGCCGGCAGATCACCATCGAAGGCGACCTGTCACTGTCGATCCTGCCGCGCACGCAGGTGACCGCGAATCAGGTCCAGTTCGCCAACGCGGCCTGGGCCGACGCGCCGCAGATGGCGGAGCTCGAGCAGCTGCAGGTGCGCGTGAACCCCTTCGCCCTCCTGTCCAGTCAGCTGGAGATCGAGAGCTTCGTGCTGCAGCAGCCGGTGATCCACCTGGCGAAGAACGCGCAGGGCGAGGTCAACTGGCAGTTCGAGGGCAGCGGCCAGGCCAGTGGCGAGCCGACAGGTGGCGACCAACCGGCCCGCGACACGGGGACCGGTGGCGGTGGCAGCGGTACCGGCCCGTTGCAGGACATCACGCTGAACGACGTTCGCCTGGTCGACGGCACGGTCACTTACCGCGATGCGCAAACCGGCCAGACGACCGAAATCACCGACGTCAACATGACCGTCTCGCTCAGCTCGCTGGATTCGCCGATGACGGCGGACGGCGCCCTGACCTGGAACGGTGAGACGATCGACCTGGAAGCCGAGGTGACCACACCCCGCCAGCTGATGGCGGGCAACCAGGCAGACATCGTCGCCAACATCTCCTCGAACCCGGTCAATCTGAGCTTCGACGGCGATCTGGTGAACGCGCCGCCGCGGCGCATCCAGGGCGAGGTCGAACTCGACGTGCCGTCGATCAAGCAGCTCGCCGACTGGGCCGGCAGCCCGATCAGCTCGCCGGAAGGCACGTTGGAAACCTTCAGGCTCGCCGGCACGGTTGACGCCAAGGGCCAGACCTACGGCTTTTCCGCCAACGAGATCGTGTTCGACGAGATCACCGGCGAAGGCCAGTTCGCCGCCGACCTGACCGGCGACAAGCCATGGCTGTCGGGCAAGCTGGCGTTGGCGGAGATGAATCTGACGCCCTACCTGCCCGCGCCGACGGAGAAAGCCGAAGGCGGCGGCTCCGAGGAGGACTCGGGCGACAGCTCTGGGAGCGGCGGTGCGCAAGACCCGGCGCAGTGGAACGACGATCCGATCGATCTGTCGGCCCTGCACGCCGTCAATGTCGACTTCGACCTGTCGGTCGAGGGCATCCAGGCGCGCGAGGTCACGGTCGGCCGCACCGCCATGCAGATGCAGCTGCAGGACGGCCGGCTGCAGGCCGACCTTAGCGAGCTCAACCTCTACGACGGCACCGGCAAGGGCCGCGTCGTGGTGAACGCCCGGCAGGACACGCCGTCGCTCGCCAATACCTTCCAGTTGCAGGGCCTGAACGCCCAACCGTTCCTGACCGATGTCGCCGGATTCGAGCGGCTGGAGGGCACGGGCGCCATGCAGTTCGACGTGCAAGCCAGCGGCAAGTCGCAGAAGGCGCTGGTCGAGAACCTGAACGGCACCGGCGCGATCAACTTCCAGGACGGCGCCATCAGCGGGGTCAACTTGGCCCAGATGGTGCGTAACGTGAAATCCGCCTTCCAGAACGCTGGCAGCACGCAGAAGACCGACTTCGCCGAACTGTCGGGTACGTTCGACATCACCGACGGCGTCCTGAAGAACCAGGACCTGCTGCTGCTCAATCCGCTGCTGCGGGTGCGCGGCGAAGGCCAAGCCGACATCGGCGCGCGCACCGTGAACTACCGCCTGACGCCCAAGGCCGTCGCAACCACCGAAGGCCAGGGCGGCCAGGTGCAGGAGCAGGGGGTCGCCGTGCCGGTGATCATCGAAGGCCCCTGGCACAACATCAGCTATCGCCCGGACCTGCAGAGCGTGATCCGGGACGCGGTGAAGAACCCGGAGCAAATCAAGAAGACCTTCGAGAAGGTCAAGGAAGGCGTCGAGGGCGGCACCGATCCGCGCAAGGTCCTGGAAGGCCTGACCGGCGGCGGCTCGGGCAGCTCCAGCGCCGGCACGGATAGCGGCGATTCCGACGGTGGGTCCGCCGAGGAAAAGGCGAAGGACGCGCTCAAGAACCTGCTTGGGAACTGAGCGGGTTCGAAGCGCCCATCCCATCTGAGGGCACGGCCATCGCGGGATAACCTCGGGTCTGCGCTACCCCCGAGCCGCCCCCGTCGGCCGGCCCTCCGCGATTTCCTGGATTAGCTTGTTCAGGATCGCGTCGGTGAAGCCGATCTCGGTATCCGCCGTCATGACGAACGCGCCGCGCCCGCCGATCACGTCGCGCTCGTAGTGTGTATGCAGCGGCATTCCGCCGGGGCCCGGGTAGCCGCCACCGGGCCGACGCACCACCAGGGCGTTGATGGTGATGCCCGCCTCGACAGCTTGCTGGCGGGTGAGACCGAGCGAGGGACCGCCGCGCTGCGGCCCGTCGCCGGAGATGTCGATCACCTTGCGGTGGCCGGCAAAGCGGTTCTCGTCGATCTTTTGGTGGCCGTAGGCGATCGCGCCCGAGATCGAATTCCAGCCACGCGCGGCACGGGGCGCCGTCACCAGCGCGTCGCCGAACGCCTTGGCATCATCGCCATTCGCGATCTCCTGCCAGTCGACGATCGTATGCTGCGAACGCGGTCCGCCCCATTCGATGTAGGTCAGCGCGATGCGCCCGTGATACCCACCCTGGATCGCCTGCAGGACACGGGGATGTGCAAGCGCATCGGCATAGCCACGACGCTGGGTCGCCAACTCGTCATCGTCGATCGACCCGGACCCGTCAGCCGCCAGAACCAGTTCCACGTCGACCAGACGCCGGCCGTCCTGCGCCATACCGCGACCGGGCAGAACCACCGCCCCCAGCGGCAACCAGGCCATCAGGGCCAGCAGACGGCGCCGGCCGCAGTTCCCAGGATGCCGGTTGCCGCGTCGCCGGACGAGACGGTAGGGATCGTCGGTCATGACACACCTCGCAGACCGTCGGGCTGTCGAAAGGATGCCGATGTCTTCGGGCGGCGATTATAAGACAACACCGCACGTGCCACCGATCGGTCATTTTCCCTGTCTAAATGGAAGGGTCGGGCTTTTCGGCAAGTTCGCGTCGGATGATTAGAAGATTTATGGTTTGTTGAGACTATCGAAGCTAGATATAGCGTATGAGCCGTAAGACTCCGCCACGTCGTCCCGCCAGCGACCGTAAACGCCAGCGCGCCCCAAACCGCGCCCGCGACGGCGGCGGGTCGCGTGCTTCCAATGGCGGCCAGAAGCCCAAACCGGAAGCTCCCCGGGCCCCGCACGAGCGCACAGCCGCGAATGGCAAACAGGGAGGCGGCAATGGTGGCGGCCGGCGGCGCAGCACATCGCGGCGCGCCCGCAAGACGGCGCGGAAGGCGCGCCGGCGTTCCTGGCTCCGGCCGTTGGCGATCTGGTCGCTGGTGCTGGCGATCTGGCTGGGCGTAATCGCCGGCGGGGTGATCGTCTATTACGCCCACGACCTCCCGGAGATCGACCAGGTCGCGGAAGCGAGCCGCAAGCCGAGCGTGACCCTGCTCGCGGCCAACGGCGCGACGCTGGCGACCTATGGCGACCTTTACGGCGACCAAGTCTCCCTGGCCGACCTGCCGAAAACGCTCCCCCAAGCCGTGATGGCGGTGGAGGACCGGCGGTTCTATTACCACCCCGGCCTGGACCCGCTCGGACTGGCACGCGCGATGGTGGCTAACCTGCAGGCGGGTCACATCGTGCAGGGTGGGTCCACGATCACCCAGCAGCTCGCCAAGAACCTGTTCCTGACGCCGAAGCAGACGATCAAGCGCAAGGTACAGGAAGCGATCCTGGCCGTCTGGCTGGAGTGGAAGTTCACCAAGGACGAGATTCTCAGCCTGTATCTGAACCGCGTCTATCTGGGCGCCGGCACCTACGGCGTCGATGCGGCCGCCCGGCGCTACTTCAACAAGCCGGCCCGGGCGGTGAACCTATACGAATCCGCGATGTTGGCGGGGCTTTTGAAAGCGCCGTCACGCTACAACCCCGCCGCCGACCGGCGGGCCGCGCACGCCCGCGCATTGACCGTGCTGCAGGACATGGTCGAAGCGGGCTTCGTCACCCAGGCCGAAGCGAAGCAGGCCGCCCGCGAACGCAGCAGCGGCACGCCGTCCAACGGCTGGCACGGCCGCTACTTCGCCGACTGGGTGCTGGGCGAGGTCCGCGATTACGTCGGCTACCACGACCGCGACCTGCGGGTGCACACCACCCTCGACCCCCGGGTCCAGCGGATCGCCAACACCCAGCTACGCCGCGCGCTGGAACACAGCGGGGAGCGGCAGGATGCCAGTCAGGCCGCGCTGGTCACGATGACCCCGAACGGCGCGGTGCGCGCGATGGTGGGCGGCAAGGACTACGTTCAAAGCCAGTTCAACCGCGCGACCCAGGCCCAACGTCAACCGGGCTCCGCATTCAAGCCGTTCGTCTACCTGGCCGCGATGCGCAACAGCCGGATCGCCCCGGACACCCGGGTGGTCGACGAGCCCATCTCGGTCGACGGCTGGTCGCCGGACAACTACGCCGGGCGCTACTACGGCGAGGTCACGTTGCGCGAGGCGTTCGCCCGCTCGCTGAATTCGGTCGCGGTCAAGATGCTGCGCACGGCAGGCGCCGGCGACGTGGTCGAGACCGCTCAGCGGTTCGGCATCACCTCCAATCTCAAGGCACAGCCCTCGCTCGCGCTCGGCACTTCGGAAGTGACGCTGCTTGAGCTGACCGGCGCCTACGCCGCCTTCGCCAACGGCGGCCGGGGGGTGTTCCCCTACGGCATCGAGCGGATCGTCGATTCCGAAGGCCGGGTACTCTACCGCCGCAGCGGCCAAGGCACCGGGCGCGTGATTTCCAAGGACAACCTGCACCGGGTCACCGACCTGATGCGCGCCAATGTCGAATGGGGCACCGGCAAGGCCGCCGCGCTGGACCGGCCAGCCGCGGGCAAGACCGGCACCAGCCAGGGTTTCCGGGATGCCTGGTTCGTCGGCTTCACAGCGGATTTGGTGACCGGCGTGTGGACCGGCAACGACGACGGGCATCCGATGGACCGCGTCACCGGCGGCTCCCTCCCGGCGGTGATCTGGCGGGAGACGATGGCCCGCGCGCTCGAAGGCGTGCCGGCCAAACCCCTGCCCGGCCTGACGGTCCAGATCGCCGACCGGCGCGATCCCAACGAACTCCAGGAATCGGAAGGCGACGAAGGCCTGATCGGGCGGATCATCCGCTCCCTGGGCGGCGGCTCGGCATCGAATGGTCAGAAGCAATCCGGCAATGCGCCCGCCCAAAAGAAGAACGCGGGCGAATACGCCCCGCGGGTCGAGCGGGACGCCTCCGGCAATACGGATAACCGCTTCCTGAACCGTGGCCGCCCTGGGGAGTAGGGGCGTGACACCGGGAACGCAGGCTCAGCCGTAGCGCATCAGGCCCGCGCCGTGGTGGCGCAGCCAGGCCTTCGGCGTCTCGACATCGTCCATCAACTGATCGACCACCGCCCAGAAGCGCGGGGAATGGTTCATCTGCCGCAGGTGCGCGACCTCGTGGGCGACCACGTAGTGCAGCACCCGTTCCGGCGCCATGATCAGCCGCCAGGAAAACGACAGATCACCGCGCGCCGAGCAACTGCCCCAGCGGCTGGCCGTATCGCGGATGGTGATCCGCCCGTGCCGGCGTCCAACCGCCTCGGCGAGCGGCGCCGCCCGCTCGGTGATCTCGCGCCTGGCCTCGCGCTTCAGGAAATCGCGGACCCGCCGGGGCAGATGCGCGGCCTCGCCGGAGACAAGGATCTCGCCGTCCGTCCGCCAGACGCCGCGCCGCGCGTCCGGCACGTGCCGGATGGTATGCAGTTCGCCCAGGACCGGCACTTGCGCACCGTCGGCAAATGGCACCGCCTGCGGCAGCTCCGCAAGACGCCGGCGCAACCAGGCCTGCTGCCGGCCGGCGAAACGCAACCCTTCGGATTCCGACACTCCCGGCGGCAGCGTCAGACGCAAGGTCCCGCGCGCCTTGTCGACCCGCAGCGTGATCCGCCGCGCACGCGGATGCAGCGCCAACTCGACCGGCACCTCACGGGCGTCGACGCGCAACATCTGGGTCCCGAGCGTCTGCAACGACATGGATTTTGTATAGTCCCACATCCCACGCCGGAGCAAGCGTTCTTGTGTTCGGCGGCTCAACTTCAGTCGAATTGCAGATGCGTCACGGTCGACAAAATCCGTTAGATGTCTCTGAGATTTTTGTATTGGTTCTTGATGTGCCCGATGCCGACACGCAGATACTTAGTCAGAGAATTGCGCTGCAAATCCGCACCAGGGAAGCTTTTCTTAAAACGCGAGGCTTGTAAGCTAGAAAATGCGCGCCCGCCCATATGTCGTCTATCTCGATCAGAACAAATGGGTGGATTTGGCGCGGGCCGTAAAATCCCCGTCCGATCATCCGGCGCATCATGCGCTGCTGACTGCATTGTCGCGTAATGTGGAGACTGGTCGCCTGGTTCTGCCGCTCACCGCTGCAAATATATATGAAACCCAGAAGACGAACGATCCAGCGCAACGTCACAACCTGGCAATATTGCTAGCGACGGCAAGTCAGGGATTGGTATTTCGCGGCCGCCATCATCGGCTCGAGGCCGAGCTGATCGACCTGTTGCAAGCAATCCACGGCAACGCTCCGATGCCTCGCGCGCCCGGCTGGTTCCTGTCCGACGTGTTCTTTGAGGCCTTCGCCGACTGGAACGATGGTCGTCTCGGCACCATGATCTCGGAAGATCTCGTGGGCTTAGTCCATAGAGAGCCCGCCCGCACGCTGTACGACTATCTGATGACAATGCCGAATGAGGTCCGCACTACCGCCGTACAGACCTTTTCGCGCAGTTCGGACGATTTGTGTCGGCGGATCGAAGAACGGCGCCGTCAGCATGCGGGTGAAAGCTTCGCCATGCGCCGCCGAATCCACAGTGCCCTGCTTATGATCGACGAGATCGACCTCATCCTCACCTTCGCGAACAGGGCAGGATTTGCCTGGAAAACAGTCAGTGATATCGGCGACAAGGTTGCACGCCGGATCGTCGAAGATGTGCCGACCTACTATGTCGAACGCGAGATCGCGCTGAGGCTTGAAGCACAGAGCAGGTGTATCGAGGAGAACGATTTGCGGGACATGCAATCCTTCTGTGCGGCTGTTCCATACGCGGACGAAGTCATTGCCGAAAAGCAGTTCGTCAATCTGGCGCGACAGGCCAAATTGGATCGGAAGTACAGCACCAAGCTCGGAACTGATATCCTGTCGCTCGCCGACAGCCTCGAAGGCCTGAATGCTCGATGACGATTTCAGGGTGCGAACGCGCCCGCAGGGCATTGGCGCGCCGAGATCCGCAACCACCTCAGAGAGGCGCGGCGGACCTTTACGCCTGGCATGCGCCAACACCTGCATCCTGAACGGGAATGGCGGGAAGCCTGGCTGCTCGCGGACGACAAACTCGCGGCGTACGGCGAGCCCACGCTACCGAAGCCGGTCTCCTGCCCGTTCGATCTCGACGATTTGTTGGACGAAAATTTCGATATCAACGCCGCCGTCGATCGCTTGACCGCTACACTTCAGGACGGCTCCGAGACCTGACCGGTCGCTTCGCGCTTCAGTAGCGCCTTCTTCGCCGCCACGCCCCAGCGATAGCCGCCCAAGCCGCCATCGGCGCGGGTGACGCGGTGGCAGGGGATGACGAGGGCGACGGGATTGTTGGCGCAGGCCCCGCCGACCGCGCGGGAGGCCCGGGGAACGCCCAGATCTTCCGCCAGTTCGCCGTAGCTGCGGGTCTCGCCCGGCGGGATCGCCAGCAGCCCCTGCCAGACCCGGCGCTGGAACGCGGTGGCGCGCACGTCGAGCGGCAAGTCGATATGCGGCGAGTGGCCATGCAGGTAGTCCAGCACCGCCTCGATGGCCGGCAGGATCGCCTCCTCGTCGCGGACGATTTGATCGGCGCTTGGGAATTCCGCCTCGAGCGTGGCCACCAGCGTCGCCTCGTCGTCGCGCACGGCCACGAAGCACACCCCCCGTTCGGTCGCCGCGACCAACAGGCGACCGAGCGGACTCTCGGCGGTCGCGTAGGCGATCCGCGCGCCCGCTCCCCCTTTGGCGTAGCTGGCCGGCGTCATGCCGAGCCGCCGGGCGGCGTCCTCGTAAACCCGACTGGACGAACCGTAGCCGGCCCCATAGCTCGCCGACGCCACCGATTCGCCCGCGCGCAAGCCGTCGCGCAGCCGCGCTTCCCGTCGGGCGTCAGCGTAGTCGCGCGGGCTGACGCCGACATGGCGCCGGAACACCCGCTGCAGATGCCAGGGACTGACGCCAAGCTCGGAGGCAAGCTCGGCCAGGGTCGGGATGCCCGTCTCGTTCGCGGCGGCCGCGTCCAAGCAGGCGCACGCCCGCCGGACCAGCTCCAGCTGACCTTCGGATGGGCGATCGTTTTGGCGTATTGGGTCGCTCATGGTCCGGAGCGTATCCCCGGCCGCGGGCGCGCGCCTATCCGAAGCTTGCGCGCGCCCGCGAATTTCGCAGCTACATCTGCAGCAGCATGCGGTGCGGGTCTTCCAGACATTCCTTGATGCGCACCAGAAAGGTCACGGCCTCGCGGCCATCGACGATGCGGTGGTCGTAGGACAACGCCAGGTACATCATCGGGCGCACCTCGACCTGACCGTTCATCGCCATCGGACGCTCCTGGATCTTGTGCATGCCCAGGATGCCGGATTGCGGTCGGTTCAGGATCGGCGTTGACAAGAGCGAGCCGAACACCCCGCCGTTGGTGATCGTGAAGGTGCCGCCGGACATCTCGTCCATCGTCAGCTTGCCATCGCGGCCCTTCTTGGCGAGGTCGCGCAGCTCCTTCTCGATGTCGGCGAACGACTTCTGGTCGATGTCGCGGATCACCGGGACCATCAGGCCCTGCGGCGTCGAGACCGCCATGCCGACGTTGTAGTAGTTGTTGTAGACGATCTCGTCGTCTTCGATCCGGGCGTTGACCGCCGGCAATTCCTTCAACGCCTGGCAGACCGCCTTGCCGAAGAAGCAGGACATGCCCAGGCGGATGCCGTGGACCTTCTCGAAGTGGTCCTTGTATTCGGCCCGGATCTGATTGACGGCCGTCATGTCCACCTCGTTGAAGGTGGTCAGCATGGCCGCGGTGTTCTGCGCCTCTTTCAGCCGCTTGGAGATCGTCTGGCGCAGCTTGGACATCTTCACGCGCTCTTCGCGTGGCTTGCCGTCCGCGCCGGTTGCGGGCGCGGCCTGCTGCTGGGCCGGCTGCTGCGACTGAGGTGCGGTGCCCGCGCCTTGCGCGCCCGCGTGCTGCTGCTGCGCGGCCGGCGACGGGGCCGGGCCGGTCGCCGCGGCGGCCTGGACCGCGCTGGCCCCGGGCAGAGGGAGCGGCTGCTTGCGCCCTTCGGCGACGTCGATAACATCCTGTTTGGTGATCCGACCGTCCTTGCCGGTGCCAGGCACCCGGCTGGGATCGATGCCATGTTCCTCCACCGCCGTACGCACGGAGGGCGCCAGATCCTCGGGGCGAATGCTGCCGGCCCCGCCCCCGAGGAATTGCATCAGGTCGTTGCGCGTCACCCGGCCATCGGTCCGTGGGGCATGACGCGGATCAAGCGTGGCTTCCGCGCTCTGACCGGCAGCGGCGGCTGGCTGGCCTTGGCCTTGCGCTGGCGCCTCGGATGCCGCCGGCGCCGATTGCGCGGACGCCGCCGCCTGGCCACCGCTCGCAGGCGCGGCGCCCTTGGTCATCCGCCCCAGAATGGCGCCGACCGCGACCGTCTCGCCCTGCGCGACCGCCTGCTCGCTGAGCACGCCGTCGGCTGGGGCATTGACCTCGAGCGTGACCTTGTCGGTCTCCAATTCGGCCACGGCTTCATCGGCCTTCACGGCATCGCCCGGATTCTTCAGCCAACTGGCGACCGTCGCTTCGCTCACCGATTCGCCGAGCGTCGGCACCGGGATATCGACGCTCTCGCCGCTACCGGTATTGCCGCCGCCGGTATCGCCACTGTCCGCGCTTCCAGAGGCGGCCGGCTGGCTGCTGCCGTTGGTGCCACCACTGGCTGCGGGCGCGGGCTGCTCGGCGCTTTTGCTTTGCTGCGGCTGTGCCGGCGCTTCCGCGGCCTGCCCCTCGGCGATCCGGCCCAGGACCGCGCCGACCTCCACCGTTTCGCCGGTGGGCACCAGCACCTCGCTGATCGTGCCGGCACTGGGCGCGTTGACCTCAAGGGTCACCTTGTCGGTTTCCAGCTCGACGATCGCCTCGTCCGCCTGAACCGGGTCGCCCTGGTTTTTCAACCAGTTGGCGACGGTCGCCTCACTCACCGATTCGCCCAGGCTCGGAACCGTAATATCGGTCGCCATATCCGTCCCCGTTTCGCCGCCTCCCCTGAGCCGCAGCCGGGCGGGCGGTCTTGGTCGCGTCGCTTACTCAGGCTTCTTGCTGGAGCGGGCGCTCTGCTTCGCGCCCGTCCGGCCACCACCTTGCTTGCTGCTGCTCTTGCTGGTCGTCTTGCTTGCGGTCTTGCTGGACCGCGTGCCGGCCGTCCCACTCGACGCGGCCGCCGCTTTCTGCGGGCCAGCGCCGTTGCCGCCGGCGCGCTCGCGCTCCTGGATGCGACGGCTCTCGATCCGGCCAACCCGGCGCTTACCGACGGTCAGCGCATCCTCGACCAGGGCGGCCTGCTCGCGGCGGTGGCGCTCGCCGATACCGGTGGCGGGCGACGCCGCGGCATGCCGGCCGGCGTAGCGCGGACGCGGGCTCTCGAAGCCGATCTCCTCGGCCACTTCCTCGATGAACTGCTCGACGTGGAACCAGTAGCCCATGTTGCGCGGCTCTTCCTGGCACCACACCAGATCGCAGTGCTTGTACGGCTCCATCTCCGCGCGCAAGGCGTCTTCCGGGATCGGGTAGAGCTGCTCCATGCGCAGAATGTGCACGTCGGTGATGCCCCGGCGCTCGCGCTCCTCGATCAAGTCGTAGAACACCTTGCCGGTGCACAGCACGAGCTGGCGCGCTTCCGACGGCTTGGACGGCAGATTGTCCTCGTACAGCACGCGGTGGAACGAGCTGTCCGGGCCGAAATGCTTGAGGTCGGAGACGCAGCGCTTGTGCCGCAGCAGCGACTTCGGCGTCATCACGATCAGCGGCTTGCGGAAGTCACGGTGCAGCTGCCGGCGCAGCACGTGGAAGAAGTTCGCCGGGGTCGAGCAATTGACCACCTGGATGTTGTCTTCGGCGCACAGCTGCAGGAAGCGCTCCGGCCGGGCACTGGAGTGCTCCGGCCCCTGCCCCTCGTACCCGTGCGGCAGCAGCATCACCAGGCCCGACATCCGCAGCCACTTTGCCTCGCCGGACGCGATAAACTGGTCGATAATCACCTGGGCGCCATTGACGAAGTCGCCGAACTGGGCTTCCCACAGGGTCAGTGCGCGCGGCTCGGCCAGGGAGTAGCCATACTCGAAGCCAACCACGGCGGCTTCGGACAGCGGGCTGTCAATCACCTCGAAGGCGGCTTGATCGGCGCGCAGGTTGTTCAGCGGAACGTGCTTCGCCTCCGTCTCCTGATCGATCAGCACAGCGTGGCGTTGGGAGAAGGTGCCGCGGCCGCTATCCTGACCGCTCAAGCGCACGGGATGCCCGTCGACCAGCAACGTGCCAAAGGCCAACGCTTCGGCGGTCGCCCAGTCGACCGGCTGTTGCCCCTCGATCATCTTGTGCCGGGCGTCCAGCACGCGGTTGATCTTGCGGTGAACCTTGAAGCCGTCGGGAACGCGGCTGAGCCCGCCGCCCACCTCCTGTAAGCGGTCCATCGGCACGTCGGTGTTGCCGCGCCGGGCGCCGAAATCCTGGGGCACGTGCAGGCCCGACCAGACACCTTCCAGCCAGTCCGCCTTGTTCGGCCGGTAATTGTCGGCCTGATCGAACTCCTGCTGCAGGGTCTCGTACCAGGTATTGACGTAGCCGTCGGCCTCTTCCTGGGTCAGCACCTTGTCGCGGACGAGCTGCTCCACGTACATCTTGCGCACGCGCGGATGCGCCTTGATCGCGTCGTACATCACCGGCTGGGTGAACGACGGCTCGTCGCCCTCGTTGTGCCCGTAGCGCCGGTAGCAGAACATGTCGATCACGACGTCCTTCTTGAACGTCTGACGGAACTCTGTGGCGATCCGGGCAACGTGGACGACGGCCTCGGGGTCGTCGCCGTTGACGTGGAAGATCGGCGCCTGAACCGACTTCGCGACCTCGGTGCAATACGGCCCGGAGCGGGCGTTCACCGGATTGGTCGTAAAGCCGATCTGGTTGTTGACGATGAAGTGGATCGTGCCACCGATCCGGTAGCCCTTCAGCTCGGACAGGTCGAGCGTCTCCGGCACCAGACCCTGGCCGGCGAACGCGGCATCGCCGTGCAGCAACAGGCAGGCCACCTCGTTGCGGTCGGTGTCGCCGCGCTGCGCCTGCTTGGCGCGCACCTTGCCGACACAGACCGGATTCACCGCCTCCAGGTGCGATGGGTTCGCGGTCAGCGACAGGTGCACCATGTTGCCGTCGAACTCGCGGTCCGAGGAGGTGCCCAGGTGATACTTCACATCGCCGGAGCCGCCGATGTCCTCCGGGTGCGAGGCGCCGCCGGAGAACTCGTGGAAGATCGCCCGATAGGGCTTGCCCATGAAGTTCGCGAGCACGTTCAGTCGGCCGCGGTGCGGCATGCCGAGCACGACCTCCTTGAGGCCCATCTGCCCGCCGCGCTTCAGGATCTGCTCCAGCGCCGGGATCATCGACTCGCCGCCGTCGATGCCGAAGCGCTTGGTGCCGGTGTACTTCTTGTCGAGGAACAGCTCGAACGCCTCGGCGGCGGTCAGGCGCTCCAGGATCGCCTTACGCCCGCGCTCGGTAAACTCGGTGCGGTTGGCGATGTTCTCGATGCGCTCCTGGATCCAGGCCTTCTGGTCGGGCTCCTGGATGTGCATGAACTCGACGCCGATCTTGTCGCAGTAGGTCGCGTGCAGCCGCTCCATGATCTGGCGCAGCGTCGCCGTCTCGAAGCCCAGCACGTAGTTGACGAAGATCGGCCGATCCATGTCGGCGTCGGTGAAGCCGTAGGACTTGGGATCGAGCTCGGGGTGCGGCTCGCGCGGCTTCAACTGCAGCGGATCGAGGTCGGCTTCCAGGTGACCGCGCACGCGATAGGCGCGGATCATCATCAGCGCGCGAATCGAATCCAGCGTGGCCGCGCGGATGTGCTCTGGCGTGAGCTCGCCGGCCGCCCCCGCCTGCGGCGCCCCGACCGAGCGGGCGACTTCGCCCATCGCCTGGCCGCTCGCATGCGGGTCGGCGGACTGCCGACCCAAACTCTCCAGGACTTCCCGCGCCTCGGCGTCGAGCTGATCGAAGAACTCCCGCCAAGCCGGGTCGATCGCGTCGGGGTCCTGCTGATAGCGGGTGTACAGGTTAGCGACAGCGGCGGCCTTGGCGCCGTCGAGGGCGTTGGTCTGCTGGGTCTGTGCCGTCATGGCCTTGGTACGTCTTTCGCGGTTGCGCCGACGTCGCGCACGCCGGCTGGCGGGGGTCCGTGGCCCGGTTCTGGCCACCGATGTGTCGGGCGTGACACGTTACACGAAACACGCCACCTGCCGCCAAAACGTTAACACCCCTGCGTTAACGCCG
This sequence comes from Rhodovibrio salinarum DSM 9154, assembly GCF_000515255.1. Lineage (NCBI taxonomy): Bacteria > Pseudomonadati > Pseudomonadota > Alphaproteobacteria > Rhodospirillales > Rhodovibrionaceae > Rhodovibrio > Rhodovibrio salinarum. The sequence continues at coordinate 478,243 of NZ_KI911559.1, read as the reverse complement.
TGCGGCCTTCCGATGCTGACGTCCGCGTGACGATCCCGGCCCTGCCCCGGGCCGACACGCGGATGCCATTATCCCCCCGGTTTCCCCGCGCGCCGAATCCGGCCCGCGGGGACCGTGACCTGCCGGGAACCGGGCGGTCTAGCCGCCCAGCGCCTTGACCATGGTCGAGCCGATCGACGCCGGCGAATCCGCAACGTGGATGCCGGCATCGCGCATCGCGGCGATCTTGTCTTCGGCACCGCCCTTGCCGCCGGAGATGATCGCGCCGGCGTGGCCCATCCGGCGGCCCGGAGGCGCGGTCAGGCCGGCGATGAAGCCGACGGTCGGCTTCTTCACGCTCGACTGCTTGAGGAACTCGGCGGCCTCCTCCTCGGCGGTGCCACCGATCTCGCCGATCATCACGATGCCCTCGGTCTCGTCGTCCTTGAGGAACATGTCGATGCAGTCGACGAAGTTGGTGCCATTGACCGGGTCACCGCCGATGCCGATGCAGGTCGATTGGCCCAGACCGGCCGCGGTGGTCTGCGAGACCGCCTCGTAAGTCAGGGTGCCGGAGCGCGAGACGATGCCGATCTTGCCGCGGGTGTGGATGTGCCCCGGCATGATGCCGATCTTGCAGGCGTCCGGCGTGATCACGCCCGGGCAGTTCGGGCCGACCAGACGGGTGTTGGAGTGCGCCAGCGCGCGCTTCACCTTGACCATGTCCATCACCGGGATGCCCTCGGTGATGCAGACCGCCAACTCAATCCCGGCGTCGATCGCTTCCAGGATGGCGTCGCCGGCGAACGGCGGCGGCACGAAGATGACGCTGGCGGTCGCGCCGGTTTGCTGCTTGGCCTCGGCCACGGTGTTGAACACCGGCAGGTCCAGATGGGTCTGACCGCCCTTACCAGGCGAGACGCCGCCCACCATCTTGGTGCCGTAGGCGATCGCCTGCTCGGAGTGGAACGTCCCCTGGGCGCCGGTGAAGCCCTGGCAGATGACTTTGGTGTCCTTGTCGATCAGGACGGCCATTACGCGTTCTCCTGCACGGCTTTGACGACCTTCTCGGCGCCGTCGGCGAGATTGTCGGCGGCGGTGATCTTGAGCCCGGAGTCCTGAAGGATCTCCTTGCCCCGTTCGACGTTGGTGCCTTCCAGGCGCACCACCAGCGGAACGTGAAGCTCGACCTCCTGGGCGGCGGCGACGACCGCTTCCGCGATCACGTCACACCGCACGATGCCGCCGAAGATGTTGACCAGAATGCCTTCGACGGCGGCGTCCTGCAGGATGATCTTGAAGGCCGCGATCACCCGCTCCTTGTTCGCTCCGCCGCCGACGTCCAGGAAGTTGGCGGGCTCGGAGCCGTAGAGCTTGATGATGTCCATGGTCGCCATCGCGAGGCCCGCGCCGTTAACCATGCAGCCGATGTTGCCGTCGAGCTTGATGTAGTTCAGCTCGTGCTTGGACGCCTCGACCTCCGCCGGGTCCTCCTCGTCCAGGTCGCGCATGTCGACGACCTCGGACTGGCGGAACAGGGCGTTGTCGTCGAACGTCATCTTGGCGTCCAGCGCCAGCACCTGGCCGTCGCCGGTGACGATCAGCGGGTTGACCTCGACCAGCGAGGCGTCGAGCCCGACGTAGGCCTGGTACAGGCTGTTCAGGAACTTCACGAAGGCGCCGATCTGCTTGCCTTCCAGCCCCAGGCCGAAGGCGATCTTGCGCGCATGGAACGGCATCGCGCCGGACACCGGATCGATCGCCTGCTGCAGGATCTTCTCCGGCGTTTCGGCGGCGACCTCCTCGATCTCCATGCCGCCCTCGGTGGAGGCCATGATGGTCACCCGGCTGGTCGCCCGGTCGACCAACAGCGCGAGGTAGAGCTCGCGCTGGATGTCCGCACCTTCCTCGATGTAGATGCGCTTGACGTCCTTGCCGACCGCGCCGGTCTGCTTGGTGACCAGCGTCTGGCCCAGCATCGCCTTGGCGTTCTCGCCGACCTCATCGATCGACTTGACGACGCGCACGCCGCCCTTGCCGTCGGGGTCGTTCTTGAACCGCCCGGCGCCGCGACCGCCGGCGTGAATCTGCGATTTCACGACATAGACCGGGCCGGGCAGCGTGTTCGCCACCTCCCGCGCCTCGTCGGGCGAATAGGCGACCCCGCCCCGCGGCACGGGCACGCCGTACTTCGCCAGCAGGGTCTTGGCCTGGTATTCGTGGATGTTCATGGCAGTGGGATCCCGCTGTGGCTCATCGGATATGGCGCAGGTCCCGATCGCCCGGTTGAAGCCGGGTCGCGCCGGGGACTGGGGTGGGTCACCTTAGCAGCCCCCGACCTGGGTTCAACCGGACGCCTCGGATGCATTCGAACGACCGTTGCGTCCGTGCGTATCTTCCGTCCTTGCCGACGCGCCTTACAGCGCGCCCAGCTTCTTGCAGGCGTCGACCAGCTCGCGCACCGACTCCACCGAATGGTTGAACATCTCCTGTTCGTGATCGGTGAACTTCAGCTCGACGATCCGCTCGATGCCCTTGTCGCCGATCACCACCGGCACGCCGACATACATGTCGTTCACGCCGTACTGACCGGTCAGGTAGGCGGCGGCCGGCAGCACGCGCTTCTTGTCCAGGAGGTAGCTCTCGGCCATCTGGATCGCGCTCGATGCGGGCGCGTAGAAGGCGCTGCCACTCTTCAGCAGATTGACGATCTCGCCGCCGCCCTTGCGGGTGCGCTCGACGATCTGGTCGACCTTGTCCTGAGTGATCCAGCCCATCTCCACCAAGTCCGGCAGCGGAATGCCGGCGACCGTGGAATAGCGCGTCACCGGGACCATGGTGTCGCCGTGGCCGCCCAGGACGAAGGCGTTCACGTCTTCCACCGAGACATCCATCGCCTCTGCCAGGAAGTGGCGGAAGCGCGCGCTGTCCAGCACGCCCGCCATGCCGCAGACCTTCTCCGGCGGCAGGCCAGCGGCCTGCTGCAGGACGTAGACCATGGCGTCCAGTGGGTTGGTGATGCAGATCACGAAGGCGTTCGGGCAGTTGTTCTTAATACCCTCGCCCACCTGGTGCATGACCTTGGAGTTGGTCTCCACCAGGTCGTCGCGGCTCATGCCCGGCTTGCGCGGCACCCCAGCGGTGACGATGACGACGTCCGCATCCTTGATGTCGGCGTAGGAGTTCGCCCCCTGAAGGCGCGAGTCGAAGCCCTCGACCGGCGCGGCTTCGGCGATGTCCAGCGCCTTGCCCTGGGGAATGCCTTCCTGAATGTCGAACAGAACGACGTCGCCCAGCTGCTTAAGCCCAGACAGCAGCGCGAGCGTGCCGCCGATCTGTCCAGCGCCGATCAGGGCGATCTTATTGCGTGCCATGAGTGATCCCCGAGACGAGAGGAATGGGAACGGATCGGCCCCAGGCCGAACGCCCGAACGCATTCGCCTGTTCTCCGCCTGGCTGATCCGGCGGAGGCCCGGCTCAGGATCGTGCGGGCCCGGTGCCCGAAATCGTGGGTTGGGTGGTAACGCGTTTGCCGCCCCCGGGCAAGGGCGCCCGCGTGGTCAATGCGGCGATGCAGCACACTTCGGATATGTCCGATGGCGTCCGGGACGGCGTCGTCAACAAGGCGCGTCTTACAGCACCAGCGATCCATGCAGATGCCAGGGCGCATGACGACGGGAACAAGACGGTTAGACCAGGAACGCCAGCAGGTCGCGTTGCTCTGTCAGGTCGCCCAGGAACCAGTACACCTGCTGGCCACGTTTGACCTGCAGAGACGGGGTGACCAGGGCACCCGCCTTCAGCGCCGCGGCCGGGTTGGTCAAAACATCAACCACCTCGAGGCGTTCGGGCGGGATATCCAGGGAATCCAGCACGCCGGTTAGATTGGTCATCGCCTGCCGCGAACTGGGCGCGTCCCCGGCAATGAACACCGTCAGGGAGTCAACCTGCGCCGCGGGCTGACGCTCGGAGCCGCCATCGCTCATGTCTCGCCGTCCCCCCGCCGCCGACGCTCGGCTTCATTCGAGTCGTCTTGTGGTGATCGGGTAATGCGCGCCGCGCCCTCATCGGGATGGATCTCTGCCAAATGCACGCCGTTCGCCCCAATCACCAGTTCGCTCACCTGATTGGAGTGGAGAATCCCGCGCGCCTTGACTACCGACAGGGCGCGTTTCCGCGCACCCGTCTGCACCTGATAGGAGAGCGCGATCCAAGCATCGGCGAGGGTGGAAATCCGGCTGCGCGCCTCCGGATCGTCGACACCGGAGGCCAAGGTTGTGGTCATCAAGGTGATGCCGCGGGACTTGCAAAGGTCGACCAACCGCGCCGCCGCGTCGAACGGGGCGCGCTGCAGGCGTCGCTCCATCACCGCGGAAATCGGATCGATCACGACGATGGTCGGAGAATGCTCGCGAATCGCCCGCTCGATCCTCAAGAAAAAGGCCTCTGGCACCAAAGGAGCCGAGCGCATGGAGAGCGCCATCACCCGACCATCGGCGATCTGCTCTTGCAGATGAAGGCCGATGCCGGCCGCGTTCGTGGCGATCTGCTCGTACGTCTCGTCCAGGGCGACCAGCAGCCCCCGCTCGCCGGCATCCACACCGGCCGACAGGAAGCAGGCGCCCAGCGTCGTCTTGGCTGTGCCCGGCGCACCGGAGAGCAGAACGGCGTATCCCCGCTGATAGCCACCGCCGAGCACCTGATCCAGCCCCGAAACACCCGTCGGCAAGCGGTCGCTGCTCAGCTTGTGCTGCGGCACATTCGCCCCGTGGTAGGCCACCGCGATCCCACCGGCATCGATCACGAACGGCGCTTCGATGTTATCGTGGTCACTGCCGCGGTATTTGACGATGCGCAGCGACCGCCCGAATACGCCGTTGTTCAGGCCACCACTCAGCTTGACCACCATCCGCGCGGCGAACTGCATGGCGTCGTAACTGCTAAGCGCGGCCTCCTCGCCGTTAAGCTTGCCGGTCACAAGCGCTGGCACCCTGATCTCGGACAGGAAATCGGAGAGCCGGAAGATCTCGCGCCGGTGCGACACCTCGTCCGGCAGCAGATCGAGCACGTTGTCCAGCCCGTCCAGCACGATCCAGCCGATATCCTCACGCCGCGCCAATTCGCCCAGCTGCGCCAGCAGGCCGGAGAGATCGAATCTGCCGGTTGCCGACGCGGCCAGCGGGCCGCGCGCGTCGATGAAGTGCAGCTTTTCCAGTTCGCCGTTCTGGGCCCAATCGAATGCGGCGGCGTTCGACCGGACCTCTTCAGGTGTCTCCTCGAACGCGACGAAAACGGCGCGGGTGCCGCTTTGGTGCGCGGCGTTCACCACCGTCTGGAGCGCAAACACCGTCTTGCCGGCACCAGGTCCGCCCAGCAAAAGGGTCGCAGCATTGGCGGGGAGCCCCCCGCGGCTCAACTGATCGAACCCGACAATCCCGGTAGGACGTTTGCCCATGGGCCTGTCGGTCGGTCCACCGCTTCGCGGCTCTGTGCAATCGGTCATTGTCCCCTGCCTAGACCGAAGGATCTGCTGATCGTCGAGCGATCTACATGTCGCGCGTCCTGGCTGTCCAGCGCCCTCGGCAAACGCCTCATCATAGACGGCTCCCCATCGCCGAGGCTTGCGGCTGCTCGGGAACCGGCAGATGGGAATGGTTGCCCAGCAACCACCTGAAATCCGCCGATCCCAGCGGCATTGCATAGAAGTAGCCCTGCGCCCGCGTGCATCCCAGTCGGACCAGCACGTCTCCCTGGGCGAGCGTCTCCACGCCTTCCGCCGTCACCGGCATGTCCAGTGCGGCGGCAAGCCGCTGAATCGCGTCGACCAGGGCACGGTCATAAGGGTCGTCCTGCAAGGCGGTGACGAACGCCCGATCGATCTTGATCTCGTTCACCGGATAGCGCTTCAGGTAAGCAAGCGCGGAGTAGCCGGTGCCGAAGTCATCGATCGAGAGTCCCAAGCCACGCGCCCGCAGCCCCTTCAGCCGATCGACCAGCGCCTGGCCGTCGAGTTGCAGCATGCTTTCGGTCATTTCCAGCACGACCCGCTGCGGGTCGATGCCGCTCTCGGCCAGGGCGGAGTCGAGGTAGCTTTCGAAGTACGGGTCGGCGAACTGCACGGCGGAGACGTTCACCGCAATGTGCGGCCGATGCCCGGCCACGGGCGGCCATGCCGCGGCTTCCCTGAGGGCGGCACGCAGCACCCAGGCGCCGATCGGAACCATCAGGCCGCTGCGCTCGGCAACGTCGATGAACCGCCCGGGCATCTGCAAGCCGAAGGCTGGATGACGCCAGCGGATAAGCGCTTCCGCCCCGACGATCCGCCCGTCGGACAGGTCGACCTTCGGTTGGTAGTGCAGTTCGAACTGCTTCTGCTCGACCGCCGCGCGCAGTTCCGTCTCCAGTTGCGCCTGCGCCCGCGCATTCTCGGCAAATACCGGCTCGAACAGGCAAATCGGATCGGTACTGTCGGAACACGCCTGGCTCAGCGCCAGATCGGCCCGCTGCAGCCAGAGACTCGCCCCGACGATCTCGCTGTCGCCAATGGCGACACCGGCGCGGCCCCCAACGTGCAGCGTGTGCCCGGGCACGATCACCGGCTGATCAACTTGCGCCACCGCCTGCTGGCCCACGCGCAAACCGGCTTCGCTCGCATCGAGACCCTCCGGCGCGTCAAAGAACAGCGCAAACTCGTCGCCGCTCAACCGCGCAACCATACCGGCCATCTGGGAGTCCGGACCGAACGCCGTGTTCAAACGCTCCGCAACTTCCTCCAGCAAGGCATCACCGACCATGATCCCGCGCGTGTCGTTGACCACCGCCAGTCCACGCAATTCCACCAACACAAGCACACCGCGGCTGATATCGCAGCCCTCGGCAAGCCGCGCGTCGATCGCCGCACGCAGCCCCTCGCGGTTAGGCAGGCCGGTCAGCACGTCGCGGGTGCAGGGATCGGCTGCTTGCGCCCGCATCACGGTGGCCGGTATCGGCCAGTCCCGGCGCGCCTGACGCCAAACCAGCAGCACGACGACCACCGCGCCGACGGAAACAAAGATCGCGTTGCGTGCCGTCTCGGGCAGGAAACGCCCGTGCCACGGCACACCGGCAAATTCCGCCAGAGCGGCAAGCGCGGCGACCATGACCAAACCGCCGGCCAAAAACTGCCCTGCCACTTTGATCGCCAAACGGCGTGGGGTCGGGTGAATGTCTTTGCTGTCGCCCTCGGGCACGGCGGGCCATTCCCAATGCTGTTACAGCTGGCGATCCGGGCTAGGTAGAGTGAGCACGGCTGGTATACCCCGGTCGGTTGCGCACGATAGGCCCGCGACCCGCTTTAGGGCAAAACAAGACCGACGCGCTGTCACGGCGTACAGCCCCACTTACGTCAAACCGGCCACCGTGCCACAGATGGCACACGCATGGTTTCGAAACGCTTACCGCCAAGCCGCGGCCACACGCGTTCGCTCACCAGCGCCTAGGCGAGGCAGCGCACCAGGGCGATCGTCACGTTGTCCTTGCCACCACGGTCGAGAGCGGCCTGAAACAATCGGTCGACCGCGCAAAAATCACCTTCGTCATCGTCCGCGCGCGCCAGGATCTCCTCGATCTCGCCCGCCGACAGCAGATCGCTCAGGCCATCGCTGCACACCAGGTAACAGGTCCCATCGACCGGCGGCGCATCGTCTTCGGCATGCGGTTCGATCGCGGTATAGCTCGGCTGCCCGCCCAGCGATTGGCTGACCATCGGGGTGATCTGCTGGGCTGTTCGACCGTTCGCCATCTTCGGGCCGGGCGTGTCGTCGACCGACAGCTGGGTCAGCGCCCGCGCGCCCGGATCCATCCGGTAGATTCGGCTGTCGCCGACGTTAAACACCACCGCGCCGATCTCGCGCAGGATCACGCCGGCCACGGTGGTCCCCATGCCGGAGGCACCGAGGCCCTGCGCCATCGCCTCGTACAGGCGCCGGTTGACGTGGAGCAGCAGGTTGCCCGCGTCGCCAGCACCCTGCACATCGGCCGCGCCCTGCAGAATCGTTTCGGTAACGTAACGGCTTGCCACGTCACCGGCCGCGTGGCCGCCCATGCCGTCGGCCACGATCACCGGCAGCGGTGTCGTCAGCTCATGGGTGAAGCGCTTGGGCCGCTCAATGTCATCGGGGGCGACCCAATCGCCGACAGCGAGCGTGTCCTCGTTGCCGGAGCGCACCGCGCCGCGGTGGACCACGGCGTGTACGACTGCTCGCATCTCGCACGCTCCTGACGTTGACTGCATTCCAGTTTCGCAGCCCGCCCGGACGCGACGCAACGCCTGAACCTCGCTACGCCACCAATCCCACGTCCGTCAGTCCCATGTCCGTCAGTCCGGGGTCGAGACCCCGGCCTCGTCGAAGGTCGCCATACCGGCGTGGCAGCTAACCGCCGCTTGCAGCAGCGGGATTGCCACCGCCGCGCCGGAGGCCTCCCCCAAGCGCATGTCCAGATCGACCAGCGCACGCTTCCCGATCTCCTGCAGCAGTCGCCGATGCCCCGGCTCGGCAGAGACGTGCGCGACCACGCAATGGTCCAGCAGGTGAGGATCCAGCTTGTACAGCACCGCCGCAGCAGCGGTGCAGGTGAAGCCGTCCAGCAGCACCGGCGTGCGCGCCAGCCGACAGGCCAGGATGGCGCCGACGATCGCCGCCAACTCCAGCCCGCCGACCCGGCGCAGAACCTCCAGCGGGTCGTCCAGATGGCCCTGGTGGTACTGCATCGCTTGGTCGACCACTTCGGCCTTGCGGCCGAGCCCCGACCGGTCGATCCCCGTGCCGGGACCGATCCAATCCGACGCCGTGCCTCCGAAGAGGGCGCAGCAGAGCGCCGCGCCGCTGGTAGTGTTGGCGATACCCATCTCGCCCAGCGCCATCACGTCGAAGCCTTCTTCGACGGCGAGCATGCCGTAGGCCATGGCCCGCGCGCACTCGTCCTCGCTCATCGCGGGGGCTTGCGAGAAGTCCGCCGTGGGCTCCTCAAGCGCCAGCTCGTAAACCCGCAGGTCGGCGTCGCAGTTGGCACACAGCTGGTTGATCGCCGCCCCGCCGTCGATGAAGTTCTGGACCATCTGCTGCGTCACCTCGGGGGGGTAGGCCGACACGCCACGCGCCGCCACGCCGTGGTTGCCGGCGAACACCGCCACGCGCGGGCGGTCCATGCGCGGGGGATGCGCGCCCTGCCAGGCCGCCAGCCATTCCGCCAGTTCCTCCAACCGGCCAAGCGAGCCACGCGGTTTGGTCAACTGCTGCTGCCGGGTCGTCGCGGCCGAGCGACTCTCCAGATCCGGCCCCGGCAGATCGCCAAGGAGCTGGCGGATTTCGTCGAAGGTCGCCGGGGCTTCTTGCGCGCCGGCCGCTGCACCGTTGTTGGGACCGGCGTGCGAGGATCGGTCGTCGCCGTTACTGCCTGCCATGACTGGACGGTCACTCCTTCACTGGGATCATCGGCGCACGCGTGCGCGCCCTGTTGCGAACAGGGGCCGCGCTTGCGCACAGCGTTCAAGTGGGCGCGCTTTCGCGCGAGGGTCTGGCTGTCCTATAACCGCGCCCTGCCCACCCGGGCAAAGGGCGTTTTGGCCGCACCGCCGACGCCCTGCGACGGCAATCCATGGAGTTGCGACTTGGCCCCGGATGCTGCTCCGTCCAAGTCAGGCGCTTGGCGCGTCTGGCGGCAGGACCTGGCGCGCGCGATCGTCTTTCTAACCCGCCTGCCGGTGCGCTGGCCTGAGGCTGCCGCCGGCGAGCCGGACGGCTTGGCTGCACTGGCCCGTGCACTGCGCTGCGCACCGCTGGTGGGTGTGCTGGTGGGCGCCGCCGGCGCCCTTGCCCTGATCCTCACGACCGGCCTCCACCTGCCACCGCTCGTCTCGGCTGGACTGGCGCTCGCCGTCAGCTTCGCGATCACCGGCGGGTTGCACGAGGATGGCCTGGCCGATGTCGCCGACGGCTTCGGCGGCGGAGAGGATGTCGCGCGCAAGCTCGCGATCATGCGCGACAGCCGGGTGGGCAGCTATGGTGTCGCGGCGATCGTGTTCTCGCTACTGCTGCGCGTCGGCGCGCTGGCAGCGCTGGCAGCCGTGCCTGGCGGCGCGCTGGCACTGATCGGCGCGCACGCGTTGGGCCGCGCGGCGATGCTGCCGGTCATGCGCGGCTTGAAGCCAGCCCGCGCCGACGGCCTCGGTCACGGAGCCGGTCGCCCCTCGCGGGGTGTCGTCGCCACCGCACTCCTGCTCGGCACCGGCGCGATCCTGCTGACGCTGGGACCGCTCGCCGGGATGGTCGCCCTCGGCATGAGCGCACTGGCAACTGGACTGGTCGCCCGCCTTGCAGCCCGGCAGGTGCACGGCTATACCGGCGACGTGCTGGGAACGGTGGAGCAGACGGTCGAGACAGTCGTACTGCTAACGGCCGCCAGCCTGCTGGCGGCAACCGGTCCCGCGTTCATTTAAGTGCGCGAAGCGCGCGCTACTTCGCTCTGGCCCGTGACCATAAGAGAGGGGATCGGATGTCGGCGACCACACGCTGGTGGTGGATCCGCCACGCGCCGGTGACCAGCGCCAACGGGCGCATCTACGGCCAGATGGACATGGACTGCGACACCTCGGATACGTCGATCTACGACGGCCTTGCCGCGTTACTGCCGCAGGACGCCATCTGGGTCACCTCCAACCTGATCCGCACAACTCAAACCGCCGAAGCGATCCTGGCACGCCGGGCGGACCCGGCGCCCGAGCTGCACCCCGAACGGGAACTGGCCGAGCAGTCGTTCGGCGACTGGCAGGGCCGGCATCGCGACGAGCTGATCGCCGAACGCGGCGAGCAGTGGAATCGCTTCTGGCTGGCGCCCGCGCACGAGGCGCCGCCGGGCGGCGAGAGCTTCGCCGATCTGATCCAGCGAGTCGGCACCGTCGTGGATCGCCTGTCGCGCACGCATGCCGGCCGCGACGTCGTCGCCGTGACCCACGGCGGGACGATTCGCGCCGCCCTGGCGCGCGCCCTCGACCTGGAGCCGGAACGGGCCTTGTCGTTCGTCGTCGATAACTGCGCTCTCACACGCATCGACCACATCGCACCGCCAGCGGACAGCGCGCCGGATACCCCGCCGGCCTGGCGGGTGGCACTGGTCAATCACGTGCCGCGGGCGTGAGCAGGATGGCCCCTGGACCCAGACGGTCCAGCCCTAGCTTTTAAGTGGTCTCGCTGCCAGCGGCGAGCGCGCGCAACCGCGCCACGAGACAGCTCCCGGTACCGGTCTGGCACCGCGGACATTCCGCCCGGATCAGATCCTGGAAATCGCCCGAAACGGCCATGATCGCGTAGCACGGCGCGACCGACCGAGCCTTTACCCAAACCTCCGCCTGTTCGTCACCACAGGCCGCGCAGCGCCCATCGAGCTCGATCAAATTTCCGGACATACCTCTCCATCCCGTTCGCATAGCACCGACCGGCGGAAGCCCACCTCCGCACCCGCCTCGTCGGAGCAAGTCCGGGATTCTAAATCCACTCGATTGAATGAAGCGATACCCCCGAAGGGGTATCTTGCCAATTTTGAGTTGGTCTAAACTGAGTCGCCGTTTATATTGAATGTAAGAAGGCTTATATCGACGGCGTCATGTGGTATTGTTTTATGACCAGCTCGCGTGATGGAAACCGTTCCGCGAGCCGGAAGCCATGGTCCAGCGGCAGGACGCAGTCTATTTCGGAGATTGAGCAGGTTATGGTCGAGCGCACCCAGGCATCGATCACCTCCGACGAGCGCGCGTTGCTGCGCGCGCTTCTATACGGCCAGACAATCCACCAAATCGCCCGGAAGCGCGCCCAAGCCGAGCCACAGGTCTTGAGCGACCTGCGGTGCCTCCTGGCGCGCCTACACGCCACACCGGAGGCGAGCTACGAAAGCTCCAGCCCAGCGATGCCCCGCCCCTAAGAGCGATCGATTGACGACGCCGCTTAAAACGACCAGCCCGCTGACGATCCGCTCAAATCTTGCGCACAGCGCCTCGCGCTCTGTCGGACTAAGCTGTCTGACGCAACAGCACCAATACCGCGATCAGCCCGCCCTGGATCAACAGAGCGACCCCCAGCAGCATCGCCGCCCGTTTCAGCTGTGTGGCCTCCGGTGCGCCGACGCGGCTCAACGTGCCATCCTTCCGACCGGTCAGGCGCAGGGCCCCGCCGATCGCCCCAACCGCCCACGAGGTCGCCCGAGGCAAGCGCCGCAGCGCGGTCACAGGATGTGCGCCCGGCACGAAGGCAGCGGCCCCGGCGAACAGTAGCCCGGCGACCTTGTCCGGCACCCAGGCGAGCGCTGCATCCAGCTTGACAGCGGCAAGCGCGAAATCGCCTTCCCGCCCGAAACCCAGACCCGAACCGCCCGGCTTGTTGCTATTGGCAACCACGCAGGCGAGCGTCCAGACGGTCTGCTGCGCCATCAGCCCTGGCAGACCCAACAGAATGTAAAACAGCACCGGCGCGAAGGCGGCAGAGACCGCCCGACGCGCCCCGCCGTCCAGGGCGGCAATCGACAGCCCCCGCAAGTCCAGGCGCTCCAGTTGGTCCGGCGCCAACCGTTCGCCCGCCAGCGGACGCAACGCCGCGCGCGTGCGCTCGGCACTGCCGGTGGCGAGGCCGTCGGCCACCGACTTGAGTCCGCTCAACACGCCGTTCTGACCAATCAGCGCGACCAGCAGGAACAACTCGATGATCCAGGCGAACGGGTAGACCCGCGTGAAGGCCGCCAACGCCCAGCCGATCACGGCCGCGCCCAGCGCGAGCGCGATCACCACAAACAGCCCGCGCAGCACCAGTGCCCGGCGCCCGCGCTGCGGCCGGTTCAATCGGAAACCCAGCCGCCCGGCAAGCCGGGCCAGCAGGGCGCGCGGATGCGGCACGCGCGGCAAACGCGCGATCACATCGCCGACGTAGGCTTCCACGGCCAGCGCCGCCAGCAGCAGGAACAGGGGATCGTTGGCACCATACGCGCCGAGCGGTGGGGATGGGGTCATGACGGGGGCGACGGTGCCCCGGCCCGCAAGCCCGGTCAACGGCGCACACACTCAAACTTACGCGGCCCACCCGGATTGCCGACCATCGCCCGGCAGCATACGGCACGATAACGCAGCACGACCCTTCCGTTTCGCCGTTCGCTGGCTTATGTCCCCGACACCGACATAAAGCAAAAAAAGGCGGCGCACAGCTATGAGCGGCATCCTGCCGAAATCGAAAGTCGCGCGGATCACCGCCGTCGTCAGCACCCTCGCCAGTGTGACCCTGGTCGCCGCGGTGGCCTGGAACGTCTGGTTGAACGACGACGGCAGGTCCCAGATGGCAGGTTCGGGCCCGCAAGCCGACCAGGCGATCGGCGGGCCGTTCGAACTGACCAATACGCAAGGCAACACCGTCACTGCCCAGGATCTAGAGGGCGGCTATACGCTCGTGTTCTTCGGCTACACCCATTGCCCGGACGTCTGCCCGATGACCCTGCAGGCGATGTCCCAGGCCCTTGACGTCGTCGCCGACAACCACCCAGCCAAGGCGGAGCGGATAACCCCGGTGTTCATCACCATCGATCCTGCCCGCGATGACGTGGCGCGGATGCGTGACTACGTCGCCAATTTCCATCCCCGCCTGATCGGCCTGACCGGCGACAAGCAAGCCATCCAGCAAGCGGCGCAGGCCTACCACGTGTCCTATAAAAAGGTGGACCCGGAGGAGGTCGCCGCCGCGCAACAGGACACGCAAAACGGCGACGGGCAGATGTCGGCCGCCGACCATGCCGCGATGGACCACGGGGCGTATCTGATGCAGCACCAGTCCTACGTTTTTCTGATGGGTCCAGACGGCGGTCACGTGGACCACGTCGCGGCGTCCGCCGGGGCCCCACGGATCGCCGAGATGATCCGCCAGGACGTCGAGGGCTAGTCGGGTGACCGACCGTTTCGCCACCGTACCGGATGCCCCGACGCCGCGGATCGCCCTACCGCCCGTGATCGGTCACCGTGGCGCCGCAGGGCTGGCGCCAGAAAACACCCTGCCTGGCCTGCGCGCGGCCGCTGAAGCCGGCTGTCGCTGGGTCGAAGTGGACGTCATGCTGGCCGCCTGCGGCACGCCGATGCTGCACCACGATGTCAGTCTGGAACGGATCGAGGGGATCGCGGGACGGCTGGATCAGTGGACCGCCACGCAGCTAGCCGAATTGGACGCCGGCGCGGCCTTCGACCCGGCGTTTGCCGGCACGCGCATCCCGACCCTGGCGGAGGCGCTGGCGGAGATGGTCCGCCTGAATCTGCAGGTGAACCTGGAGATCAAGCCCGCCCCGGGCGCGGCACGCGAAACGGCGGAAGCAACCGTGCGCACGGTGCGCGACCTCTGGCCCGAGGACCGGCCCAAGCCGCTGTTGTCGTCGTTCCAGCGGGACAGTCTCGCAGCCGCCCGCGACAAGGGACCGGAGCTGCCGCGCGGTCTGATCGTGCAGAACCGGCCGGTGCGCTGGTCCGAGGTGCTGCGCGAGCTAGACTGCGTCTCCCTGCATCTGGCCGCCGATCATCTCTTACCGGCGGAGAGTCGGGAGGTCACGGACGCTGGCTGGGCCGTCGCGGCCTATACCGTGAACGACGGCGGCACCGCAGCCCGCTTGCGCGGCTGGGGGGTCGACGCGATCATCACCGACCGCCCCGACCTGATACCAAACGATCTGTAGAGGGAACTCGTGGCGACAGTGGCACAGGCCATCGATTGCCGCCCGCCACATACAACAATCCGACGGATTGCTCAGGCGCAACCGCCCAGCGGAAGCCGCTACTCTTTCTTGGTGTTCACCCGATCGGGATGCGGCATGGCGATGGCGTGGTAACCGCCGTCGACATGGTGCACCTCGCCGGTCACGCCAGCCGACAGGTCGCTCAACAGGTAGAGCGCAGACTGGCCCACCTCTTCCAGGTCGACGTTGCGGTGCAGGGGAGCCTGTTCGGCCGACCAGCGGAAGGTGAAGCGCGCATCCGCGATCGCGGAGCCGGCCAGCGTGCGCATCGGCCCGGCGGAGAGCGCATTAACCCGAATGCCACGTGGCCCCAGGTCGGCGGCCATGTAGCGGACGCTGGCCTCCAGCGCGGCCTTGGCGACCCCCATGACGTTGTAGTTTGGCGCGACCCGTTCGGCGCCAAGGTAGGTCAGGGTCAGCAGGCTTCCGCCCTCGCGCATCAGCGGCTGCGCGCGCTGGGCAACGGCCGTGAAGGAATAGGCCGAGATCGACAGGGTATGGCGGAAGTTCTGCCGCGTGGTGTCGAGGTAGCGGCCCTTCAACTGGGTCTTATCGGAATAAGCGATCGCGTGGACGATGAAGTCGAGCCCGTCCCAGTGTTCGGCAATCTCCTGGAAGGCGCGATCCAGATCGGCATCATCCGAAACGTCGCAACGCACCAGGAGATCGCTGCCGACCGATTCGGCCAGCGGGCGGACGCGCTTGGCGAACGAATCGGCTTGATAGGTAAAGGCGAGTTCCGCGCCCTGATCGGCGGCGGCCTTGGCGATGCCCCAGGCGATCGACTTCTCGTTCGCCACCCCCATGATCAGGCCGCGTTTGCCGGCCAGAACTCCGCCTTGCGACGTCATATCCTGGTTCGTCCTTCCTATGCCTTCGCCCGTCCGTCCGGATGCCGCCGGCGGCGCGGGAGTTATCTTGGTCGCCTGTCGACGGCGTGCCGCCCATCTCGACCGCCGGGACCGGCGCCCGCGGTAAGAACGCTGCAGGTCCCGCGTTCCGCCAAGGCGGTGTCGGCTGCTACGCCTCGAAGCGGCGGAACGCCAGCGAGCAGTTGGTGCCGCCGAAGCCGAAGCTGTTCGACAACACGCACGTCAAGCCTGCGGCGTCCTTGCGCTCGGTGAGGATCGGCATGCCTTCGGCCTCGGGATCGAGCTCTTCGATGTTGGCCGACGCCGCGATGAAATCGTGCTCCAGCATCAACAGCGAATAGATCGCTTCCTGCACCCCGGCAGCCCCCTGAGCATGTCCGGTCAGGGACTTGGTCGAGGTCACCGCGGGCAGGTCTTCGCCGAACACCTCGCGGATCGACCGCAGCTCCGAGATGTCGCCCACCGGAGTCGAGGTGCCGTGGGCATTGATGTAGTCGACCCTGCTGTTGCCCAGCCCGTGCAGGGCTTGGCGCATGCAGCGCACCCCACCCTCGCCGCTGGGCGCGACCATGTCGTCGCCGTCGGAGGTTGCGCCGTAGCCGATCAGCTCGCCATAGATCTTGGCGCCGCGCGCCCGGGCATGCTCCAGTTCTTCGAGCACGACCACGCCGCCGCCGCCGGAGATCACGAAGCCGTCGCGGTTCTTGTCGTAGGGGCGCGAGGCGGACTCGGGCGTGTCGTTGTAGTGCGTCGACAGGGCGCCCATGGCATCGAACAGCATGGACAGGGTCCAATGCAGTTCCTCGCCGCCACCGGCGAACATCACGTCCTGCTTGCCAAGCTGGATCTGCTCGTAAGCCGAGCCGATGCAGTGCGCGGAGGTCGAGCAGGCGGACGAGATCGAGTAGCTCATCCCCTTGATCTTGAACGCCGTCGCCAGGTTGGCGGAATTGGTCGACGACATGCAGCGCGGCACCATGTAGGGGCCGATCCGGCGCACGCCGCGCTCGCGCGCGATGTCGGCGGCCTGCACCTGATTCGAGGTCGACGGGCCGCCGGAGCCCATGATCAGACCCGTGCGCGGGTTCGAGACGTCGCCACTCTCCAGGCCGGCGTCCGCGATCGCCTCGTTCATCGCCACATAGTTGTAGGCCGCGCCGTCGCCCATGAAGCGGCGCAGCTTACGGTCGACGTGCTGCTCGAGGTCGATACTGATCGAGCCGTGGATCTGACTTTTGAAGCCACGTTCGGCGTATTCCTCGGCAAAGGTGATGCCGGGCTGACCCGCCTTCAGCGACTCCATGACCTCGTGCTTGTTGTTGCCGATGCTGGAAACCACGCCCAGACCGGTGACTACTACGCGTCGCATCGATGCTCCGTGGTCGGATTGCTCGGAACCGTGTGCCTCAGCGCGGTACCGCGCAAGTCAGGTCGCTGCGACCGCCAAGGCGGACCCAGCATTTACGCCCCCTGTGCCTGGGTCTCCGGCTGCGTGAACAGACCCACGCGCAGGTCCTTGGCCTCGTAGGCGGTCTTGCCGTCGACCTCCATCGTGCCGTCGGCGATGCCGAGGACCAGCTTGCGCCGGATCACCCGCTTGAGGTTGAGCCGGTAGACCACCTGCTTGGCCGTGGGCAGCACCTGATCCGACATCTTGACTTCGCCGACGCCCAGCGCGCGGCCGCGCCCCGGAGCGCCGATCCAGCCCAGGAAGAAGCCGACCAGTTGCCACATCGCATCCAGGCCGAGGGCGCCCGGCATCACCGGATCACTCTCGAAATGGCAGCCGAAGAACCACAGGTCCGGCTTGACGTCCAGGGTGGCCACAACCTCGCCCTTGCCGTGATTGCCGCCTTCTTCCGTGATCCGGTCGATCCGGTCGAACATCAGCATCGGTGGCAGGGGCAGACGGGCGTTGCCGGGCCCGAACAGCTCGCCATGGCCACAGCTCAGCAGGTCCTCGTACCCGTAACTGGTCTTCCGCTCGTTCACGTAGCTATCCGCCCCCGGGTGTTGTCTTTGAACGTCCCGACCGCGTTGGCCCAGCGCCCCCTTGCGATCCGCGGTGCGGCGGCCGGCGGCCGCGCGTCGGGTTCTTCGCCACGCGCGTCTCGCGGGAGGCTGGCGGCGGTCGGCGCATGCGCCGGCGCCGCGAGATCGGGTTTTCGATGAAAGCGTGCGTGCGCGCGATCCAGTCTCCGGCCCGGACACCTCCGACGCCTGCCCTCAAGCGGTGTGCCGCGTGGACCACGTTCCGCCAGGGCCGCCAACCGGATGACCCGCGCCGCCCGTCGACCGACCGCCCACGCCTGACCGAACGGCACGTTAACACGTGACCGCCCGGCGACAACATCCGCCTACACCATCGCGTCCGGCCGGGCAAGCGCGCGTGAGCGCGCATTTCCGGCACATTCGGCCGCATCCGCTGGGTTTTGCCGGACAACCTGCGGACACGGGCCTTTTTGACGCATCTCCTTGGCATTATATGGAAAGGATGTCAGGAATAAATGGGGTGAGTTCTGCTCACGCCGTCACGCAGCAGTTAGGTCAAAGGACCTGGATCCGGTGACGACAACCACACAACCTCCTGTCGGCACGCAGGCCACGCGCCGGGGCACCGATCGCGAGCTGGCCGAACGCGTCAAGCGCGCGGGACTGCGCCCGACGCGTCAACGTGTTTCGCTCGCCCGGCTGCTGTTCAACGGCGACGACAAGCACGTCACGGCCGAGCAGCTGCACAAGGAAGCGAAGGACGCCGATCTGCCGGTGTCGTTGGCGACGGTGTACAACACCCTGAACCAATTCACCGAGGTCGGCCTGCTGCGCGAGGTGGTGGTCGAACCGGGACGCTCGTACTTCGACACCAACATCCACGATCACCATCACTTCTATTACCAGGACGACGGCTCGCTGCAGGATATCCCCGGCGAGCAGGTGCGCCTCGCGGAACTGCCTCAGGCGCCGGATGGTACACGCGTCGACCGGGTCGATGTGATCGTGCGCGTCAGGCGCAACGGCTAGCCCACACCGTCCTCCTCTTCGCCCGATCCAGACAGCGCGCCGGCGTCTTCCCCATGAGCAAGCTCAAGGGCTCGCAAACCGAGGCCAACCTGAAAGCTGCCTTTGCGCACGAGAGTCAGGTCAACCGGCGGTACCTGTATTTCGCCCAGCACGCCGACAAGGAAGGCTATAACGATGTCGCCCAAGTGTTTCGGGCGACGGCGGAATCCGAGACCAGCCATGCCCATGGCACGCTACAATTCCTGGAGGACGCGGGCGACCCCGAGAGCGGCGAGCCATTCGGCGACACCGCATCCAATCTGAAGGCAGCGATCGCCGGCGAGGCGCGGGAATCGGAATCGATGTATCCGGAAATGGCCCGGGTCGCCCGCGCGGAAGGCTTCGAAGATGTCGCCCGCTGGTTCGAAGCGCTTGCCAAGGCGGAGAAAAGCCACGTCAACCGCTTTCGACGGACGCTGGATACGCTGGACGAGTAGTGCTCTCGGTTCCTAGTCCGCTACCCGTTCGCCCGGATAGACCCCGTAAAACGCTTCCCGGCGCATCCAGCCGCTGTGGCCGCCGGCGGTGAGATAGCACCAGCGGTCCCGGCACCGCTCCAGCGCGGCGATCACGCCCGGCTGCAGCAAGGCCACCGGCGGCGCGTCGGCATCCGGCTCGGCAACCAGGGGCCGCGGACGCTCGCCAACGATCCGGGCGGTGCGGTCGGCCTGCAGCATCACCTGGTGGACCCAGCCGGTATCGCCCTCCCAGTCGCGGATCTGACGCCAGGTCCCGTACTCGCCGATCACTTCGACCGGCATGCCGGCGCGCTTGTAGACCCACTCGATCGGGTAGCGCAGGCCCGGGCCGGTGCGCAGATTGACCTCATCCGGACGCAGCGAGACGAAACGGGGAATCGGCAGGCCGGTGACGCGCCCCCGCGTGCCCGCCTCGGCCTGGGCGGACGCGGGCGCAAGCCAGCCGAGCGGCGCGTGCGACAGCGACGCCGGCAGCCCGGCCAAGGCCAGCAGCACAGCGATCAAGAGCACGGCAAAGAGGCGGGAGCGGCGCATCGAAACGTTCCGGCAGACAACGGGCGTCGGCGCC